>CANQQM010000005.1 GCA_947626005.1 uncultured Clostridia bacterium
GACTGCCGAAACCTCGTCGGGCTTGCCGGCCCTCCAGTGGGCCGCCACTCACAGCCCACAGGGCTGTTGAGTAAGAAATGGCGGCCCACCCCCCTACCCCCCTCCAGTGGAGGGGGCAAGAGAGAGAAAGGACGGGCGGCACGCCTCTTCCCTTGGCGCCTCCGCGGTAAATCCAATAATAAGGTGATACTTCGACTTCGCCCTGCGGGCTTCGCTCAGTATGACGTATTAGAATGCACATGGCTCAGTATGACATATTAAGAACGCATGGATCGGTATGACAAATTCGGAAACCTAATTCTGTTTGGTGTGGGAGTGGAAGAGAAGTGCCATGAGGAAGGAAAAGACGACGGCGGCGGAGACTCCTGCGCTTGCCGCGGCAAGGGGGCCCGTAAGCGCCTCGAAAAGTCCCTTTTCCGCCCCTTTCATCGCTCCGTTTGCAAGAAGGTAGCCGAAGCCCGAGATGGGAACGGTCGCCCCCGCCCCCGCAAACTCGACGAGGGGCTGATAGAGCCCGAGCGCCGTCAGGGCGATCCCGAAGAGCATGAACATGACGAGGATCTTCCCCGCCGTGAGGTCGGTAAAGTTGATGACGATCTGTGCAAGCATGCAGATGAGCCCTCCCACCGCAAACGCCTTCACAAACATCAGGAGAATGGCAAGATATTCCATATATGTAAGGGGCGCTCAGCGCTCCAAGACGACGGCATGGGCGATGCAGGGAATGCTCTCCCCCTGCCCCGAGGAGACGGGAGAGAGCAGCGCTCCCGTGGCGACGAAGAGGATGCGGCGGAGGCTCCCGCCCATCATCTTCGAATAGAAGTAGGAATTGAGGACGACCGCCGAACAGCCCGCGCCGCTCCCGCCCTGAAATTCGTCCTCGATGACGTTGTAGACGATTTCTCCGCAGTCGACGTGGTTGCCCGATAGATCGAGCCCCTTCTCCCATGTGAGGTCTTTGAGAATGCGGCTCCCGAGGGCGCCGAGGTCCCCCGTGACGATGAGGTCGTACGCGGAAGGATCCTCCCCCGTGGCGCGGAAATGGGCTAAAATCGTATCGCATGCGGCGGGCGCCATTGCGGCGCCCATGTTGTTGACGTCCGTCACTCCGAAATCGACGACTTTTCCGAGCGTTGCCGCCGAAATTCGCACACCGTCCCCCACCGAATCGACAAGAGCGGCCCCTGCGCCCGTCACCGTCCACTGCGACTGGGGAGGGCGGGTCGTACCGAGTTCGAGGGGGTAGCGGTACTGGCGTTCGGCGGAGGCGAAGTGACTGCCCGTCGCGGCGACGGCGCGGCGGATAAATCCCCCGTCGATGAATGCGGCGGCGACGGCAAGCGATTCCGCCATCGTCGAACATGCGCCGTACACGCCGAGGAAGGGAACGGGGATCTCCCGCGCCGCAAAACTCGCGGAGATGATCTGGTTGAGGAGGTCCCCCGAGACGAGAAGATCGACCTCTTCCGCCCTCCGCCCCGCGTTTTCGATCGCCCCGAAGATGACCTTTTTGAGCATCTTGCGCTCCGCCTTTTCGTAGGTGCTCTCGCCGTACATGTCGTCGTCGAGCGCCGTTTCGACGTAGCGGCCGATGACGCCGCGGCACTCCTTCGTCCCCGCGACCGTGCTCGTCGCGACGATGCGGGGGCGGCTCCGAAAAGAAATCGTCCGATTCTCCATACCCCTTAGCTTTCGTAGCCGAGGGGAATTTATTCGGATTCGGACAGAAAAAAAGGCGGGTCGCCCCGCCTTGAGTTTTATGCGTTTGTCAGTTCGACGTATTCGTCGAAGGTGACGTTCTTGTCGAAGGTCTTTTTGCCGTTTACGACAATGATCCGATTGCAGACGGTGTTCATGAGCTCCTGATCGTGCGAAGTGAGGATGAGGCACCCCTTGAACGCCGTGAGCCCGTTGTTGAGGGAAGTGATGGATTCGAGGTCGAGGTGGTTGGTGGGTTCGTCGAGGATGAGGAAGTTCCCGCCCTCGAGCATCATCTTGGCAAGCATGCAGCGCACTTTCTCCCCGCCCGAAAGCACCTTCGCCTCTTTGAGCGCCTCCTCTCCCGAGAAGAGCATGCGGCCGAGCCAGCCGCGGAGGAATTCCTCGTAGTGGTCCTTGGAGAATTGGGAAAGCCATTGGACGAGGGTGAGGTCGCACCCGTCGAAAAAGGAGCCGTTGTCGAGGGGAAAATAGGAGCAGGAGATGGTCTTCCCCCACTTCACGGTGCCCGCATCCGGCTGTTCCTTGCCCGTGAGGATGTCGTAGAGCATGGTGACGGCGGTCGATTTATCGCTTAGAATGCCGATCTTGTCCCCCTTCTGCACGGTGAAGGAGAGGTCCTCGAAGTAGCCGCGCTTCGAAAGATTTTCGACGGCAAGGATGTCGTTCCCGATCTCCCTTTCGAACTTGAAGTCGATGTAAGGGTACTTCCGAAGAGAGGGCTTGAAGTCGGAAATCGTGAGTTTTTCGAGCTCCTTTTTCCTCGAGGTCGCCTGCCTCGACTTGGAGGCGTTCGCCGCGAACCGTGCGATGAAGTCGCGAAGTTCCGCCGCCCGCTGTTCCGCCTTCTTGTTTGCGTCCCGCTGCTGACGCGCCATGAGCTGGGAGGTCTGATACCAGAAGTCGTAGTTGCCGAGGTAGAGGTTGATCTTCCCGAAGTCGACGTCGAGGATGTGCGTGCACACCTTATTGAGGAAGTGGCGGTTGTGGGAGACGATGATGATGGTGTTCTCGAAGTCGAGGAGGTAATTTTCGAGCCAACGCGCCGTGCGGAGGTCGAGGTTGTTCGTCGGCTCGTCGAGGAGAAGGACGTCGGGATTGCCGAAGAGGGCCTGCGCAAGGAGCACTTTGACCTTCTGCTTGGCGTCGAGCTCCCCCATCCGCATCCCGTGGAATTCGCTCGGGATGTCGAGGGCGTTGAGAAGGGTCTCCGCTTCGCTCTCCGCCTCCCAGCCGCCGAGTTCGGCGAATTCGCTCTCGAGACGGGCGGCGAGTTCGCCGTCCTCCTCGGTGAATTCGGCGTGGGCGTAGAGGGCGTCTTTTTCGTCCATGATCTCCACAAGCCGCCGATGCCCGAGCATGACGGTGCGGAGGACGGTCTCGAAGTCGTACTTGTTCTGATTTTGGGCAAGTACGGACATACGCTCGTTCTTGTCGAGGACGACCTCCCCTTTGTTGGGCTCCACTTCGCCCGAGAGCACCTTGAGGAAGGTGCTCTTCCCCGCCCCGTTCGCGCCGATGATGCCGTAACAGTTCCCCTTCGTGAACTTGAGGTTTACGTCCTCGAATAATTTTTTGCTCCCGTACTGGAGACTGACGCCGTTTACCTGTAACATCGCCCTACCTCATCCTGTATTCCGTACGATTATAGCATATTCCGCCGCTTTTATCAAACAAAAACGGGCCGAAAGCGCAAATTTCCGAACACACGAAAAAACCGCCCGCAGGCGGTTTTCGGATACAAAAACTTATTCGATGCCTTCGTTGAGCTTTTCGAGGAGGGCGGTAAGGTCCTCGCCATGGACGGCGACGGCCTCCGCGATCGTCTCTCCGTGCGCCATTGCGCAGCCGAAGCAGTGCATGCCCGCGGCAAGGAGGATCTCCGCCGCGTTCGGATTGAGTTCGAGGCACTCCGCGATGAGGGTGTTTTCGGTTATTTTCGCCATAATTTTTTACTCCTTTGGTTTGATCGTCCCTATTCTATCACATCCGCGCACGTTTTTCAACTCTTTTTCGGATATTTTTTCGGGGAAATTACAGCCCGATGAGCCAATATACGAGCCCGACCGCCGCCCCCGCCGAGACGCCGAACACGAGGATGGGCCCCGCGACGAGGAACATCTTCGCCGCCATGCCGTAGACGAGCCCTTCCGTCTTGAATTCGATCGCGGGAGAGGCAACGGAGTTGGCGAATCCCGTGATGGGCACGATGCTCCCCGCCCCCGCGTTCTTGCCGATGCGGTCGTAGACGCCGAGCCCCGTGAGAAGGGTGCCGAGAAAGATGAGGAGGACGGAGACCGTCCCCGCGAGCTCGTCCCCCGTGAGCCCCGCGAATTCGAGCATGAAACGGAAAAACTGCCCGATGCTGCAGATGAATCCGCCGACAAGGAAGGCCCTGCCGCAAGTTTGAAAGTGCTTGGTGGGCGGGTCGAAGCGGTTGACGTAGCGGAGGTAGTTCCGGTTGACGTTTCCCTGCCCCGTCATCCGCGGATCTCCCCCTTCCGCCGTTCGGGGAAGCAGGTCTCGCGCTCCTCACGCGTCTTGCCGATCGGTTCGCCTTTGACTTTTTTCATGTCTTTAATTTGGCGCAACAAACCTCTTTTTATACAGGGCAAAAGAGCCGCCTGCAAAGGCAGACGGCTCCCCCTCTTCCCCTTTCGGGGCTATACGACGTACGATGCGAGGAGTTCGTACAGCGTCTCGTAAAATTCGCCGAGATAGTGGCGGGCAAGCGAATCCATCGAGTAGGCGGTGAGGCGGACCTCCGGGTCCTTCTCGATGTTCATGTAATAGTTCCGAACGACGAGGAAGCGCTGGGAATAGGTCAGGCTGTAGTTGGGATTTTCGGGATAGCGGTAGGGTCCGTTTGCGTTCCCCTCCGAGCCGAGCGACTCGTACGCAAGCTGATGGAGGAGGTCCTCCCGCACGACGTCGACGTCGGCGTTCGCCTGCGCCATGATCCTCTCCGTCTCCCGCTCCCGCGCCTCCGAACGGGCGTTCCCGTTTGCAAGCATGAGCATGAAGAGCTCCGAGGCGGCGTCGTTCGCCTTTAAGAGGATTTCGTCCTTTTTCCCCTGTGCGACCCGCACCATCGACAGCTGTACGGGGGAGAGGTCGGCGTATTGGGGATCGGTGAGGTCGATGATGTCGATCTTCATGCTTTCACCTCCCGCATGTGCAGGACGATCTCGTCGATGACGCTCTCGGGGGAAGGACTGCGCACGGTGAGGTGCACCCTTCCGCCGCGGAGAACTTTCGGGAAGGGCGAACGCACCCCCGCCTTGGCGTAGACGTCGGCGCTCCCCCACTCGGAGGAAAAGCCGACGCGGAATTCCCCGCTCCCGCCGACGGTGATCCCCTCGAAGAAACAGGGTTCGCCGTACCGCCGTAAAACAAAGGTGCAATCGAGAGAGCTCTCGTACGTTCCGTAGAGGGGAAATTTTCGCCCGGAGAGACGGAGAAGGCGGCTCCCGAGGAGGAAGTACACCCCGTCCCGTCCCGCGGCAAGCGCGTTCGCCGCCGTTCTGACAAGATGGGCGCCCGCCTCCGTATCGTAGACGAAGATGCAATCGCTCCCGCCCGAAGAAAAGCCCGCATAGTACTTTCCGTTCCATCCTCCCGCGCCCGTCCCCGTGAAGCTCTCCCCCTCCTTGGGGGAATAGACGAGGCGGAAGGAGGCGCCGTCGAAGCGGAAGAGGCCGCGCTCCGTCACGAAGAGGACGCTCCCGCCCGTCTCCGCCGCCGACCCCGCGACGGGCGTTCCCCCGTCGAAGGGCACGCGTTCGAAGCGGAAGTTTAAGTCTCCCGCATCGGCGCGGAGGCGGAGAATTTCGTGTTCGCGGAAGAGGTAGAGCCTCCCCCCGAACGGGACGAGCGCGACGACCTCTCCCCCGTTTTCGGTGAGGACGATGCGCCCGCCCTCCTCCGAAAGCTCCCAATTTTCGGGCTCGAGCGGGGCGGTGTAGTTCAAGAGGTTCCCCGAGGCAATATATAGCCTCTCTCCGAGCACGGCGGCGCACTTCCCGCCCGAAGAGCCCACCTGCCGCGCCGTTCCCCCTTCGAGAAGATAGACGCCCGTTTCCGTCACGGCGTAGAACTTCCGTTTCTCCTTGAAGCGGTCGTAGGAGAGCACCGCGCGGGGGACGGACGGGAGGAGGAATTCCTCCCCCGTCGGGTAGGCGGTGAGCGCGTTGCCCTCCGCCGCAAAGACGCCGCCTTCCGGGAGAAAGAGCCTCTGCGCCGTCAACCCCGAGGAGACGAGGGCGCTCCCTTCGGCGGCGATCCACTTTCCGTCCTTTTCCTCGAGCTGATTGAGGGTGCATGAGAGGACGCTTTCAGAGGTCCTTACGAATTCGGGCGTCATGCGAAGGAAGAAACGGCGCACATCGTAGGAAAGGGCGCCCTTTTCGGGGATCATGCCCACCTCCTTGCGCGGAGGCGCAACTTCCTCCGGAAGATGTTCGCCGCCCGAAGCGCGTCGTGGTACTTCCCCTCGAAGGCGGAGGCCTCGGGATAGAGCCCGCGGGAGAGGCAGAACTCCGCCGCCACCCCGAACGCCATGAGCCGCGCCGAGACCTTCCCCGAAAAGTCCGAATCCTCCTTGATCCCCTTCTCCTCGGGCGCAAAGGCGTAGACTATGGTGACCTCTCCCGCCCTTTCCGAAAGCTCGATGCGGTCGGGGAAGAGACGGTACGCCCGCGCCGTGCCCTCCTCCTCGACGGAGGAGACGAAGACGGGCCGACGGGAGAACTCGGAAAAGTACACGACGCCCTCCTCGGGCACAAAGCATTCCTTGCGCTTTAGGGGAAAGTAGTCGATCGCGATCTCGTTCTCGATGATGTTGTAGCATTTAAGGAGCAGCTTCATCTCCTCGTCGAGGTAGGGATCGGAATTCTCCGCCTCCGCCGCGAGGTCGTCCCTGCCGACGAGCGCCGCCGCAAGCGAAAGCACTTCTTTGACCTGCATACGCCCTCCTTTTTTACGCCTCGGTGATCTCGGTGAGCTGTGCCTGTCCGCAGGGGCGGTAGCAGAGGAGCTCGGCGTACTTCACGAGGGTCGCCGTGTAGATGGGCCTTCCCGCGACCTGCTTTAAGATCTTGCCGTCCTCCCCTTCCATCCACTGCCAGTCGCCGAGCTGATGGAGGGCGAAGTCGTCGGTGTTGAGGAGGTACATCGTCCCCTTCGGGCAGAAGCGGTCGGCGACGACGGGGATGCCGTTGAAGCTGAGGGCGCGGAAGCCGCCTTCGAGGTCGACCGTCTCCGCCTTGCGGTAAACGGAGAGCGCCGAAAGAAGCGCCCTTCTCACTCCCCAAGAGCAGACGATGAAGTTGATCTTGCTCCCCGAGCGCTCCTCGACCTCGTCGATCGCCGTCTGGATGGCGTTCTCGGTGATCTCGCCGCCCACGCTCTTTTTATAGGGGGTGAGCCATGCGTTGCCCTCCCGCGGGACGCCGTAGAGCGATTCGCCCTCCCCGAAGATGGCCTGAAGCCCCGTGATCTCGAGCCCCTTGGAGTGCTGAAGGCAGAGGGTGAAGTTCTCGGGGGAGGAAATGGCGGCGCCCGAAAGGACGATCTTGGAGGCGTTGCGGTCGACCGAGGTGATCGTCCGCCCCGCCGTATTCGTCGCGCCGCCCGTGTTGTAGACGTCGACGATCATCCCCTCGGCGAGGTTGCGGGTGGAGTCGACGGTGTAGAGAGAGTGGTTGCTCTCGTCGACCGCCGTGATCTTCGCAAGCGTCCCGCTGCCGTCGCCGAAGAGCATTCTGCCGAGGTGGAAGGACGAAGTCTTGACGAGGCCGTCCATCTCGTCGTTGAGAAGGTTGACGAACGCCCCCTCCGAAGAGCTCGAGGCGCGGATCGCCTTGTCGGTGATCTCGATGACGCCGTAGAGGTTCTTGAGGGTGGAGACGAAGGTCGCGTAGTTGTTTCCGCCCGATGCGGGGAGGGAGCCGACCTCCGTGCCCGCGCCGACGCCGCCGTTGACGCCGTAGCGCACGGCCTTTCGGACGTCCTTCCCCCAGACGTCCGCCGTCGTCTTTTTGATGGCGGCAAGGAGGGGGTTGGCGGACTTGTCGAGCTGGTCCGTCACCGCGCTTAAATAGTAAGATTTGAGTACGCTGTCCGCGTTAGTCGTATTGATCATGCTTTCTCCTTAATTTTTATGCGTTCGCAGGTAGCCGAGCGCGAGCTTGCCCGCATCGGCGACGGTGGCGGGACGGACAGACGGCGCCGTCAGCCCCACCCCTTCGTTCGTCATGAGGGGGACGCTCCAGACCGCTTGCAGGGGAACTTCCTCCTTCGCGGCGCTCTCCCCTTCCGTGTCCGTGCGGCGGAGCTCCCCCTGCCCGCACGGCGCGTGCGCCTCTTCCTTCTTTCGGAGCTGCTCCTCGAGCGCCCGAAGTTTTTGACTGCGGCGGGTAAATTCCGCTTCGAGCTCTCCGTACGCACGCACGAGGGCATCGACGCTCTTGAATTTCCCCGCGAGCGGTGCCGAGCTCTCGGCGTCCGCGGGATCTAAGACGTTTTCTTCCTCTTCCACGAATTATCCTCCTTTGCGGCGATGGGAACTGAGGTGGCGCAAAAACCTCTCCTTTGTCGCCGCGTCCGCTTCCCCGCCCGAGAGCAGGGCGCGGAGATGTTCGGTGAGGTGAAGGGCGTGGTCGTCGTACTCGTCCGCCTCCACCTCCTCCTGCGCAAGACGCACGTTCTCCCGCTCCGCCTTTTTGATGTGGAGCGCGGAGATGTCCCGTGCGTTTTCCGCCGAGCCGTAGCCGAGCGCTTCGAGCACGCGGTTTTTGGTCTCGTCGGGAATGTTGCCCTCCTTGTCCGAAAGCAGCCCGAGGGAAAGAAGGCGGAGAATGTCCTCTTTTTCTTGTTCGGGCGTGCGGTCGTACCCCGTCTCGAACGTGACGTCGTCCGCCGAGATATCGCTCGCATCGAAATAGAAGAGCTCGGTATGTCCGCCCGTCCCCGTCATGCGGAGCAGCCGATGCGTCGCCGCGAACTGTTTGTAAAGGTGCAGGATCTGTTTGCCGACTTCCTTTATCGCGCGTTCGACGCTTTCGACGCTCATCTGCATGCGGTTGGTGTCCTGATCGAGGAGGAGCTGCAATCCGACGGCGCTCATGACGTGCGTGGGATTGGCGGAATTGCGCGAGATCTCGCTCATCCCCGAGACGAGGATGAATTCTCCCGAGATGCGCTCTTCCTCCTCCTCGAATTCGGCGGGAAGCTCCCCGCAGTCGAGAAAGGCGGGTGCGGAGGAGCCTTGGCGATAGACGAGGACTTTCCCGGGATACAGTCCTTCCTCCGCCAGCTCCTCGGCGTCCACGGAGCCGTCCTCCACCGTGATGACCCCCGAAAGCAGACGGTTGAGGAACTCGTGCTTGCGGTTCCTCACGGCGTTATACGCCCGCTGCAGAGGGATCATGCGGTCGACGACGGACGTCCCGAAGAAGGCGCCTGCGAGCGGAATGCTCGTCTGCCGTATAAAGGGCAAGGTGCGTTCTCCGCGGTCTCCGTTGCGGTACGGAAGAGGGCCTTCGTAGAGGAGGACCCCTCCCGCTTCGATCTCCAACCGTCCTTCGGGGTGCTCCCCGTCCGGACGGATATACCGTTCAATGAGAATTTCCCGATCTTCCCCGATCGGGCGGGCGTCTCCGTCGAGGGGGCGTTTCCACCCGCTCGCCGAAGAATAGGGCGCAAAGGCAAAGTCCTTTATGATGCGCCCGGGGAGTTCGACCCCGAATTTTTCCTTGATCTCCGAGACGGGCACCGCCTTCGCGTGGATGATGCTCCCCACCTCCTCCATGCTCTCCGCAAGGAGGGAATCGGGATAGATCTCGAAGGGAGAGAGCGCGACGACGTTGACGTCCCCCTCTCTTATGCTGTGCCCCGACGCGTCGGTGCCGATGACGTTGCCGTCGTTGAAATTCCAGACGACCTTATAAAAGCTCGTGCCGCACGTCTCCGACCAGAGGGTGGCGCGGGCGATGACCTTGTCGAGGTCGAGGCGGCTTTTTACCGACTTCAGAATGTTCGTCGAGAGCCGTGCCGTCTTGATGTCCGCCTCGTCGTCCGAAAAGGCGCGGACTTCGAGCGTCGGCCTTACCTTTGCAAGGCGGGCAAGGCGGGTGTCGACCGTCGGCGCGATGTGGTTGAAGGCGCGGCGGGACTGCCAGTAGAAGGCGGTGCTCTCCTCCTCGATCTCCCCCGCGGGGGTGAGGTCGCAGAACTGGTTGCCGCTCACGAAGTTCATGTTGAGTTCCCAGCCCCGCTCGAGCATCTTCCGCGCCTCCCGTCGCCGCTCGAAGTCCTCTTCGATCGCGCGGGCAAGGTCACGCCTCCGCTTCTCCTCCGCTTCGGCCATTGTGTCTTTTTGCATCTTCTTCCTCCTTTAATTGCCGTAAAAGGCGCTGTTTTTCCCGTTCGAGCTCCTCGTCGGACAGGGCGGAATAGTCGCGTCCGTCCATGAGCAGCTTGACCGCTTTGAGATCGGGCGGGACGTCCTTTCTCGTCTCCCGCCGTTTGACGAGTCTGAGCTCGCCGTCCTTGGCGTCGTACTCCTCGGTGACTTCTTCGAGGGAAAAGCCGAGCGCCACTTTGAGGATGGCTTCGTCGAGTTTGTTCACGGTCTCCTCCTGAATTTGCGGATCCTGCGGATGAGGTCCTTTTCGAGTTCGCTCTTTTCTTCCTTGACTTTGGGGGGACGGGGGCGGGACATGAGGTAGTAGCGCAGTTCGTCCATCGCGTGGTCGTCCCGCTTGACGGGGGTGTCGCCGCTCCCCCAGAAGTACCCCTTGAATTCGCGGATGAGGTTGGTGCACCCGCGGAAGATGTAGAGGTCGGGAAAGCCGTTCCCCCTCTTTAAGTACCGCTTGACCTGCGCGATCCCCGAAAAGACGTCTTTGTCGACCCGCGGGTTGACGAGGATGTTGCGCTCGTAGAAGAGGGCGGAAACGCTCTTCTCGGCGGCAAGCGTTCTGCACTCGGCCGCCGAATCGATGAGGGCGGAAAGGCGGCCCTTTTCGTCCCGTTTCCAGCCGATGCGGTCGGAGATCCCGTGGATGGCGTCGGCGTGGGAATCGACGTCGAGCCCCGCCGCATAGTGCTCTGCGACGACGTAGACGTTCCCGTCGTAGTCGACCGCATACCAGTGCGCCGAGAGCGGGTTTTTGAGCCCCGGGTCGATGGAGATCGTATCCTGCCACTCCTTGGGGACGGGAAAGGGATCGATAACATGCACGCTCTCGTCGAATTCGGGGTAGACGAGCCCCTCCCGCGCACAGAATTTTCCGTAGCGGCGGGACTGGAGGGTCGTCTCGTCCATCGTCCTCTCGAGGAGGTCGATCTCCTTCTTCGGGAGGAAGGGATTATCCGCCCACTCCATGAACTCGTACCAGATCTCGGGGTCGTTTTTGGGGTTTAAGTAGATCTCCTCATAGATGTACGTCAGCCCTTTTAGCGGGGTCATGGTACCGAAAATATCCCCTCTGCGGTCGGCGACGCGCATGCGGCACTCCTCGTAGATATCCTTCGGCGGCTCCTCGTCGAACCACACGAAATCGAGAGAGCTCCCCTGAAAGCGTTCCCTGCCCTGATCGCAGCTCTTGAACCCGATGACCGACGTTCCGCCGAACACGTTCTTCACATAGATCTGGTCGATGATGCCCGAGGCGGGCGCATCCTTTCTTCCGCTCGTCATGACGATGTCCTCGATCCAGTCGGGGCGGAGATAGGTGAGGATCTTGCTCTGTGCGACGTCGCGCTGTACCTGCGAGGTGAGCGACACCACCCACCCGAACACGTTGGGTTTATTCTTCCTGTAAGGGTGGATGCCGCGGGCGAGGTAGACGGCCTCGACGGCGCCGCACTCCGTCTTTCCGGAGCGGTTCCCGCCGAATACCCAGCGGTTGCGCTTTTTGGAGCGGTGGAATTCGAGCTGCTTTTTGTGTTTTTTCCGACCCGTATTGTAGCGGGCGAGGGCGTCGTGCTCGGCACGCAGCCGCTGCTCGGCCTCGATCGCGCGGATCATTTCCAATAATTCGTTCATATTCGTCAAAAGGTATGCGCTCCCGCGGGGAAAAACGCGCTATCATGGCGCGTATGAAAAAGCTCATTCCCCTCGTTTTGCTCCTTCTTCCCCTCCTTGTTCCCCTTCCCGTAAAGAGGGCCTCCGCCGACGAACTGCGCTACGCCGTCGCCGCGGACAGCAATGTCTGGTTTTATGCGGCGGAGAGTGAGGACGAGAAGCTCTTCCTCCTCCCCGAGAGCTACTATGTGCGCGTTCTCAGCGTCGGGGAGGAATTCACCGCGGCGGAATATCTTGTCAACGACCCTCCCTTCCGCAAGGTCATGGGCTATTGCCGGACAGACGCCCTCACCTTCGTCGACTTCATCCCCGCCCGACCCTATCTTCGGAAGGAGATCACCGTCTCCTATACCCTCCCCGGGGGCGGGAGCGGGGTGGACGAACTCTTTTCGAGCATCGAGCGCACCTTCGTCTACTACGGCGACCGCTACGAGAAGGGACAGCTCTACTTCTATGTCCTCTACGACGGGAAGTTCGGCTACATCCCCGCCGAGGAGGAAGTCGTCTTTGAACGCAACGACGACTATCTCTCCGTCCCCGCGGGCCCGGGCGTGAGCGCCGAAGAGGAGCCCCCGAAGGAGAGTTCGAAGGGCGCCTCGCTCGGGGTACAGATCGCCGCCTGCTGCATCGTGCTCGTTGCGGCGGTCGCGATCGGCGTTTTCGTCCTCCGCGGAAAGCGGGCCTCCCCCTCCGACGAACGCGAACCGTAGCGGGGATGGGCGCAGGCGACGCGGTCCCTCCCCTCCCTGACGGCGCGGAGGGCGCAGAGAAAGGGCGGATAGCCCGAAAATTCCTCGAAGAAACGCTCGTCCGACCAGCCGAGGGCGACGAACGCCGCCGTCACGCGGCGAAGGAGAGCGCACTGCATGCGGAAATAGCTGCGCTTCGAACAGTTGGCGAATTCGAAGCCGTCGCCGCTCTTTCCCTCACGGAAATATTTGTAGCCGACAAGCGCCCTCTCCCTCTCACCGAGAATAGAGAGCACCCGCAAAACGTCCTCCTTGAGGGCGCGGAGCCTCTCCGCAAGGACAAGCTCCTCCGCGACGGCCGCGGCCGCCTCCAACGTCTTTTCCTTCCGGAAGGACAGGACCGCCTTGTTCTCCGCCGCCGCCGAAAGCGCCTCGGAAAATCCCTCGAGCTGAGGGAACGCATATAAAAATACCTTCGTGATCTCCTCGTGCATCCGCACATTCCTCCGCTGCGCACCCCGCGCAGAATTCCGAACGTTTGTTCGTATTTTCATTTTATCACGGAATGTTGACAGACGTGCGCCGATATGCCGAAATTTTTTCCGCATGTTTTTTTGCGGAAACCGTTGCGTTCCGTTCGCGCGCGTGTTATAATGTTTGCTATGGATATGAAATTTCCTTTGAAGGGACGCAAACTTTTTTTGTTCGCCGCACTGCTTTTTCTTTTTGCGGCGTTCTTTGCCCTGCCGAGAACGAAGGCGTCTGCCGCCGAGCTCACGACGGCGGAGGGCATGCTTGCCCTTCCCGGGAGCTACGAACAGTACCTCGACCTCCGTTCCCCCAAGGATATTGCGATCAGTGAAACGCACATTGCGATCGCCGACGGCAACCGCATCTACCTCTATTCCCGCGGCAAGGAAAACGCCGTCTACCGCGTGTACGACAGCGGGTCCTCTTCCGCCACCTTCGGGAAGATCCAGTTCGCGGACGGCCTCCTCTACTTTACCGACGCCGCGATGAAACTGCACACCCTCGACCCCGACGCTTCGGACTTCGACGTCAAGGAGATCGACTACAACCTTGCCAATTTCATCGTCGCCGACGGGAAGATCTACGGCACGACGACGATGGGCACCACCACCTCCCTCTATTCCCTCTCTCCCGACGGCTCGACGGACATTCCCTCCATCGAAAAGCCGCTTGCGACCAACCTCCCCGCACAGCTCCCGATGACCTATGCGGACGGGGTATTCTACTATGCGATGAACGGCGCCGTCTGCCCCTTCAATACGAAGAGCGACAGCGCGGGCGTCTCCTTCTTCCTCGACCCGCAGAACGGTCAGCTCCAGCCGAGCGCCATCTGCGCCATCGGGAAGTACATGTTCTTCACCGACGAACGGGGGCTGCACCGTGCCGACATGACGGGGGGCTCCCCCCTCGTTACCGTCGCGGAAGGATCGGGCTATTCCGCCCTCTCGGGCTCGAACGGCATGCTCTACTGCATTGCGGGGAACGCCGTAAAGGAGCTCTCCGTCGGGGAGACCTGTTCCTTTACCGACTATGAGATCACGGCGGCGTCCGCTGCCGAAAACCGCCTTTCGGGGGCGGTGGATTGCGTGCGCGCGGGCGACCTTCTCGTCACCGCCGATGCGGGCAACCGCCGCATTTCCGTCGCGACGCTCACCCGCGCCGAACGGGCGGACGGCGGGCAGGAGACGCGCATCCTCGGCTACTCCGTCATTCCCTGTATCGACGGGAACGGCGACGCGTACGTCCCCTCCCTTGTCGCAACGGACGGCAACATTATCGCCGTAGCGGCGGAGGGCAGCGACGTCTACCTCTACCGCGCGGGAGAGAGCACCTTCTTCTACCGCCATTCGACGGGCAACAACCCCGTCACGGGGCTTGCATGCGTGTACGGGAGCGTCTATTTCGTCACGGGGCACAACTTCGGGAAGGCCGAAGCGGGCGCCGCGCTCGTTCAGCGCAACAACGGCAAGACCAATGCCGCCCTCGCCTCCGACCTCTACGGAAAGCTCTTCGTCGTCTACGGAGACCGCTCCGTCGCCTCCTTCTCCGAGCGGGAATTCCTCGACAATACGGTCTCGGGAGAGGCGGTGGAGGGCGCCCTCCCCGAGGGATATTCCTCCCTCCGCGCCGACTTCGAGGGCAATCTTATAAAAGAAGAAGTATATTGCGAGTTGAGTAGCGGCGAAGCGGAGCCGCTTGCGACGGTGAAGGGGGAAAACTTCGCCTTCGATCAAAGCCCCGTCGCTCCCGCCGCGTTTGCGCTCGGCTTCGAGGACGACGAGCTCTTCTTCCTCTTCAACAACTACACCGTGCGCACCCATCCCGACGTCATCGACATCCCCACCCTCGACGAGATCGACGCCTCGGGCGTGTACGAATCCGTCTTTGCCGCCCACGGGAAGGAAGGGCTGCTTATCGACGTGCCCGCGGGGACGATCGGCATCCGCACCGACCTCGATATTCTGCACGAAGAGCACCCCGCCTTCTTCCCTTATTCCTTCTACTACCGCACCGACGCCGACCGCCGCGGCATTCTGCTTGCCGCCAAGGACGAATACGGCCTCGTCGTCCTCTACGACGAGTACGAGAACGACCGCGTGTTCTCGGCCACCCTCTTCCGCCTCGACGGGGAGATCTCCCGCGTGCCCGAGGAGGAATACTGGACGGTGATCGATACGGAGAGGTACCTCACAAACGACGTGAACGAGTACTTCTTCCCCTGCCTCCACGGGGCGCTCAAGGACGCCCGCCTCACCCGCGGCGCGAAGGTGGTCGTCGAGGGCTATGTTTCGGCGCCCGAACGCGATTACGCCCTCATAAGATATAAGGCGGTGCGCGGATTCGTGCCCGCCGACTACCTCACGGACGTCGCTCCCCTCCCCGAGGAGAGCACCCCCTACGAGCCCGCATGGCTCAAAGCCAACCCCGACGGCACCGACTTTGTCGCAGACGACTGGTCGACGATCCATATCACCGAGCGCACGAGGGCGCAGTTCGTCGACAACGGCGACGGGACGTACACGGCGACCGTGTACGTCGAAGACGAAAACGGCGGCCCCGCGAAGGCGTATCGGGCGATCGTCGACGGATCGAAGATCGACCGCGGCGAATCGGACGTTCTCCGCATCACCCTCATCGTCATTCTGACGGTGCTTGCCGTCGTCATCATCGGGGCGTACGTCTACCTTCTTCCCCGAAAATCCAAAAATCAAGAGAATTTATCCCGCCGACCTTGACAACGGCGCGGAAGTATAGTACAATAGACAAAGTCTGAAAATCTCGGATGAGGCGGTGTTTTTATGGCGACCTACGATTCCCCTTTAGCGCTCCAGCGCGCCGATCCCTATCTCTATAAGCATACGGACGGTACCTATTATTTCACGGCGACCTGCCCGCAGTACGACCGAATCGAGATCCGCAGCGCAAAGACGGTGAACGGCATCCGTACGGCGGAGGCGCGGACCGTCTGGCATCGCCACCCCATCGGGGAAATGGCGTGTCACATCTGGGCGCCCGAGATCCATTTCATCATGGGGAAATGGGTCATCTACTTCGCGGCGGGGCACAAGCCCCACCAGTGGCGGATCCGCCCCTATGCCCTTGTCCTCAAGGGGAACGACCCGATGAAGGATGAATGGGTGGAAGCGGGGATGATGCAGCCCGCCGACGGCGACGACTACCCCTTCACCCACTTCTCCCTCGATATGACCGTTTTCGAACACAGGGGGAGATGGTATGCGATTTGGGCGCAAAAAGTCGGCTTCGAGGAGAACGTCAAGCCCATATCCAACCTCTACATCGCCGAGCTCGAGACCCCGTTCAAGCTCAAGAGTTTCCACGAACTTCTCTCGACGCCCGACTATCCTTGGGAGCGCGACGGCGGCTTCTGGGTGAACGAGGCTCCCGCCGTTTTGAAGCACGACGGCGTCATCTATTGCACCTTCTCCGCCTCCGCGACGGGCGCATGCTACTGCATGGGCCTCCTCCGCGCCGACGAGGATGCAGACCTTCTCGACCCCCGCTCGTGGAAGAAGGACCGCTACCCCGTATTCAAGACGATCGAGACGCTCAAGGTGTTCGGTCCCGGGCACAATTGCTTCGTCGAGGGCGACGAGGGCGAAATGCTCTCCCTTGTCCACTTCCGCAGCTACGAAAAGATCCACGGCGACCCGCTCGACGATCACAACCGCCATGCGCATGTCCTCAAAATTCACTACGGCGCGGACGGGGCGCCCGTATTCGACGTCGACCCGAAGGCGCTCTACACCGTCCCCTTCGAGAACGAAAAACAAAAGAATATCAACGACTGAACCTTATAAGGGGGGGCGGAAATCGCCCCCTCATTTTTTATTTTCCGCGCGGCCGCATTCAATAAAATCGCCCCAAAATCATATACTGGGGTTATGAAACGCATCCTCTTTACGGGCGGCGGGAGCGCCGGGCACGTCGTCCCCAATCTTGCAATCATGCGGGAGATCAAGTACTCCTACGAAATCAGCTACATGGGCGGGGGCGGGATCGAGACGAAACTCGTCGGCAAGGCGGGTTTCCCCTTCTTCCGTGTCGACAGCCCCAAACTTATCCGAGACTTTTCGGCGGAGAACCTCCGCATCCCCTTCCGCCTTCAGAGGGCGAAAAGGGAGGCCCTTAAGGTGATCGAAGCGAAGAAGTTCGACCTCGTCTTTTCGAAGGGCGGCTTTCAGAGCTACCCCGCCGTGTGGGCGGCGCACCGCCTCCAAATTCCCGTTCTCACCCACGAGAGCGACCTTAGCCCCGGCCTCTGCACCAAGCTCATCGCAAGGAAGTGCAAATACGTCCTCACCTCCTTCCCCGAGACGGCGGAGCGCTTCCCGAACGGGAAATTCGTCGGTTCCCCCATTCGGCGGGAGGTCTTTTCGGGGGACAAAATGCGGGCGCGGCAGAAGTATTCGGTGCCCTCGGGGCTTCCCGTCCTCCTTGTGTTCGGCGGCGGAAGCGGCAGCAGAACGCTCAACGAAGCCGTCGGGCACGCCCTCACCGCCCTCAACCGCCGCTTCTTCGTTCTGCACATCACGGGCGGAGAGGAGAAAGGCAGGACGGAGCGCTATCTTCCCCTCCCCTTCGAGCCCGATATGGGGAGCGCGTATGCGGCGGCGGACGTCGTCCTCTCCCGTGCGGGAAGCAATACCGTATTCGAACTCCTTGCTCTCAAAAAAAAGGCGATCCTTGTTCCTCTCGAACAGGGATCGCGGGGCGATCAACTCGAAAACGCCGCCTACTTTGCGAAAAAGGGGCTCTTTTTCCTCCTTCCCGAGGCGCGGCTCGGAGAACTTCCCATCGCGGCGGAGGAAGTTTTACGGGATAGAGCCATCGAGGAGGCCCTTGCCGCATCGGACTTTCGGAGCGGCACGGAGGCGATCGTCGGGCTCATCAAGGAGATCCTCTCTTAAATTATGGCGGCGCAAGGGAATAGCCCTCCCCGAAGAGGTCGGCCTGAAGGTAGGTATCGGGCACTTTGCCGACGAGAATGCTCTCCGCGATGAGGACCTCGGTGAGGGAGGCGAAGTTGCTCGTCCCCGACGGCATGATGATGGAAATATCGGCGACGATCTCGAGGGAAATGGAGTGCTTTGTTTGGTTGATCCCCGCCGACTCGAAGGAGGAGACAAAGCGGCACTCGACGTTGGAAATGGGAATAATTTTCATGCGCACCTTGGGCCCGAAGCCCGCCCACGCCTCGATCCCGAAGAAGGCGCCGAGGGGGACGAGGACACCGTCGGAGCTCATCGACTGCAGATTCTGCTGGGAGACATAGGCGGCGTCGCGGGCGATGCGGTTGATCTGAAAGGAGTTGGAAGCGATCGAGACGATCTCCCCCTCCTCTCCGTAGGTCACGGTGACGAGGTCGTCGTAGCGCACCTTGTCCGCAAGGGTCGAGTAGATGGCGTCGTTGACGGCGACGGTCGTGATCGAGCGCATGTTCGCCTCGGCAATGGACTTCAAAACGCGGTTCGCATTGTAATGAAAGAGAATTATAAGGACGATGAGGAGGACAAGAAGGAGGGCAAGGCATATTTTGAGTTTGGTAAAAACGCGGCGGGCTCTCATTCTCTATCCCTATTCGCCCGCCCGCCCGATTATGCAAATTCCCCCGCTCCGCCCGAAAATCGCGTTTCGGGCGTTTTTTGGGCGTCAATTTGAAATTTTTTATTTCGATTTTCATCGAATTAAGCCGTTTTTCGGCCCTTTTTTGTCCAAAATCGACCGATTTTCGTCGAAATTTATTTTGATGAATATCGAAATAGCAAAAAGACGACCGAGGGGTCGTCTTTTTGGGTTTTCGCTCTCATCGCACTTGAGGCGGTTTTTACATTCATTCGATCGGAAGAGGGCGGATGCTCCTTCCCCCTTCCTCCACCGTCACCCTTCCCGAGAGGGCATTCATGGCGCGGGAGAGAAATTTCTCCTTCTCACTCTCCCGAACGGCGACGGTAAACGCGGCGCCCGAGGAGAATTCCCTCCCCAAAACCTCCGCCCCCTCCTCCGAGAGGAAACGCTGTGCGGCATTCACATCCGAATAGCCGACGGTAAGGCGGAGAAGCGCGCAAAGTTCGAAGCTCCGCTTCTCCGCGGCAAGCAGTCCGTCCGCGGCGGCGCCCGCATAGGCGCGGGTGAGGCCCCCCGCCCCGAGCTTGATCCCGCCGAAGTACCGAACGACGGCGACCGCCGTCTCGACGAGGTTCTGCGATCGGATGACGCCGAGAATGGGCATCCCCGCCGTCCCCTGCGGTTCCCCGTCGTCCGAAAAGCGTAAAAGGTTCCCCTTCTCGTCGGCGATGTACCCGTAGGCGACGTGGGTCGCCGCGGGATGAAGGGCGCGGACATGAGTTAGGAAGGCCTTTGCCTCCTCCTCCCCCACGATCCTCTTCGCATAGGCAAGGAAGCGGGACTTCTCGATGACGCGCTCCGCCGTCGCCTCGCCGACGATCCCGAGGTAGCTCATCCCCTTACGACCTTGACGCGGACTTTCTTCCCCTTGAAGAGGGTGAACTCTCCTTCGGGAAGAGGCAGATTCATATCCGACGCCTTCTCTCCGTTCAAAGAGACGCCGCCCTGCTCGATGAGCCGCCGCGCTTCGCCGTTGCTCTTTGCAAGCCCCGTCTCGACAAGCGCCTGAAGGAGGTTTTGCGCCGCCGCGATTTTGACGACGGGCATCTCCCCCTCTCCGCCGAACGCGGCATGGGCCTCGGCTTGGGCGCGCTGCGCCGCCTCCGTCCCGTGGACCGTCTCGGTGAGAACATAGGCAAGTCTCTCCTTCGCCGCATTGATGCGCTCGTCGGGGTACTTGCAGAGCTCTTCGATCTCGGAAAGGGGCAAAAAGGTCAGAAGTTTCAGGCACTTCTCGACGTCCCCGTCTGCCGTGTTGCGCCAGTACTGGTAGAATTCGTAGGGCGAAGTCTTTTGGGCGTCGAGCCAGACCGCCCCCTTCTGCGTCTTGCCCATCTTCTTCCCTTCACTCGTCGTGAGGAGGGTAAAGGTCATCGCGTACGCCGCCTTGTGCTCCTTGCGGCGGATGAGGTCTGCCCCCGCGAGCATGTTGCTCCACTGGTCGTCGCCGCCGAGTTCGAGGCAGCAGCCGAACTTCCTGTTAAGCACAAGGAAGTCGTACGCCTGCATGAGCATATAGTTGAATTCGAGGAAGGTGAGGCCCTTCTCCATGCGCGTCTTGTAGCATTCGGCGGTGAGCATCTTGTTCACCGAGAAGTTGACGCCGATCTCGCGCAGGAAGTCGACATAGTTGAGCCCCAAGAGCCATTCTGCGTTGTCGACGACGATCGCGGCGTTCTCCCCCTCGAAGCGGACAAAGCGCGACATCTGTTTTTTGAAGCATTCGACGTTGTGGGCGACCGTCTCCCGCGTCAGCATCGCGCGGAGGTCCGACCGCCCGGAGGGGTCGCCGATCATCCCCGTCCCGCCGCCGATGAGGACGATGGGCCTGTGCCCCGCGTCCTGCATGTGCTTCATCGCGACGAGCTGCATGAAGTGCCCGACGTGCAGGGAATCCGCCGTCGGGTCGAAGCCGATGTAGAAGGGAACGCTCTCCTTCCCGAGAAGCGCATAGAGCTCCTCTTCGTACACCGTCTGTTTGAGAAATCCCCGCGCGCGCAGGGTATCCATCACGTTTTGCATATTCTTCCTCGCAAAGCCGAACATTCGGGAAAAGACCCCGTGCGGCTTTTTGTCTATTATTCACGACTATTATACACGCGCGGGAGAAACTTGTCAAACGTTTCCGCGGCGTCTCAAGGCTTCGAAGAGGCCTGCGCCTTGACAAACCTCTTCGAATGTGGTACAATCTGAAAAAACAGTTCGGGGGACCCATGAAATATCAGACGATGGTCGGCATGCTGCTTGCGCTTCTTTCCCGCCGCAAAGTGAGTGCGGGAGAGTTCGCGGCGAAATATTCGATCTCCGTCCGCACCGTCTATCGCTATG
This sequence comes from uncultured Clostridia bacterium, assembly GCA_947626005.1. Taxonomy (GTDB): domain Bacteria; phylum Bacillota; class Clostridia; order Christensenellales; family Borkfalkiaceae; genus Gallimonas. Next base: position 21,004 of record CANQQM010000005.1, read on the forward strand.
TCGACGAGATGATCGTGGCGGGGATCCCCATCGATATCGTGCGCGGCGCAAACGGCGGCATCTGCATTTCGGACGCCTACAAGCTCCCGCGCGGCTTCTTCACCCATGAAGAGTACGACGCGGCCGTCTCCGCCCTCCTTGCGATGCATGCGCAGACGGGCGAACCCGCCCTTAAGGATGCGATCGACAAGCTCACCGCCCTCTCGAAGTCCGAACGGCGGCTCGGCGCGGTCGCGGGGAACGTCCTCGTCGACAACGGCGCATGGGGCGGAGAGCGGAATTTCTCCGAAAAACTCACCCTCCTCAACCGTGCGATCGGGGCGCAGGAGGCCCTTTATATCGGCTACACCGACCGCACCGGCGTTCGGACGGAGCGGAAGATCTATCCCCACCTTCTCGTCTATAAACAGAACATCTGGTATGCGTATGCCTATTGCCTGAAGCGCAACGCCTTCCGCCTCTTCAAGGTCGGGCGCATGCGCACCATTCGGGAGACGGAGGAGAAATTCGAGCGCATCCCCTTCACCGTCGACGACCTCCCGCTCTCCTTCTGGACGGACGGCGAAAAGACGGTCGAGGCGCGTTTTCGGATCGAGCCCGACACCGTTCCCTTTGCCGAAGTGTGGCTCGGGGTCGACAACATCCGCCGCGAAGGGTCGGAAATCTACGCCGACGTCGTGCTTCCCGACGACGAATCCCTCGTCGGGACCATCCTCTCGGCGGGCGCGGGGCTCACCGTCGTCGAGCCCGAATCGCTTCGGGAGCGGGTCTCGCGGGAGGCGGAGGCCATTGCGGAACGGTATCGGAAATAGGGATACGGTATAAAAAACAGCGGCGCGCCGAAGTTCGGCGCGCCGCGACCGTTATCTCTTCTTTTTCTCTTTTTCGCGGGAACGCATCTCCGAAAAGAAGGAAGTAAGAACCTCCGAGCACTCCTTTTCGAGGACGCCGCCATAGACCTCCACCGTGTGGTTGAGGAGGTTTGCGGTCGCAAGTTCCTTCGTGAGGCTCCGCCCCTTCTGCTCGTAGGCGCCGAAGTAGACGCGCTCGATGCGGGAGTTGAGGATGGCGCCCATGCACATGGGGCAGGGCTCGAGGGTGACGTAGATCTCCGCGCCCGTCAGCCGCCAAGAGCGGAGTTTTTTGCAGGCACGGTCGATGGCGCGCATCTCCGCATGCGCCGACGCCATTTGAAGGCGGGTGCGAAGATTGTAGCCGCGGCCGATGATTTTATCTCCGAGAACGACGACCGCGCCGATGGGGACCTCCCCCTTTTTTTTGGCCTTTTGGGCGAGACGAAGGGCCTCGCGCATGAATTTTTCTTCCATTAAAATACCGCCGATAGGTCGTAGAGCGCGTCGAGCGCATGGGTGAGAAGTTCGGGAAGGGCTCCCCGTCCGAGGGGATGCGGGAGAGAATTCCTCCCCGCTTCCACCGTGAAGGCGGGGATCCCGAGCTTTTCGATGCACCAATCCTTATAACCGCCCGCGGAATTTCTCGTCCGCGCAAGCGGATAGCCCGTGCTCTTTTCGAGCACACGGGCGTACTTTTTGTCCCGCAGCCACCTTAAAAGGGGAGTGTGGAACTCGTAGTAAATTTCCTCCCCCTTTGTGTGCCAGCTCACCGTGTAGCGCGGCGAAACTTCGAGGGTGAATTCGCGGAGGGCACGCGTTTCCGCGGCGCAAAAGGGCGACGTCCCGATGTACCCTTCGGAGGCGGGGAAACGCCTATTTTCCGCCCCCATTCCGTATTTTGCGTCGAAATTGACGTTGAGGTCGATCCCTTCCGCATTCGCCTTCCAGAGGGAAAAGTCCTCCGACCCGTTGATGCGGAGAAGGGCCTCCCTTCTCTTCGGAGAGGCGCTTTCCAAACCGACCTCCGAAAGAAGCGCTCCGTCGGGATTTGTAAGGGGGAGGATCCAGACGCTTCCCCTTCTCACCCCTCTTCGGGCGTGGGCAAGGGCCAAAAGCGCCGTGATATACTCCCGCCCGTGGATGGCGTATTGGGAGATGCCGACGCTCCCCTCTTCGCTTCCGATCCGCACCGCGAAGAGCTTCCGCCCCTCCGCGCTCTCGCCGTAGATCTTCTTTTCGCCGCGGAAGGCGCGGTAGAACGCTTCGACTTCCTCATAGATATTCACGCCCCCATTGTATGCAAAAATGCGTACACGGTGTGCGTTATTTGTGATATTCGCTGCCCGAGGCGATCATGAAGGCGCGGTAGATCTGCTCGAGAAGGACGACGCGGAACATCTGATGCGGGAAGGTAAGGCGGGAAAAGGAGAGAAGTTTGTCTGCCCGCCGCTTGACGCTCTCGTCGAGCCCGAAAGAGGAACCGATGAGAAACGTGACCTCCGCGCCCCCGTCGAAGAGGGTTTTAAGCTCCGACGCAAACTCCTCCGAGGAGCACTCCTTCCCCTCGACGGCAAGGGCGATGACATACCCGCGGCAGGCGCGGAGCACCTCCTCCGCCTCCTCCTTGGGGCTTTCGAGGGCGGGAAGTTCGACGATTTCCGCCTTGCAAAAGCGCGAAAGGCGCTTTGTGTACTCGGCGCAGGCCTCCCGCCAATACCCCTCCTTGAGCTTTCCGACGGCGACGATGCGGATGCGGATCATGCGAAAAATCCCTCCGCAAGCACGGCGATCCACTCCACGGCAAGCACGGCGATCCCGAAGGAGGCGCCGAGGAAGAACTTCCCTCCGCCGCGCACGCCCTTCCCCTCCCCCTTTTCCTTGAGGGCAAGGAAGAGGACGACCGCAAGGAGCACCGCTCCCGCAATGGGATAGAGGATATATTGAACGAGGGGCGGGAAGGTCTCCACGCCGAAAGAAACGAGGAGAAGCACCGCCGCGTTATTCAAAAAGTGGGCGACGACCGTCGGAAAAACGCTCTTTGCGCGGAGGGCAAGGAGGGCGTACGCCGCGCCGCACAAAAACTGGTAGACGGTCTGTGCGGGGTTGCCGTGGAAGAGGGCAAAGAGGGCGCCCGAGAGGAGAACGGTCGGCACCGTCCCCCATCCTCCCTGCCGCATCGAGGTGACTTGAATGCCGCGGAAGAGGGTCTCCTCGAAGAGGGCGGGAAGCGCCGCGATGATCAAAATGGCGGGAATGAGATACCATCCCCCCACGTTCGGGAAGGGAGAGGTCTGCTCGTAGCCGAGTTTTTCGAAGAGGGAGAGGAAGAGGTCGTTGACCCACGTCAAAGAGAAGAGCCCGAAGGCAAGGAGGGCGGCAAGGAGGAAATAGCGGGGCTTTGCGGGGGCGTAGACGGCGGAGACGGGCATGCGGCTCCGACGGAAAAAGAACAGGGCCGCAAGCGCAAAGCAGATCTGCGGGACGAGGTAGGCGCTGTAGAGGTAGAAATTGCTCTCCCCCGCCCCCTCTCCGCCGATGACGCGGAACAGGAGGGAGACAACTCCCCAAACAATGACGGGGGCGATCGCCGCCGCCGAATAATCGACGCCCGCTTCGAAGAGAACGCGATGTTCATTTTTGCCGCTGTGTTCGTCCATACCGATATTATACAGGAAAATCGGCAAAACTCCAAACGAAAACCTTGCTTTTTTGCGAAAATGTTTTATAATAAGAGTCGGGGCGCCGAAAGCGCCCGAAGGATGCATATGAGAATTCTCGATACGAAAGCCATCGCCGACTGCGTCTGCCGCCTCGCACGGCGGGCGTGCACCCACCTCGGGGAGGACTGCCTTTCTTCCCTCTCCCGTGCAAGGGAAGAGGAGGCGGGCCCCGCGAAGTTTGCCCTCGACACCCTTCTCGAAAACGCCCAAACGGCGGAGCGGGAAGGAATGCCCGTCTGTCAGGACACGGGAATGGCCGTCGTCCTCCTCGAGCTCGGGCAGGAAGTCTTTCTCGAGGGGGCGCCCTTACGGGAAGCCGTCGACGAGGGCGTTCGCCGCGCCTACCGCGAGGGGCTCTTCCGAAAGAGCATCTGCGACCCCTTGACCCGCGTCAACACGGGGGACAACACCCCCGCCCATCTCCATGTGGAGCTGAAAGAGGGCGACAAGGTGAAGATTACCTTCCTTCCCAAGGGGTTCGGGAGCGAAAACATGAGCGCCCTCAAAATGCTCACCCCCGCCGAGGGGACGGAGGGCGTTATAAATTCGATCGTCGAGGCCGTGCGGAAGGCGGGGTCGAGGCCGTGCCCTCCCGTCATTGCGGGCGTCGGGATCGGCGGGAGTTTCGATTCGTGCGCCCTCCTTGCAAAAAAGGCCCTTCTAAGGCCGTTGAATTCACACCATCCCCGTGCGGACGTTCGTGCGATCGAGGAGGAAGCCCTCCGCCGCATCAATGCGCTCGGGATCGGTCCGCAGGGCTTCGGGGGCAAGACGACCGCCCTTGCCGTCCTCTGCGAAGTCGCCCCCACCCACATTGCGGGGCTGCCCGTCGCCGTCAATATGCAATGCCACTGTGCGCGGCGGGAACAGGAGGTCCTATGAAAAATCTCACCCTCCCCCTCTCCAAAGAACAAATTTCCGCCCTCCGTGCAGGGGACTGCGTGTTGCTGTCGGGGACGATCTTCACCGCCCGCGACTGCGCCCACAGGCGTATTTTTGCCCTCCTCGACGAAGGGAAGCCCCTTCCCTTTGCCCTCCGAGACGCCTTCATCTACTATGCGGGGCCCTGCCCCGCCCCCGCGGGGAAGGCCTCGGGAAGCTGCGGCCCCACGACCTCTGCGCGCATGAATGCGTTTGCGCCCCGCCTCCTCGATTTGGGGCTCGGCGGGATGATCGGAAAGGGCGAAATGAGCGAAGAGGTGAAAGAAGCGATCGTTCGGAACGGGTGCGTGTACTTTGCGGCGATCGGCGGCGCGGGGGCAAGCTACGGGAATGCCGTAAAGCGTTCCGAATGCGTGGCCTTCCCAGACCTTTTGAGTGAGGCCGTCTACCGTTTCGAGGTCGAAAACTTCCCCCTTGTCGTCGCGATCGACGCAGCGGGAAGAAGCATTTACGACCGAAAATAGGAAAATTTCCATACGAAAAGCGGCGGGATCTCCGCCGCTTTTCGCGTAACGCAACAGGCTATTCGTCGACGACGTACTTTTCCGTCTGCACGGCAAAGCCGATCCCCCGCTTCACGCTTTTGCAATGTTCGCAGAGGTAGAACTTCCCCACCGTGATCTTGTCGCCGTGGCGGGTGTAGTCGCCCGAGTGCTCGAATTCGGTGAACTCGATGTTCTCGACGGAGTGCACGATCTTCGTCATCATGCACCCGCAATGCTTGCACCGCTTGGTGAAAAGGGCCAGAAGGCCGTTCAGGAAAAGGGCGATCGCTATGGGCAAGCTGTAGGCGTGAAGCCCGACTTCCATGCCGCTGAAGGAAAAACTTGCGTCGAAGGAGAGGATGTCGAGGAAATTGAGGAGGAACACCGCCCCGCCCAAAAGGCAGGGGATCCCCACCGCATAGAAGTAGATCCACTTCTTGTTGGGGCCGTAGGAAAGGAGGACGATGGGCTGAAAGAGATAGCCGACGCCGCCGAAGATCTTCCCCGGGATGCGCTGCCACCAGTCGACGCTCTCCCCGTAGAGGGCAAGCGAACGGTGCAGCCAGCCGTAAAAATAGAAGGGCGAACCGAGGGCGATGAGAAGGAGCAAAACGATGATGATCCAGTCGAGCCACCGCACCGTCGAAATGTACCCCTCGTAGAAGGCGGCGGCGAGAATGACGATGAAAACCGCGATGAGAGGAACCAAATATCCGACGACGATCCCGAAGATCATCCGAAGGACGTCGGGGCGGAATTTCTCCTCTTCGGCTTTTTGAACTTCTTTGGTTTTTTTGGGCATATCGACCTCCCGTTAAGGAAAGTGTATCACATATTTTGAATTTTGTCAAGAGGGAATTCAGGGCGCGTTCTCGCCGCGGAAGGCGCAGGAGAGAGCGTGGTCGTTGATGACCCCGATCCCCTGCAGATAGGAATAGACGATGACGGGCCCGACGAAGGTAAATCCGCGCCTTTTGAGCTCCGCGCTCACCCTTTCGGAGAGGGCGTCTTTGGCGGGCATCTCCTTCATGCTTGTAAGACGGTGGTCGACCGTCTTGCCCTCCGTAAAGCTCCAGATAAATTTGTCGAAGGAGCCGAATTCCTCCTCGACGCGGAGGAACGCCTTGGCGTTCTTTATCGCCCCTTCGATCTTTCGGCGGTTGCGGATGATGCCTTCGTCCGAGAGGAGCGCCCCGATTTTTTCCTCCCCGTAGGCGGCGACGAGGACGGGGTCGAACCCGTCGAACGCCCGACGGAAGTTCTCCTCCTTTTTGAGGATGATGTCCCAACTCACCCCCGCCTGCATCCCCTCGAGGACGAGCATGGCGAAGAGCTCCCGCTCCCGATGTTCGCACTTGCACCACCGCGTATCGTGGTAGCGGAGCATTTCAGAAGAGACGGGCCGCCCCGCACCGAAGTCGCACCGCTCCATCCTATTCCTCCGACGGATATTCGAGCCTAGGCCCTTCCTCGAGCGCCGCAAGATAGCGTTTTACATAGTATTTCGCCATCGGAAGGTTCTGCTCGGAGAAGTTTCCGCACTCGGAGGGCGTGGCGCCCGGGATCTCCCCTTCGAAGGAGAGGATGAAGGCGCACATCTCCTTCACGAGCCCCAAGACGTCGGAGGGCGTGAGCTTTCCGAACATCAAAAGGTAAAACCCCGTGCGGCAGCCCATGGGCCCGAAGTAGACGACGTCCTCCCCGCGGGAAGAGCTCCTTAGGAAGGTCGCGCCGAGGTGCTCTATCGTGTGCACGGCGGGCATGTCCATCACGGGTTCGCGGTTGGGACGGGTGAAGCGGAGGTCGAAGGTCGAAACGGCCGTAAGCAGTTTTTTATCCTGACGGGAGAGGTACAGCCCGGGCTCCAAGCGGGTATGGTCGATGCGGAAACTTGCGATCTTTTGCATTTACTCCCCCTTCTTTTCGGCGCTGCGGGCCTCGGCCTCAAGCGCTTCGAGAGCTTTGTTTTCCTTGTCCTGCGGCATCAAAAAGTCGACCCCGTCCGAATGAAATCCCCGTCCGCGCACCTCGGAGACGACGCTGATTGTCATGAACGCCTCGGGGTCGATGCGCTGTACTTCCGACTTGAGCGTGACGAGCTGACGGTGGGAAATGACGGTGAGGACGACGTGGCAGTCCTGCCTTAAATACCCCGTCTGGCCGTAGAGGACGGTGACGCCGCGGCTGATCTTCGTGAGGATCATGTCGCGGATCTCCTCGTACTTGCGGCTCACGATCTTCACCTGCGTGCGCTTCATGCCGATGGGCGCGACGATCCCCACAAAGAGGGAGGAAAGGAGGGTGATGAGTACGCCGTAGAGGATGTAGGTGATGGGTACTTTCGCGATGAACTGGAGGGCGATGATCGCCATATCGATGACGCGCAGAGTCGCCGAGACGGGCGTTCCGAAGTACTTATTGAGGATGAGCGGCGGAATGTCCGTGCCCCCCGTCGACGCCCCCACGCGGACGACGATGCCGATCCCGAAGCCGAAAAGGAGGGCCCCGAAGAGGGCGCAAAGGAGCAGATTCGCCCCCTCCCCCGCCATGCCGACGGGTGCGCCGTGGGAGGCGACGTAGGCGTCGCTCACGAGGCCGAAGAGGCTCATGAACGTCGGGTAAAGGAGGGTGCCCGCGAGCGTCGTCACCGCAAATTTCTTGCCGAGAAGGATCGTCCCGACGACAAAGAGGAGGATATTCGCCGCATAGACGGTGATGGTGACGATCCAATTTTCCACCCCCGCGGAGACGGAGGCGTAGGCTTTGAGCATGTTCCTTACGAAGATGCCGAGCCCCGTCGTCCCGCCCATGACGAAGCCGTTCGGGATGATAAAGAGCGCCGATCCGAGTGCGGTGATCGCATTCCCCACGACGATGATGACGCTGTTCAGAAGAAAGCGCTCGACCTGCCGCTTCGTCGGTTTTTTTGGCTTTGGAATTCGCATAACAAATTTTTCCCCGCTCTGCGGGGAACTCCTGCCGCTATTATATCACCCGAAACCGCCGCTTGGCAAGGATTTTTGATAAATTTTACGAAAAAAGGCGCCGCCCGAAGGCGGCGCCGCATCCTTTCAGCAGCCACAGTTGTTAAAGGGGTAGAGCGCATACTGGCGCGCATAGTAAACGTCGAATCCGTTGCAGCCGCACCCGCAGCCGCCGTTGCCGCCGATTCCTCCGTTCCCGCCAAGGGGATTTAGGCACCCGCAACCGCCGTTGCCGCCGATTCCTCCGTTCCCGCCAAGGGCGAAGAGGTTGGAAAGAATGTCTAAGAGGTTCCCGAGGATCGGGCACCCGCAATTTCCGTTACACATACTTGTTCCTCCGTAAGGTGAAGGGCCTCACCTTAAAATTCGGCAAAGCCGTTACTTCATTGTATGCGCCGCGGAGAAAAGTTGATTTAAGCGGCAGGACTTAGCAAAAGAGAACGGCGGAAGATCCGCCGCCCTCTTTCCGTTACTCCCCGAGGAGCCGCCGAAGATAGGCTTCGTACTCCGCGTCGGTGAGCTTTTTGAGTTTGCTTTTCGCCATATGTCACCTCGCAAGGGATATACGGTGAGTATGCGCCTTTCCCCCTCTTTTTATGCGCCTTATTCGGTGCGGAGGGCGATGACGGGGTCTTTCTTCGCCGCCGCCTGTGCGGGAATGAGCCCCGAAATGAGGGTGAGCGCGACGCTCACGCACACCATGATGAAGGCGGTGAGCGGCGAGAGCACGGCGATCCCCGCGATGCCCGAAAGGGAGTAGATGATCCAACTGATGAGCCCCGAGAGAAGGTAGGTGACGGCGATCCCGATGAGCCCCGCCGAGAGCCCGATGATGAAGGTCTCCGCGTTGAAGAGGTTGCGGATATCCATCTTCCTTGCGCCGAGCGATCGCAAGACGCCGATCTCCTTGACCCGCTCGACGACGGAGACGTAGGTGATGATGCCGATCATGACCGAGCTCACGACAAGGGAGATCGCCGTGAAGGCGACGAGCACATAGGTGATGACGTTGAGCATGGTCTGCACCATTCCCATGAGAAGGCCGACGCGGTCGGTGTACTTTATAATCTCGTCCTCGCCGTGGCTGTCGTTCCATGCGTCGAGGTAGCCGAGGACTTCCTCCTTCGTGTCGAAATCGGCGGGATAGATGTAGATGGCGTTCGGCGACGACTTCGCCCCCACCGAGGCAAGGGCGGTGTCGGCGATCGCAAACTTCACCTTGACGGTAATGGGCTTCCCCGTCACGGGGTTCTGCGCGGGAAGGCCGGTCGCAGGGTCGGTGACGGGAACTTCCTGTTCGTAGGCGTAGTAGTCGGCAAGGTTCTTTGCGGGCGGCGTCAGCCAGATGGTGTACGTCTCGTCGCCCGAGCCGATCGTCGTCGCACTGTCGCGGATGAATTTCGCGATCTCGGACTGCTCCTCGTTGTGGGCGATGTATTTATCGACCGTCGCCTCGGGGAGGTTGAGCCCCTCCGTCAGGCACCCGTAGGTGAAGTTCTCCTTAAGGCGGAGAATGCCCGAAATTTTGAAGGGAATGCCCTTCTCCGCGGAGAGGTCGAGGGTATTGCGCTCACCGTTATAGAGGAAGGGATAGCTGTCCTCCTGCCCCTGCGTATAATTATCGTTCTTCGTGTACACCTCGTCGTTGTAGTAGAGCATGTACTGCTGCTCGAGCACGCGGCTGAAGGAGAGACGAGTCGGGTCGTTCTCGGAGGCCTCCTCCGCAAGGGTGACGGCCGTCGTTTCCGCCTCCGCCTTGGCGGAGCCGAGGTCGAAGAGGTCGAGGAAACGCGCTTCGGTGAGGAAGCCGAGCTGGACGAGGGTGAGGTCGATGAGGGCGTTGTTTTCGCCGACGACGAGCACCGCTTCGTTCTCGTTTTGGGGGAAGGTCCCCGCGACGACTTCGTATTGCGACTGCACATACTTCCCGTAGTCGGGGGAGGAGAAGTCCGCCGTCCCCGGCATCTTGTTCACGACGTTCGTGAAGAGATCGACGAAGCGGAGAAGGTTGCTGTACTCGGGCGCGTAGGTCATGAGCTCCTGAATGAAGAACTCTTTAAGCGCCGTCGTCGAGAAGTTGACCGTGCGCGGCTCGGGATCCTGCGCCGTCTCCCCCACCCTGACGGGGGTGAAGAGGTAGTCGGTCATCGTAAAGCCGTAGTTGTAGGCGATGGAGGAGAACCAGTCGGGGTGGTTCTCCTTCCCCTCTTCGAGGTAGTCGATGTATTCGGGGGTGATGTTGTTCTGCACGGTGATCCCCTGTGCAAGCCCCGTCAAAAAGGAGTTGATGTACACCTTGTCGCCGAGTTCGTCGAGGGAGGGCATATCCTCGGGGGAGGACATTGCGGACATGACCGCCGTCACGTCGAGCGCGCTCTCCGTCACTTCCAAAGGATAGTAGGAGAGCATATCCTCCTCGGTGTGGCGGATGTAGTTGTTGAAGCCGTTGGAAAGGGCAAGGACGAGGCAGACGGAGATGATGCCGATGCTCCCCGCGACGGAGGTGATGATCGTGCGGCCCTTCTTGGTGAGAAGGTTCTTCGCCGAGAGCGCAAGGGAGGTCCAAAGGCTCATCTTTGCCCGCGGCTTCTTCCCGCGGCTCCCCTTTTTCGCCTCCGCTCCCGTCTCCTTTTGCGAATTGTTTTCGCCTTCGGAAAGGTTCTCCGTTGCGCCTTCGGAGCCCTCCGCGGCGGCCTCCTCTTCGCTCTCCGTGTAAGGGTCGCTGTCCGATTCGACGAGCCCGTCCTTAAGGCGGACGATGCGGGAAGCGTATGCTTCGGCGAGTTCGGGGTTATGGGTCACCATGATGACGAGCCGCTCCCCCGCGATCTCCTTGATGAGTTCCATGACTTCGACGCTCGTCTTGGAGTCGAGTGCGCCCGTCGGTTCGTCGGCGAGGAGGATATCGGGGTTGTTGACGAGCGCTCTTGCGATCGCGACGCGCTGCATCTGTCCGCCCGAGAGCTGATTGGGCTTCTTGTTGAGCTCTTCGCCGAGCCCCACCCGCTCGAGGGCATGCTTTGCGCGTTCCCGACGCTCTTCGCGGCTCACCCCCGCGATCGTGAGGGCGAGTTCGACGTTCGAGAGCACCGTCTGGTGGGGAATGAGGTTGTAGGTCTGGAAGATGAACCCGATGCGGTGGTTGCGGTAGACGTCCCAGTCGCGGTCGCGGAAGTCCTTCGTCGACTTGCCCTGTATGACGAGATCGCCCGACGTGTAGTAGTCGAGCCCGCCGATGATGTTGAGAAGCGTCGTCTTTCCGCAGCCCGACTGGCCGAGGATGCAGACGAACTCGTTGCGGCGGAAATCGAGGGTCACCCCTTTGAGGGCGTGGACGACGCCCGAGGCGATCTTGTAGTCCTTCGTGATCGAAGTAAGTTTCAGCATGGATCTATTACTCCCTGTTCGGTTGATTGTCGGTGTCGAATTGCTCTCTTGCGCGGCGGAGGGCGGCGGAGAACTCGTCGTAGATGCGGACAAGCGTCGTGATTTTGCGTTCCCCGACCGTATCTATGACACTCTCTATAATACGGTTGGCCTGCTCGCACTGTGCCTCGAACACCGCTTCCGCCTCGTCGGTGAGACGGATGTAGGCGATCTTGTCGTTCCCGAGGGCCCCCTCCCGACGGACGATGCCGCGGTCCTCGAGCTTGGAGACCGTCTGCGAGACCGCCGACCGCGTGACGCCGAGGCTCCGTGCAAGTTCGGAGGAAATGATCCCCCTCCCCTCACGGTCGGCAAGGACGACTTCGCGGATGAGACGGAACTCGGTTTTGGAGAGCCTCGCGGAGGCGGGAAAGAGGTCGATCTCCTCCATGTCGCGGATCGTTTGGAAGAGTTTCAAAAGATAATCGTTGGTTTCCATGGTGCTCCTCGATTTGTTCTCTTCTGAACATTCAAATTATACCCATCGGCTGCCCGATTGTCAACGGATTGAACGGACGCATAAAAAAATTCACCGCAAATTCACAAAAAAATCCCCCGAAGGGGGAAATTCAGGATCCTTTGGGAGATCGGCCGAAATAGGTGTAGAGCTCGCAGCGGAGATCGGCGTTGTAGAGGATGCGGCGGCGGTCGGCCCTCCCGAACGCCCGTTCCGCCCCCTCGTACGCCGAGAGGAAGATGCAGCTCCAGTCGGGGTAGCGGCGGACCGCCCTCGAAAATTCCCTGTAGAGGGGGAAGAGGTCGCGCCCCTTCTCCATGCGCTCTCCGTAGGGCGGATTGGAAAAGAGGACGCCGAAGCGCCCCGAAAGGGAGAGGTCCTTTACGTCCTTCTCCTCGAAGCGGATATCCTTCAGAACCCCCGCCCGCCGCGCATGTTCCTTGGCGATCCCGACCGCCCGCGGGGAGAGGTCGGAGGCAAAGACGGGCGCGATCGGCCCCGTGTAAATTTCCGCCCTCGCCTCCTCTTTGGCGCGGGGAAGAACGTCCTTCGGGACGGGGGCAAAGCGGGTGAAGTCAAACTCGCGCATAAGCCCCGGCGCAATGCTGCGTGCATAGAGCACGGCCTCGATGGGAATGGTCCCGCTCCCCGCAAAAGGGTCGGCAAAGGGTTTTTCGGCGCGGTAGAAGCTGTCCTCGAGCACGGCGGCGGCGACCGTTTCGCGGAGGGGCGCCTCGTAGGTGAGCACGCGATACCCCCGTTTATGCAGACCGTCCCCCGACGTATCGAGGGTGACGGTCACGTTGTCCTCCAAAACGGAGAGCCCGACGACGGCGCGTTCTCCCCTCTCGGAGAGGGTGCCGCCGAGGCGGGTCGCAATGGCCTTCTTTGCGACGCCGCCCGCCGCCTTCACCGCGCCGAGCTTGCTCTTTACGCTCTTTCCGTCGAGGCGGACGAGGGCGTCTTTGGTGAGGAATTCCTCCCACGCGATCGACCGCACTCCCTCGAAGAGTTCGTCGAAGGTCTCCGCCCGAAAGCGGCCGAGGACGAGGAGCACCCGCTCCCCCGCGCGGAGGCGCACGTTGAGTTTCGCGACGTCCGCCCAGTCCCCCTCCACTTCCGCCCTGCCGAAGAGAACGGGCGGGGCGCCGTAGCCGAGGCGGGAAAGTTCCCGCTTTAAGGCCGCCTCGAGCCCCGAAGCGACGGGGATCAGAAGTTTCATCTCACTCCTCCGTCTCGTCCACCGATTCGGGTTCGACGACGGGTTCGGGGATGTAGGGATTGAGGGGGGAAGTGACGGGCGTCAAGTCGTACTTGTCGTCGATATCGCCGCCGAGGAGCTCTTCGATCATGTCCTCGCGGGTGATGAGCCCGAGGGCGTTGCCCTCCGCGCCGACGATGATCATCTGCTCCTTCATGGAGAGGGTGCGCTCGAGGAGGGAGGAGACCTTCTCGTCCGTCGAGGTATAGGACGCGGGGCGGATGAGGTTGGCAAAGTCCCGCCGCCCGGCAAGCAGATTCTCATAGAAATCGGCGCGGTAGAGAACGCCGATGATGTTCTGTTTCGTCCCCTTGTAGACGGGGATCCGTGAGAAGTTGGTCTCGCGGAATACCTTGTACACGGTGCGCGAATCGTCGCGGACCTCGACGAGGACGACGCGGTCGAGCGGGATCATGCAAGAGCCGACGTGCAGATCGTCGTAGCGGAGGGTGCGCTCGATGAGCTCGTGCTCGGTGTCGTTCAGGACCCCCTCCTCGCGCACGTCGGAGACGAACATCTTGAACTCTTCCTCGGTAATTTTCTTTTTCTTCTTGTCGAGCCCGAAGAGGAGGAAGATAAACTTCTTCCACCACCCGAACACGATGTTTAAGGGAAAGAAGAGGTAGGAACAAATTTCGAGGGGCAAGCTCATCGCGCAGGCGAACTTTTCGGGGGACTCCTTTGCAAGCGTCTTGGGGGTGACCTCCCCGAAAATCAAAATGGCGACCGTGAGCACGATCGTCGAAATCGTGGGGCCGAGTTCCTTCCCGAGGAGCCCCTCGAAGATGACGGCGGAAATGGTCGCCGCCGCAATGTTGACGATGTTGTTGCCGATGAGAAGGGTGGTAAGGATGCGGTTGTAATCCTCACTCAGGCGCAACGCCCGCCGCGCCGATCTGCGCTTTTGCGCGTAGCGGCGCATTCTCACCGTGCTGAAACCCGTGTACGCCGTCTCGGCGGCGCTGAAGCACCCCGAGAGGAGAACCAAGATAAGTAGTGCGACCAACAGACCTATGTCGCCGCCGTCCATAGAACGAAAAAACCTCCGATGCGGCAAAATTGCCGTTATTTTTCCTTACGCCGTTTTCCCGAAGGCAAAACGGATAAATTTCCCGAAGCCGTAATTCCAGACTTCGAAGTTGTGTTCCTTTTCGGGGAGGGTCTCCACCGTAAGCGTTCCGAGCATCTCCCCCGCCATCTCCTTCAAGCCGTCCGCAAGGGAGGGAAAGACGGGATAGGCGATGTTGTCCTTTTCGCCGCAGACGAGGTAGACGCCGCGGACAAACTTTCCGCCGGCGCGGATCGCAAGCCCCGTCACGACGCCGCACTGGGTCGTCGGCCCGCAGGAAAATCCGCCGAGGCAGGAGAAGAGGTCGGTGAGCCTCGAACCGAGGTTGATGGCCTGCATCCCGCCCATCGAGAGCCCCGCAAGCGCACGGCCGTCGCGGTCGTCCCGCACCGAATAGGCCGCTTCCACGGCGGGAATGAGGTCTTGGCGGAGCTCCCTGTCGAACTCGTAGAAGCCGCGCACGTTGTCCTTCATCACGATGTGCCCGTCGACGACGTCGCCCGTGCAGTCGGAAAATTCCGCCGCCGTGCGGCCGTTCGGGAACACGACGACAAGCTCCTCCGTCTCCCCCGCGAAAATCGCCTCGTCGAGCATGGCGATGCAGTCCCCTCTCCCGTTCTCATGCGGGAAAAGCCACTCGCGCTCGTCCCCGCCGATGCCGTGAAGAAGGTACAAAACGGGGAACTTCTTCGTCGCCGTGTACCCCGCGGGGAGATAGACAAAAGCATGCTTTTCGGGGGCGCCTTCGATGGCCGTCGCGCGGTAGTAAAGTTCGACAAGCCGCCCCGCCTTGGGCTTTTCGGGCTGCTTTTTACGCCGACTCAGACGGAAAAGAGGGACGCGGACATTCTCGGGCTCGGGTTCGTACGTTCCGAATTTTTCAAAGACGGGCGGCTCGGGAAGAAGCCATGCGCCGCCGCTTTTATACCCCTCTTCGAGGGCCTTCCGATAGCGAAGATAGGCCTTCGCGCAGGCCTTGGGCGTCCCCTTTCCGCAGAAGGCGCAGCGGGCGTATTTTCCGCAGACGTCCGCCCCGAGCGCACGTTCCGCCGCGCTCTTTTCCGCATTCAGATATTCCTCTAATTCGTCGATCGTCATCTCTTCCGCTCCATTCTACACAATTATACGATATTTCCGCGGAGAATACAAGGAAATTCCCCCGCTTTGTGTACAAATTTTTACATTTTTTCCCGACGAAGGTACTCCCGCGCCGAATGCACCGCGATGCACCCCTCCCCCGCCGCCTTTGCGTAGCGGTAGGGCCTCCCCGTGACGTCCCCCGCCGCGAACACGCCGGGAATAGACGTCGAGAGGTCGCGCTCCGCGAGGATATGGGCGCCCTCCGTTTTCAGCCCCGCACAGAGCGCCGCGGGCGGAAGGGCGTCGGAAAGGACGAATACGCCGCTCACTTCGAGCGTTCCGCCCTCCAAGAGAAGGGCCTCGACGTGCCCCTCCCCTATGATCTTTTTCGGCGTCTCCCGATGCACGGCGACGTTCGATTCCGAAAAGGTGACGGGAAGGGCGGTGAAACAGTGCACTTCGCTTGCAAACCGCGCAAGGTAGGAAACTTCCCCCTTCATCCCCTCGGAGAGGAGAAGGGCGGCGATGCGCTTTCCGCGGTAGAGGGCCCCGTCGCAGACGGCGCAATAGCTTACCCCCTTGCCGAGGAATTCCCCCTCTCCCTCGACGGCGGCGCCCAAGCGGACGCCCGTCGCGAGAACAACACTCTTCGCGGCAAACGATCTCTCCCCCGAAAGGAGGAGAAACTTCTTGCCCGAGCGGTAAATTCCGTCTACATGGGCGGGGGTAAATGCAATTTCCTCCGCATCCGCCTGCTTCGTTAAAAGGGCGGTAAAGTCGGCGCCCGTCCCCGAAACGCCGGGGAAGCCCGTGATGTGCTCCGCCTTTTTCAGCTTTTCGCCGAAACGGTCGCTCCCGAGCCAAACATAAGGGAGAAGAAGCGCCTTCGCCGTGAGCGCCGCGGTGTATCCCGCGATGCCGCCGCCGACGATCGCCACCTCGAATTCCGAACTCATTGTGCTGTTTTCCGTACCCATATCGCTATTTTGCCTCATTTTGCGGCGTTTCTATCCCGTTGGAGAGGAAGGCGGAGAGCTCCTTTTCGAGCGCCTCGGGAGAAAATCCGAGGGCGCGGTATAGATCCTCGAGGTCGCCGTGGGGAACGAAGTCCCCGATCGAACGGACGAGGACGCGCTTCCCCTTCGTCGTAAAGTTGAGGGCAAGCCGTGCGCTTATTCCCCCTTCGAACGCCCCTTCCTCGATGAGGTAGATGTTCTCGGCGGAGGAAGTGAGGCGATCGAGGGCTTCGAAATCGATGGGGAAAATGCGGATCATGCGTACCATCCCCACCTCTTTTGAAAGACAGGAAAGGGCGTTCCAAGCAATTCGCCCATAGGTGACGATGACCGTTTTTGCGCTTTCGACCCCGCGGGTAAAGGCAAGATTTTCCGAGCGCTCCCACGGGAAGAACTCCCCTTCCGCCCCCTTCGGATAGCGCACGACGGAGAACCCGCCGCCGTTTATCGAACGCGCAAGGCACTCTTCCGTCTCCGAATAGGTCGCGGGGGAATAGATCTCGGCGTGCGGCACTCCCGAAAAGAGGGCGCAGTCGAAGATGCCCTGATGGGTGATCCCGTCCCCCTCGACGAGGCCGCAGCGGTCGAGGGCGAGGACGAAGGGAAGGCCCTGCATCGCGACGTCCTGCATGATCTCGTCGTAGGCGCGCTGCGAAAAGGTCGAATAGACGGCAAAGACGGGCACCTTCCCCATGCGGGCAAGCCCCGCTCCGAAGGAGACCGCATGTTCCTCCGCCATGCCGACGTCGAAGAATCGGTCGGGATAGGCGGCGGCAAAGGCGCCAAGCCCCGTCCCCTCGCACATGGCGGCGGTGATCGCCGCGATGCGCCCGTCGCTTGCCGCAAGCCGCGTGAGCGCCTGCCCGAACGCCGTAGAAAAGGTGGGCGCATTGTCCTCTACGATCCCGACGGCGGGGTCGAAGGGAGGCACCGAGTGGTACTTTTCGGGCTCCTCCTCCGCGGGGGGATAGCCGAGCCCCTTCTTCGTATAGAGGTGCACGACGCAGCACCGCTCCCGATATTTTGCTTCCTCGAGGACGGAGCGCACCCGCGCGGCGTCGTTCCCGTCGACGGGTCCGATGTATTCGAGCCCGAAGTTTTCAAAGACGTTCTTATTGAGGACAAGGTGTTTTACGCCGTTCTTTATCCCCCTTGCGGCGGAGACAAGGGGCTTCCCGAGAAGCGGAATGCGGCGGAGGAAGCGCTTGACGCCGTGTTTGAAGCGGAAATAGCCCGCACTCGAGCGCATTCTCCGAAGGGATTTGCTGAACCCCCCGACGCTCGGCGAAATGGACATTTCGTTGTCATTGAGAACGATGATGAGGCGGAGAGGCTTGCCTTCGCAGTTATTGAGCGCCTCGTAGATGAGGCCGTTCGTGCACGTTCCGTCCCCCACAAAGACGACGGTATAGGCGCCGTTTTTCGCCTCCGCATTCGCGACGGCGACGCCGAGCCCCTCGGAGATCCCCGTGCCGCCGTGCCCCTCGTAGAAGGGATCGTGCGGGCTCTCGGCGGGGCTCGGAAATCCCGAGATGCCGCCCGCCTTACGAAGGGTCGAAAAGGAGGAAAATCTGCCCGTTAAGAGTTTATGCGCATAGCTTTGATGCCCGACGTCGAAAATGATCGTGTCGTCGGGCGAAGAAAAGACCTGATGAACGGCGACCGTCGCTTCGACGACGCCGAGATTGGAGGCAAGGTGCCCTCCGTTTTTTGCCGTTGCGTCGAGGATGGCGGCGCGGAGTTCTCCGCACAGCGTCTCCGTCTCCTTCTTCGTGAGACGGGATAGGTCCTCGGGCGCATGGATGGTTTCCAGCATACATTCTCCCGCGGCAGAGCCGCCGATGTCGAAAAAACGGCGTCCGCTTACGCAAGATGCCGTCCGTTTCGGAAAATGCGGATCTCTCCGCACGGCGCGTCTGCGCCGTCAGTCATCCACTTTGATCCCGCACCTAGAAAGGAAACTTATCACCGTCTTGGAGGGAATGGCGAAATTCATGCCCTCCGCGCGGTCGATGCCCGAGACGATCGCCCCGATCACCTTCCCCTTCTCGTTGAAGATGGGCCCGCCCGAGTTGCCGCCGTTGACGGCGCAGTCGGTCATAAGAAGGGCGTGCCCGTCGACCATGCGTTCCTTATCGCTCACGATGCCGCTCGTGATGCAAGTGCCGTAGCCGAGGGAGTTCCCGACGACGAACACCCGCTCCCCGATGCGGACGTTGCCGAAATTCTCGAATTTGAGCGTCTTGCTGCCGAAGGGAACGCGGTCGAGACGGATGAGCGCCAAGTCGTCGCCCGTGCCGCTGCCGTGCTTGTTGTCGCCGAGGCGCACGACGCCCGCGTTGACCGTCTCCCCGCAGACCTTGACGGAGACGTTGCCGACCGAGCTCCCGTCCTCCCGCGTGACGACGTGGGTGTTCGTGACCGCATAGCCGTCCTTTACGAGGAAGCCCGAGCCCGAATGAAGGTACTGAGCGTCGCTCCAGCGGATCTCGAGAATGCCGTTGATGTTCTCCTCGAACACATCCGCCCCGCGCTCTCCCGATTTCTCTTCGGAAGCGACCGCCTGCGGCTGCATGGCGGCGGGAACTTCCCGCTCGAAGGTATAGCCGCAATAATTGCAACGGCAGGTCCCGTTGCCGAGATCGACGGCGGGTCCGCCGCACTGCGCACACGTCAACATATGATTACCTCTTAAAGTGTATTCCAAAGCCGCAAGGGCGGCTCCTTTGCCGCGCAAGGGGAAAATTTCCCTCTACAGAGAAAATTTTACCATATTGTATGCGGAATGTCAATATTCTGGCGAATTCCCGAGCAAAATTTTTTTGATTTTCTTGCGATTCGTCCGAAAAAATCGCAGCGTCTCCGAAATTTCTTCTGATCGCTACGAACGAAAACAGAAAAAATTTATCAAAACCCCTTGCAAAATGGAAAATTTTGTTATATAATAGAGAACCCCAAGGGAACAGGGAGGAAAAATTCATGCTCAAAGTCAATCTCAACGGCAAGCAATTCAACGTAAAAGAAGGAACACGGGTCATCGAACTCATCGAAGAAAAGGAGAGAAAGAACCTCGTCGTGTGTCAGGTGGGCGCACAGGTCAAGGAACTCAACTACCGCCTCTCCGAAAAGAACAACGGCATGACCGTAAAACTTCTCGGGCTCGGCAACGCCGAGGCGGGGAGGGCGTACAGGGCAAGCCTTCAATATATCGTCGCCATGGCCTTCTACCGCAAATACCCAGAGGTGCATATCCGCTTCTCCTACAACATTTCCCGCTCCATCTTCTGCGAGGCGGTCGGCGGGAATTTCAACATGTCGCACGCCGTCGAGGCCATTCAGGAGGAAGTGCGGCGCATCGTCGAGGAGGACCTCCCCATCGAGCGGGTCACCGTCACCAAGGAACAGGCGACGGAAATTTACAAGCAATTCGGGCTCGACGACAAGATCGATATTCTGAAGTACCGCCCCGAAAGCACCGTCCACCTCTACCGCTGCGGGGAGTACTATAACTATCTTCACAACTACATGGTGCCCTCGACGGGGTGCATCCACAACTACACGATCGCCCCCTACAGCCCCGGGCTCATCATCCAGTACCCCCGCCACGACCTCGACGCGCACATTCCCGAATTCGAGGAGGAGGCGACCTACTGCAAGACGCTGCAGCGCGCCTACCTTTGGGCGGAGAAGGCAAACGTGCAGACGGTGGACGAGATCAACCGCATGATCGACCGCGGCGATGCGCTCGAATTCGTGCAGATGTGCGAGGCCTACCACAACCGCCAGCTCTCCGAACTCGGCGACGCCATCGAAAAGGAGATCGAAAACGTCCGTCTCGTCGCGATCGCGGGTCCGAGCTCGAGCGGCAAGACGACCTTTTGCAACCGCCTCAAGATCGAACTCCAGTCGCGCGGGATCAACCCCGTCACCATTTCGATGGACGACTACTACTTCGACAAGGCGCGCATCTGCGCCATTCAGGGCAAGCCCCGCGAAAAGCTCGACCTCGAGAACACCGACTGCCTCGACATCGAACTCTTCAATAAGGACCTCTTCGACCTCATCAACGGCGAAGAAGTCACCCTCCCCCGCTTCAACTTCAGTGAGGACCGAAGGGAAGTCGGCCGCACCATCCGCCTCGGCCCCAATGTGCCCATCATTATAGAGGGCATCCACGCCCTCAACGAAAAGCTGACGAAATCCATTCCGAAACATCGGAAATTCCGCATCTACATTGCGCCGCATGCGCAGCTCAACATCGACAACCACTCCCCGCTTTCGGTGACAAACACCCGCCTCATCCGCCGCATCGTCCGCGATATGAAGTTCCGCAACTGCCCCGCCGCCACGACCATCGACATGTGGCAGTCGGTGCGGAACGGGGAATTCCGCTGGATCTATCCCAATCAGGAGAACGCCGACTACGTCTTTAATTCGAGCCTCGGCTACGAGCTGTGCGTCCTCAAAAAACAGGCGATGGCGGCGCTCGAGGAGATCAAGACGACCGATCCGCAGTTCCTCGTCGCAAACCGCCTCATGAAGAACCTCAAGTATTTCCGCCTCATCGACGACGATTCGCTCATCCCCTGCAATTCGCTCCTGAGGGAATTCATCGGCGGAAGCTGCTTCAAAGTGTAAGTTTTCGGCACAAAAGGCGGGGACCGTTCCCCGCCTTTTTCATGTAAAATCCGACCCCACTCCCGCAAAATGCAGGAATGGGGTCGGATTTTTTCGAAGTTTATTCCACTTTTTTCGCCGCAAGGACGGTAAGCATCGCCTTATATGCCGCCGCCTTCATCGCCTCGTACCCGTCGGAGGGAGACGCCTCGTACAGCTTTTCCTCCCCGTAAAAGAGGGCGGGAAGGGCGCCGTATTCGTAGGTGTTTGCAAGGTGGTCGGTGAGGGCGTTCACCCAAAGCGGTTCGCCATCCCGAAGCTCGGGATGCTCGGAGGTGAGTTCCTTGAGCGCCCGCCGCATGAGTGCGCTCTTCGGCTCGTCGTTCCTGTGGAGGAGGACAAACCGCCGCGGCACCTTCCACCCCTCCGTGACGCTCCGCGCGACATGGGTATATACGGGGCGGTTTTCGGGGTTCCAATGGCACAGCCGCTCCTCCTCCCGCTCGACCCGCGTCGTGGTGAACGATCCCCCCGAACGGTGGAAGTTGAAGGCGTCGTCCTCGGGCGTGACGATCTCGTAGCTCACCGTGACCTTGCACATTCCCTCAAGCCAACCCGCCTTCGGCTCGTCCTCGCAATAAATTTCCACCTGTTTGCAACCCAAAAAGGCGTTGTCGCCGACCTCTTCGACGCTTGACGGAAGATAGATTTTTTTGAGCGCGCCGCAGTTGCGGAAGGCGCCCTCCCCGATCTTTCTTACCCCGTTCGGGACGATGTACGCCTCCATGGAGCCGTTTTGATGTTCCTCTTTGAAAATTTCGGTGATCATGTTCCCTCC
Source organism: uncultured Clostridia bacterium (assembly GCA_947626005.1). Classification (GTDB taxonomy): domain Bacteria; phylum Bacillota; class Clostridia; order Christensenellales; family Borkfalkiaceae; genus Gallimonas. Next base: position 42,753 of record CANQQM010000005.1, read on the forward strand.
TTTTCCGGAAAATAGGTATGGGATGTTATTTGTTTTCGGGCGTTTCGGCCTTTGCGTAGATGAGCATCTTCTTGGTCGAAAGATCCTCGCATCCCCGCTTGCAGGGGGAGAGCTGTTGGACGATGAGGAAGGTGTATTCCTCAAACCCCTTCACGTTGCGGCAGAGGTTGCCGACGAACTCGTTCTTCTTGCCGTCGGGGAAGCAGGGCGTCGCCTCGTAGGGAGCCGTCGCGATGGCGTAGAGGGAGGCTTGGCGGAGGGTCTTACTGCGCCTGCAATCAAGAAAGCCCGCCGTTTTAAGCGTCTTTTCGATCTTGCGAAGATGCGCAACCCGCATGACCTCCGTGAATTCTTCGATGTTCATCTCCCCCTCCCCTTTCGGTTTTTCGTGGATTTTATGTGCACATGCCCTGCCTGTTGTGCCCGCGTTGCACTTTTTGCGCTGCGCCGTTGCACCCCTCGGCCGCATGTCCGTTCCCGATGCGTCAGATCCAATTCAAAAGAAAAAACAGGTGCATCATCGGGAATGCCGCGACAATGCTCAAATAGAAACAAATGAAGATCCCCATCCCCAATTGGGAACGGCTGCGCACAAAAATTTCGTGGGCGGATGCCGCTTCCCTGAAAATTTCGCTCCGCTTTGCCGTTTTGTAAAACCAATTGCCCAAGAACACGCCGCCGATCCCCGTTCCCGCCACCATCAGGAGGATGGGAAGGAACAGCAAAAACTTGGGAGATCCGATCTCGCGGGGGAAGGAGCCGAGCAGCATGAAGACGATGCTCCCCGCCGCAAACGCAACGACGGTGAGGACGATCCGCAATTCGACGAGTACGAATCTGTTTTCGAGATACCGCCCGATCGGCTTTCCCTCTATGTTCTTATTAAGGTCGATCCGCTCTACCCAAGCCGGGAAGCGAATCAGTTCCAACACGAAAACGGGAACGGCAATAAAGAGATCAAGATATAACAAGATGTCGAATACGCGGTCCATCTCTCCTCCCCTTTCGGTTTGTTCGTTGACTGAATTATATCATAGATACAGGAAAATAGCAAGCGCAAACACGGTCGAAGCCCCCTTCTTTTCATCGTTCGCAAGCGGCAGAGGGCATTTGGAGTTTTTGCGCGCTTGACTTCTCTTGGCGGCTGTGATATACTTGAAACGGCAAACGAAAATTATTCTCGGGAACATGCGGAAGGAACCATGAAAAAATTACTTTTTGTGATGGGAAGTATCGAAACGATCGTCGGAATTTTGCTCGTCTGCGTCGTTGCGTTCGTTTACGATTTGGATAAATATTTCTCCATCTCGATCCCGCTTGCGACCGTTCTGTCGATCCTTCTGATCGTTGCGGGGCTTATCCAGATCATTCTTGCATTCATGAAGAACCCGAAAGAATAAACTTCCCCGTTCAAAGAACAAGAAAACAGCTGCGCCTTCGAAGCGCTTCCGAAGTCGCCCTGCGCCGACGAGGATCGCGCCTTTAGCGGCGCGCCCCGGTTGACAATTATCAATTGTCAAGTTTGCGGCAAACATATCTGTTTTCAAACAATTCGCCCGCAAACCGCTCGCTCTCGCTCGCACCCTCCCCCTTCGGGTGCTTTCAATATTTATATAAACGAACGGGAAGCCCCAAAAGGGACTTCCCGTTCGTTGGTGCACCTTCAGGGACTCGAAGCCGCTGTCGATTTTCCGACAACCACAAGATATTGTGTTTTTCGGCGAAAAACAGGCGGAAATCAGCTACAAAATGTAGTTTGATAAAAAATCCGTGCCCCCATGATGCCCCAAACCCAATCAAAGCTCTTCCGTTTTTCATCGTTTGCAAGCGGCAGGGCGTACACCCCGCCGCTTAAAATTTGCGAATCGCCCCATAGAGGTTGACAAAGCGGTGAATTTGGTATAAACTATATGTGTCGGGAGGTGCTTATGACACGGATCGAAACGATTGAAATGGCGGCGCAGACGTTCGTCGGCGACGGGAAAATGCTTTCCGCTTCCGAGCTTCGGACGCTGATCGAGAAAGCGAACTCCGAGGATGAGCGCGACTTCTACATCGCGATCTATAATTTTCTCCTCGCAAAGCGGCAGAAAGAAGTGATGGCGCATGAAAGCTATTAAAAAATTGACCATCTTCGCAGGCGTCAACGGCGCGGGGAAGAGCACCCTCTATTACAGCGAAGAGAACAAGGAAGATTTGGGCGTTCGGCTCAATTCCGACGAGCTTATCCACGAACTCGGCGGCGATTGGCGAAGCGC
>CANQQM010000006.1 GCA_947626005.1 uncultured Clostridia bacterium
TCCGAGAGTTTTTGTCATCGCTTGAAAGCACAATTCTAAAAATTTTGTTTTTGTTCCCTATGGGAAGTGCGCTTTGCTCCGTCTTTTTTGTAAAATAGCGGAATGGGGTCGGAAAATGCGCTTCTAAGCATCTGTCTCTTTCCGCATATGCAAAAAGGGACAGGGGGCGGAAAATGCATGCCTCTTTCCGAATATGCACGAAAATACAAATGAAAGAAAAGAAAAATGCGTCCCAAGGCAAGTGCCTCGGGACGCAGATCTGTTTTTCTTAGACAATGTACTCGGGGTCGCTCTCGGCGGCATCGAGCGCCTTCTTCTGTTCAGCGTAGCCGGGCTTTCCGAGGAGGGCGAAGGTCGCCTTCTTTCCCGCTTCGACGCCGGGCTGGTTGAAGGTGTCGATGCGGAGCATCGCGCCCGCATACGCCGTCTGCAGCTCGAAGAGGAAGAGGAGTTCGCCGAGGGTGAAGGCGTTGATCTCGGGCACGTTGATCGTGTAGTTGAGCCTGCCCGCCTTGGTGAGGGCGAACGCCGTCGCCTTGTTTTCGGCTTGGATGAGTTCCTCCATCGTGTGACCTCCGAGGAAGGAGACGTCGGGAATGCTCTCACAGCCGTTCGGGATGGGGCTCTTGTATTTGTAGCTCCCGACGGAGAGGAAGGTGACGACCTTGTCGTAGGGGCCTTCGGTGTAGAGCTGGACCTGCGAGTGCTGATCGGTCACGCCGAGCGCCTTTACGGGCGTCTGGCCGACGTTGCAGGGCGTCCCGTCGAGGGTGACGTTCTTGCCGAGCGATTCCGCCCAGAGCTGCGCATACCAGTCGGAGAGGTAGTGAAGATTGTCGGAATAGGGCATCATGACGCCGATATTCTTGCCGTTCTGCATCGAAATATATTGGAGCGTCGCACACATCAGCGCGGGGTTCTTGCGGAAGTCGGACGGCTTGCACAGCTTATCCATGTACGCCGCGCCCTTGAGGAGGGCCTTGATATCGATCCCGAGCACCGCCGCGGGGAGAAGGCCGACGGGGGAGAGCTCCGAGAAGCGCCCGCCCACGCCGTCGCCGAGCACAAACGACTTGACGCCGCCGAGCTCCTTGGAAATTTTGACGAGGTTGCCGCGCGACGCGTCCGTCGTGAAGATGACGTTCTCCTTGACGTCGACGCCCGCCTTTTTGAGGAGGTCGGCGATGATGAGGTACTGCGTCATCGTCTCACTCGTCGCACCCGACTTCGAAATGACGTTGAAACAGGTCTTTTTGACGTCGATGACGTCGAGAAGTTCCTTCATGCGGACGGGGTCGACGTTGTCCTCGACGTAGAAGCGGGGACCGCGGCGCATCGACTTCGAAAGGTCGTTGTAGTGGAGGTGGCAGAGGGCGTTAAACGCCATCGTGGGGCCGAGCGCCGATCCGCCGATCCCGAGGACGACGAACGCCTCGAACTTTCTGCGGACGAGCTTTGCCGTCTCGAGAATGTCGGCGACGACTTCCGCTTGATTGTAGGGGAGCTCGGTCCAGCCCATGAAGAGCTCGTCCTTGCCGCGGTTGGCGGTCACATAGGCATGCGCCTCTTTCGCGAGCTTCTTGTGTGCGTCGAGCGTCTTTTGGGAGATGCCCTTGTCACCGAGATATTTGTCGGTCATGTTGGTGTAGTCCACCGTGACGCGCAGCTGTCTGCGCAGTTCTTCGGTCAGTTTCATAATTTCCCTCCGTTTGGATTTCGCCCTCTATTATAACACGCTTTTCCCAGCATGACAAGGGTGAAAGCACAATTTTTTCGATTTTTTTCGGGGCTTGACAATTCGGCCGTTCGGCGGTACAATATAGATAGAAAAAAGGGGAGGGGAAGGATGAAAAGGAGGTCGGTTTTCTTAGCGGCGCTTCTGCTTTTATTCGGCGGGTGCGCGGCGCCTTCGCCCGAGGAGGCGAAATTTTCCCTTCTCGAGGACGGAACGTACGCCTTTCTTGCCCCTGCCGACCGCGGGGCGGAACGGGTGGAGATCCCCGCCTCCTTCGAGGGGAAGCCCGTCACGGAGATCGCGGAGGGCGCCTTCCTCGACTGTGCGTCTCTTCGCACCGTCACGATCCCGAATTCCGTCACAAAGATCGGCAAGGGGGCCTTTCAGAACTGTCCCGCCCTCGAAGAGGCGGCGCTTCCGAAGTCCCTGAAGGAGATCGGCGTACAGGCGTTTGCGCGCTGCACTTCCCTTGCCCGCGCCGACATCCCCGAGGGGGTCGCGGCCGTTCCCGAGAGCGCCTTCTGCGCCTGCTACAACCTCACCGAGCTCACCCTTCCGGAGGGGCTCACCGTCATCGGGGAACAGGCCTTCGCCTATTGCACGCTGCTCGAATCGCTCACCCTGCCCGCCTCCCTCACGAAAATGGGGGCGCACGCCTTTCAGGGGTGCATCCGTCTGACGAAAGTTTCTCTTCCCGAAGTGGAGGAGATCGCAGACGTCGCCTACAGCTTGTGTTTTTCCCTTCGGGAGCTGTTTATCCCCCACACGGTATCGAAAATCGGCGAAGCGGCCTTCTTTGCATGCAGCGCTCTTTCCGAGGTCTACTACGACGGCGGGGAGGAGGACTGGCGGAAGGTCGACGTGGGGCTCCACAACGCCGCATTGGAGGTCGCGGGCGTCCGATTCTATTCCGAGACGCCGCCGCCCGTCACCGAGGGGCGGTACTGGCACTTCCTCGACGGCGTCCCCGTGCCGTGGGACGGTTGGTCGGTTTAGTTGGGATACGGTGTTGAAAAACGGGAGGTTTCGCTCCCGTTTTTTTTACGCGGCGATTTTTCGTCGGAAAAATTTTCGCAAGGGGACCGCGACGTCGAAGAGCCCGAAAAGGCGCAGAAGGGCCGCTTCTCCCCCGAGGACGGCGAGCATCGTGAGCGCAAGCGCGGGGAGGTAGCCGAGGACGAGCATGAGCCCCGAACGGAGGAGGGTCCCCAGCCCCGATAAAAGCAAAATTGCGGCAAGGAGGCGGAAAAAGTAGGACACGGAGTGCAATTTCCCCGTCTTTTTCGCAAGCAGAAGAAGGGAGAGGAGGGCGGTCGCGCAGTGGTCGCACGCCATGCCCGCAAGCAGCGCCCCGCTCCCGAGGCGGGCGGGAAGGAACCACACCGCGGCGAGCATGCACGCCGCGCCGACGAGGAAAATAAGCAGGGTATGGCGTTCGCAATTGAGGGAATTGAGGATGCTCGTCGAGATCATCGTCACGCTCATCGGGACGAGGATGAGCGCGCTCGCCGCGATGAGCTTTCCGCTCTCGGCGTTCGAATAGAGGAATACGCCGATCCCCTCCCCGCAGGAGATGAAGAGGGGGACGAGGCACCCCGCGATGAGAAGGGTGGTCTCGAGCGCCTTCTTTACGAGTGCGGAGAGCTTCTCCTTTTCGCCGCGGTAGTGGCATTCGCTCAGCTCGGGCACGAGGACGAGGGCAATGGAGCCGATGAGGGAGCTCGGGATCATGAGAACGGGCATCACCATCCCCCCGACGATCCCGTATTCGCTCATCGCCCGCGCCGAGGAAAACCCCGCCGCCATGAGGCGCATCGGGAAGAGGACGGAGATGAGGGAATTGACAAGGGAGGAGGAAGTCCGCATCGCCGTGACGGGGACGGAGGAGCGGAGAAGGGGCAGAAGTTCCCCGCGCGGGGAGCCGAGCTTTCCGCCCTTTGCAAAGAAGTACACGGTGGCAAGCGCAAAGGAGGAGAGGTAGGAAACGAGCACGGCGATCGCCGCCTTGTTGACGTCGGGGACCCCCGTGTGTACGAAAACGAGCATATAGACGCCCGATGCGATCATGACGATCTCCTCGATAAGTTCGATGAGGGAGTAGGCGAAGAAGCGCTTGTTCCCCCAAAAACTGCCGCGGACGATCGCATACACACAGGTGAAGGAGAGCCCGGGGATGAGGATGAAGAAGAGGTCGGCGCTGCGCGGGTCGGAGAAGATGCGCGAAAAGGGGGTGCGGAAGAGAAATAAAAGGGCGGTCATCGTCGCCGAGACGGAGAAGGTGATGAGGACGGCGGCAGAGGTCGCCGCGGCCTCCCCCTTGGGGTTTCCGCGGGCACGGTGTTTGGAAATGGCGCGGGAGAGGGTGATGGGAAGCCCGCTCGAGGCGACCGTCAGAAAGACGGCGAACACGGTGAGCGCCACCTGATAGATCCCGAGCCCCTCCGGCCCGAGGGTGCGGGAGAGGATGATGCGGTAGAGAAAGCCGAGGCCGTGCTCGAGGGCGGAAAACACCGTGACGATCGCGGCGGTGCGATATAGGTCCATGGTGTATTCTATTCGCCCCGCACACCTTTTTATGAGCCGACGCATAAGATGGCCGTATGCAACTTTCTCTTCCCGTTCCGAAGTTCTACCGTGTGAAAAAGGGGCAGACGCTCACCGCGGTCGCAAAGACCTTCCGTCTCCCGCCGAGGCTGCTCGCCTCCGCCAATCGCCTTTCCGAAGAAATTCGGGAGGGACAGGTACTTGTTCTTCCCGCGGGCGGGGACCTCTACACCGTGCGCGGCGGGGAATCGAAGGCTCTTCTTTGCGGCTCGGAGGAGGCTTTCCGCACCCGAAACGGGACGGATGTTTTCTATATCGGGCAGACCGTCCTCTTGTAGCGGGAACACTTCCGCTTTTCCCCCGCATACGATGAAGCAAACCGATACGGTTGTTTTACGGAGGTAACAAATGTCCTTTTTTTCCAATTTCTCTTCCGATCATTGCCCGGGGACCATCACGGGGAATCCCCTTCAGGGCCTCTCGGAAAAGGTGTGCATTCAGGCGGAGAAGATCTTCGACGCGGGGATCATCCAGACCCGTCTCGAAAACTATACGGCAACGCCCGTAGCGTTCACGCCCGCAGATCCTACATATCCGCTCACCTTCGTCAGCGCCCGCTCCACCTCGTCGGTGGGAACGGTCACAAACGTAAACGTCGAGCGGCAGGCGGAGGGGTGCTGTGCACGCGTTCAGGCGACGGTCACCGTCCCCATCGAGATCGTCTATGTCGATGCGAACGGCGTCGAAGGGGTCGCGACGAGCTCGATCGTCCTCTCCGAGGACGTCCTCATGTACGTCCCGCCGGCATCCGTCATGCCCTTCACGGTGACTTCGGTCGCCTCCTGCGTCTCTCCCGAGGGGAGCTTCGACGCGGCGACGGGGACTTTTTCGCTGAGCGCATGCGTCACCTGTATCCTCAAAGTCGCGATGCAGGTGGAGCTCCTCGTTCCGAGCTACGGCTATTGCGCCATTCCTCCCGCACAGGAATACACGCAGGAGGTATGCAGCGGATTCTTCGAACTTCCGCTCTATCCGCAGGGCAAACCTTGCAGCAGGAAGTAAGCACAAAGAGGCAAAAAGCCGACGCTTGCGTCGGCTTTTTGTACACCTTGTCGATTTAAGGCGGAAACGGTGTGCAAGATTTACAAAATCGGGCGAAAATTCCGAAAAAATTTCACGCCCGCGCCGCCCTTCGGTTTATTTCCGTAAACGTTTGACTTTTCCGCGCTTGTCCTATATAATAGAGAAAACTACCTTTCGGGGGGAAGCTATGGAGCATCCCGAGGCGCAAATTTGCGCGCTTTTCGATCTCGATCATACGCTTGCGAAGGAGTATCTGCTCAAATTTCGCTATCCGTGGGAGGCGCTTCCGTCGATCGCCGATCTTCTCCGCGGACTGTTTTCCGCCCTTCCCGCGGAGTACAGGGAAGTTTCGCCCTCCGTCTTTGTGCACGAGACGGCGAAGATCGCGCCCACGGCCTATCTCGGCGGCCCGTGCATCATCGGCCCCGGGACGGAAGTGAGGCACGGCGCCTTTGTCCGCGGCAGTGCGCTCGTGGGGGAAGGGTGCGTCGTCGGAAACTCCGTCGAGCTCAAAAACTGCATCCTCTTCGACGGGACGCAGGTGCCCCATTTCAACTACGTCGGCGACAGCATCCTCGGCTACCGTGCACACATGGGGGCGGGATCGGTGACCTCCAACGTCAAGAGCGACAAGACGCCCGTATCCGTCCGCTTCGGGGAGGAAAGGGTGCCGACGGGGCTCAAAAAGATGGGCGCCATGCTCGGGGACTTCGTCGAGATCGGCTGTAACGCCGTTCTGAACCCCGGGACGGTCGTGGGGCGGAACACCTCCGTCTACCCGCTCACCTCCCTCCGCGGCATGTATCCCGCGGGTCATATCGTCAAGGGGACGGACGTCATCGTCCCCAAAAAATAACCGCAAAGAGAAAGAATATGGGAAAATATTTCGGAACAGACGGCTTCCGCGGGGAAGCGAACGTCACCCTCACCGCCGATCAGGCGTATAAAGTGGGAAGATACCTCGGCTGGTACTTTTCGAAGGAGACGGTCGCGCCGCGGCTCGTCCTCGGGAAAGACACCCGCCTTTCGAGCTACACGCTCGAGTATGCGATCGCGGCGGGACTTGCGGCGTCGGGCGCCTCCGTCTACATGATGCACGTCACGACGACGCCCTCCGTCGCCTACATCGCCCGCACCGACGGCTTCGACTGCGGGATCATGATCTCGGCAAGCCACAATCCCTTCTACGACAACGGGATCAAGCTCATCAACGGGCGGGGGGAGAAGATGGACGGAGAGATCATCGAGGGCATCGAGCGCTACCTCGACGGGGAGCTCCCCGCGGGCATTTCGGGCGATCTGCCCTTTGCCGCGGGAACGGCGATGGGGAAGATCGTCGACTACTTCTCGGGGCGGAACCGCTACGTCGGCTACCTCATTTCCCTCGGCATGTACTCCTTCCGCGACCTCCGCGTCGCCCTCGACTGCGCAAACGGCGCCGCGTGGAGCATCGCGAAGAACGTGTTCGAAGCGCTCGGCGCAAAGACCTATGTCATCAATGCGGAGCCCAACGGGCTCAACATCAATAAGGACGCGGGCTCCACGCACATCGAGGGGCTGCAGAAGTTCGTCCGCGAACACGAAGTCGATATCGGCTTCGCCTACGACGGCGATGCGGACAGATGCCTCTGCGTCGACGAGAAGGGGCGGGTCCTCACGGGGGACCACATCCTCCTCCTCTATGCGAAGTACATGAAGGAGCGCGGAAAGCTCGTCACCAATACCGTCGTGACGACGGTCATGTCCAACTTCGGCCTCTACAAGGCGTTCGACGAGGCGGGCATCGGCTATGTCAAGACGGCGGTGGGCGATAAGTACGTCTATGAGTATATGCGCGAACACGCCTGCCGTCTCGGCGGGGAACAGTCGGGGCATATCATCTTCTCCAAATACGCGACGACGGGGGACGGGATCCTCACCAGTCTCAAGGTGATGGAAGTTCTCCTTGCGCGGAAGAAGAAGGCAAGCCAGCTCTACGACGAGCTTGAGGTCTATCCGCAGACGCTTGTGAACGTCGTCGTGAAGGACCGCAAGGCGGCGCTCTCCCATCCTTCCGTACAGGCCGCGATCGCGGAGGCGGAAGAAGCGCTCGGGACGGAGGGGCGGGTCCTCGTCCGCGAATCGGGCACCGAGCCCCTCGTGCGGGTCATGGTGGAGGCCAAGGAACAGGAGACGTGCGACCGCTTCGCGGAGGGCATCGCCTCTTGCATCCGTGCGGCGTCCCCGCGGGAGGAATAAGCGGGTATGTGCGGCATCGTCGGCTATATCGGACGCCGTCAGGCGGCGCCCATTCTGCTTGCGGGGCTTAAAAAACTCGAATACCGCGGCTACGATTCCGCAGGGGTCGCCGTCCGCGGCGAAGGGGGCATCCGCGTCGAAAAGACGGAGGGCCGTCTTGCCCGCCTCGTCGAAAAGACGGAGGGCGGCGCTTCTCTTTCGGGAACGGTCGGGATCGGCCACACCCGCTGGGCGACGCACGGCGCGCCGAGCGAAGAGAACGCCCATCCGCACCTGAGCGACGGGGAGAGGGTCACCGTCGTGCACAACGGCATCCTCGAAAATTTCCGCGAACTCAAACAAAAATTGACGGCGGAGGGGTACGTCTTTCATTCGGAGACGGACAGCGAAGTCATCGCCGACCTCATCGACTACTACCTTAAAAAGAGCGGCGACCCCGTCACGGCGATCTGCCGCTTCATGCAGCGCGCCCGCGGTTCGTACGCCCTCGGGGTGCTCTTTTCCGATCGGCCCGACGAAGTGTTCGTCGCACGGAAGGATAGCCCCATGATCCTCGGCGTAGGCAAGGGGGAGATGTTTGTCGCCTCCGACGTTCCCGCCCTCCTCGGGGAGACGCGCACCGTCTACTATATCGACAACCTCGAAGCGGCCGTCATCCGCCGCGAGGGGGCGGTCTTTTACAACATCGACGGAAACGTCATCGAAAAGCAGTCCGTCGAGGTCACGATGGACGCCTCGGCGGCCGAAAAGGACGGGTGGGAGCACTTCATGATCAAGGAAGTGCACGAACAGCCCCGCGCCGTCGCGGATACCCTCTCCCGCTACATGAAGGAGGGCCGCGCAGACTTCTCCGAGGCGGGCATCGGGGAGGAAGAATTTTCGGCGGAACGCATCGTCATCACCGCATGCGGGTCGGCCTATCACGTCGGCGTCACCCTCCAGTACGTCATCGAGTCCCTTGCGCGCGTTCCCGTGCGGGTGGAGCTCGCCTCCGAAATGCGCTACCGCGACCTCGTGTACGGGGAAAATTGCCTCGTCATCGCGATCAGCCAGTCGGGGGAGACCGCCGACACCCTTGCCGCCCTCCGAGAGGCCAAAGCCCACGGGGTGCGCACGGTCGCCATCGTCAACGTGCAGGGTTCTTCCGTCTCCCGCGAGGCGGACAGGACGATCTTCACCGTCGCGGGGCCGGAGATCGCCGTCGCGACGACCAAGGCGTACAGCGCACAGCTTGCGGCGGGGTACCTCTTCGCCCTTGAGCTCGCAAGGCGGAAGGGGACGGTCTCGGAAGAGGCCTATGCGGGGTACATAAAAGAGCTCCTTTCCCTGCCCGAAAAAATCAAGAGGGTGCTCGAAAGAAAGGAGGCGATCGGATCGTTCGCGGCACGGCATCAGACGATGCGCGACGTGTTCATGATCGGCCGCGGGGTGGACTATTCCGTCTGCCTCGAGGGAAGCCTCAAACTCAAGGAGATAAGCTACGTCCACACCGAGGCGTATGCGGCGGGCGAACTCAAGCACGGGACGATCAGCCTCATCGAAGAGGGAACGGTCGTCGTCGGACTTCTTCTTCAGCCCCGTGTCCGCGAAAAGACGGCAAGCAACCTCGAGGAAGTGAGAAGCCGCGGGGCGCACGTCGTCGCAATGGTATTCGAGGGCGAAAAGGCGGAGGGCGCCGCGGAGGTCTGGGAGATCCCGAAAACGGAGGAGCTCTTTGCGGCGAGCGTCGCCGTCGTTCCCCTGCAGCTTCTCGCCTACTATGTGAGCCTGCAGAGGGGGCTCGACGTCGACAAACCGCGCAATCTTGCAAAGAGCGTTACCGTTGAATAAGGCATTTCAAGGATAAAGCCATGGAAAACAAGCAAAAGAACAACATCGCGATCACGAAAGCGACGAGAGTCAAACTCCGCACCATCCTGCTGTTTGCGGCGGGGGACTGCGTCTCTATTTTCCTCTCGATGATCATCGCGATGGCGACGACGAGCCGCACCATCACCTTCGACCTCAACTTCCTCTACTGGCTTCTCTTCAACCTCGCGGTCGTCTGCACGAGCTTCATCGTGTTCCGCGTCTATTTCATCATGACGAGAACGGCGGGGCTCTTCGATTCGCTCAAGCTCTATTTCTCCGTCATCGTCATCTGCATCTTAAACATCATCTTTGCGGTGTGCGTCCCGTCCGTCGTCAACGTCGGGACATGCCTTATCTACAGCATCTGCCTTGTCAACTTCCTCCTCCTCATCCGCTTTGCGCAGCGCATCTATTTCGTAATTAAATACATGCTGCACCGCAGTCTCGGCAACCGCGTCCGCGCGATGATCGTCGGCGCGGGGAGGGCGGGGGCGGACCTCGTCCGCGAGATCCAGACGTCGGACAAGATCAACTATACGGCCGTCTGCATCGTTGACGACGACCCCGTCAAGACGGGGAGCAACATCGGCGACGTCAAGATCGCGGGAACGTCGGAGGACATTCCCTCCCTTGCCGAAAAGTACGGCGTAAAGGAGATCCTCATCGCCATTCCCTCCGCGCCCAAGAAGGAGATAAAGCGCATCTACGAGATTTGCCAGAAGACGGGGTGCGCCGTCAAGATCCTCCCCGGCGTCTATCAGTTCGTCAGCGGGGAAGCGACGGTCGCCGCCCTCCGCGAAGTGGAAATTTCCGACCTTCTCGGCAGAGAACAGGTCCGCGCCGACACCGACGAGATCGCAGGGTACATCCGCGATCAGGTCGTGCTCGTGACGGGCGGCGGCGGGTCGATCGGCAGCGAGCTCTGCCGTCAGATCGCCGCGAGCAAGCCCAAAAAGCTCATCATTCTCGATATCTACGAGAACAACGCCTACGACATCGAGCAGGAGCTCCGCCGCCATCATCCCGACCTCGACCTTCTTGCCCTCATCGCAAGCGTGCGCGACGTCGGAAAGATGGAGGACGTGTTCCAAAAATACCGCCCCGACATCGTGTTCAACGCCGCGGCGCACAAGCATGTTCCCCTCATGGAGACAAGCCCCAACGAGGCGGTCAAGAACAACGTGTTCGGCACCCTCAACTGCGCCCGCCTCGCCGATAAATACGCCGCCAAGACCTTTGTGCAGATCTCGACGGACAAGGCGGTCAACCCGACCAACGTCATGGGTGCGACCAAGCGCATCTGCGAGATGATCGTGCAGACGATCGGCCGTCACAGTAAAAACACCAACTTCGTCGCCGTGCGCTTCGGAAACGTGCTCGGCTCGAACGGGTCGGTCGTCCCGCTCTTCAAGCGGCAGATCGCGGAAGGGGGCCCCGTCACCGTGACCGACCCCAACATCATCCGCTACTTTATGACCATTCCCGAGGCCGTCCTCCTCGTCCTGCAGGCGGGTGCGTACGCGAAGGGCGGGCAGATCTTCGTGCTCGACATGGGCGACCCCGTCAGGATCTACGACCTCGCCGTCAACCTCATCCGCCTCTCGGGGCTCGAACCGGGGGTCGACATCGAAATCAAGTGCACGGGGCTGCGTCCCGGCGAAAAGCTGTACGAAGAGCGCCTCATGGACGAAGAGGGCTTGCAGACGACGGCGCACGGGCTCATCAGCGTCGCCCGTCCCATCCCGCTCGACGAGGATTTCCTTCGGGAGATGCTCGATAAGCTGTACCGTGCGGCATACGAGGAGACGGGGGAGATGCGCAAGTACCTCTCCGAACTCGTGACGACCTATCACTATACGGAGGAAGAAGCATGAAGATCGCGTTTTCCCCGCCCGATGTGGGCGAGGCGGAGATTGCGGAAGTCGCCGAGGCCTTGAAGTCGGGCTGGATCACGACGGGTCCGCGAACCAAGGAACTCGAAAGGGAAGTCGCCGCGCTCTGCGGCGCCGAACGGGCGGTCTGCCTCAATTCCCAGACGGCATGCGCCGAAATGGCGCTTCGGCTCCTCGGGATCGGCGAAGGGGACGAGGTCATCACCTCCGCCTATACCTACACGGCGTCGGCGTCCGTCGTCTGCCATGTGGGGGCGAAACTCATCCTCATCGACACGCAGAAGGACCGCCTCGAAATGGACTACACGGCGCTCGAGAATGCGATCACCGAGCGCACCAAGGCAATTATCCCCGTCGACCTTGCGGGGATCCCCTGCGACTACGAAAAGATCTTCGCGATCGTCGAGAGGAAGCGTGCGCTCTTCCGCCCCGCAAGCGACTTGCAGCGGGCGATCGGCCGCATCGCCGTCCTTGCCGACACCGCCCACGCCCTCGGCGCGACGTGGCACGGGCGGAAGGTGGGGAGCATTGCCGACTTTTCCGCCTTTTCCTTCCACGCCGTCAAGAACTTCACGACGGCGGAGGGGGGAGCGCTCACATGGCGCAAGATCGAAGGGGTGGACGACGAGGAACTCTACCACACCCTCCAGCTCCTCTCCCTCCACGGACAGTCCAAAGACGCCCTCGCCAAGACCCGTCTCGGCGCATGGGAATACGACATCGTCGGCACATGGTATAAGTGCAACATGACGGACATCGCCGCCGCCGTCGGCCTCGCACAGATGAAGCGCTATCCCGCCATGCTTGTGCGGAGGCGGGAACTCATCGCCCGCTACGACGCCGCCTTCCTCCCGCTCGGGATCGGCGTCCTTCCCCACTATACGGAGGACTATTCCTCCTCGGGGCACCTCTACCTCACCCGCATCCCGGGGATCTCCCCCGAGACGCGGAACGACGTCATCCTCAAAATGGCGGAGCGGGGGATCGCCTGCAACGTGCATTACAAGCCCCTTCCCATGCACACGGCGTATAAAAACTTGGGGTTTGAGATCAAAAATTATCCGAACGCGTACGACTTCTTCGCAAATGAAGTGACCCTGCCCCTCCACACCTGCCTTACGGATGAAGAGGCGGAGTACATCATCGCAAACTATTCGGAGATCGTCAAGTGCTTGTAAAAAAGTGGGAAAAACTTCCCGAAGCGATGCGGTGCGACGCCGTCTTTCCCTATTGGAAGGCGCTTCGGAAAAAGAATTTTTCGCTCTTCTTCAAACGGGGGTTCGATATCGTCGTCTCCTTTTTGATGCTTCTCCTCCTTTCCCCCCTCTTTCTCGTGCTTGCGGTCGCGATCAAGATCGACTCGAAGGGCCCCGTCTTTTTCCGTCAGACCCGCGTCACGCAGTACGGAAAGGAGTTCCGCATCTTCAAATTCCGCACCATGGTGCGGAATGCGGAGGCGATCGGCGCACAGGTCACTTCGAAAGGGGACTCCCGCGTCACACGGGTGGGGAAGTTTATCCGCAAGTGCCGCCTCGACGAAGTTTCTCAGCTCATCGACGTGTTCCGCGGCACCATGAGCTTTGTCGGCACCCGTCCCGAAGTTCCCAAGTATGTGGCGCGTTACACCGATGAAATGATGGCGACCCTCCTCCTTCCCGCGGGGGTGACGAGCACGGCGAGCATTCGCTTCAAGGACGAGGACGCCCTCCTCGAAGGGGCGGAGAACATCGACGACGCCTATGTGGAGAAGGTTTTGCCCGAGAAGATGAAGTACAACCTTCGCTCCCTCGAAAAATGCGGCTTCTTCCGCGACATCGGCGTGATGTTCCAAACCGTCTTTGCGGTCCTCAAGAGGTAAGTATGGAAAAATTTGCAAAGTTTTCGGTGCTCCTCTCCGTCTATTTCAAGGAGAACCCCGAATTTTTTGATCGGGCGCTCGAAAGTCTTGTTCTGCAGACCGTCCCCGCGGACGAGTGGGTCATCGTCAAGGACGGCCCCATTCCCGACGGGCTGCAGGCGGTCATCGAGAAGTATAAGAAGCAGGGGATATGTATCAAGGAGGTCCCGCTGCCCGAAAACCGAGGGCTCGGGCTTGCTCTTGCGGCGGGGGTGCCCGAATGCAGCTACGAGCTCATCGCCCGCATGGATAGCGACGATATCGCCGTCCCCGAACGGTTTTCCCTGCAGCTTGCGGCGTTCGAAAAGAACCCCGCCCTCGATCTATGCGGCGGGCAGATCGAGGAATTCGAAACGTCGCCCGAAGAGATCGTGGGCGAGCGGCGCGTTCCGCTTTCGCAGGAAGAGATCGAACGGTATCAAAAGACGCGGAGCGCCTTCAACCATGTTACCGTCATGTTCAAAAAGAGCAAAGTGCTCGAAGCGGGGAATTATAAGGATTGCCCGCTCATGGAGGACGATATGCTTTGGGTGGACATGCTCCTCCACGGCGCCGTGTGCATGAACCTCGACGAAAATCTGTGCTTCGTGCGCACCAACCGCACGATGATCGCCCGCCGCGGCGGGAGAAAGTATTACAAGAAATACAAAAGCGCCCGAAAGATGATCTTAGAGACGGGCTTTATCACCAAACGGGAATACAGAAAGACAAACCGCATTCAGCTGCTTGTCTGCCTCATGCCCGCTTGGCTCCGCAAATTTGTGTTCTTCAAACTGCTGCATAAAAAATCAAGCTGCGTGAGCAGGGGGGGGGCGCACTATTAGGTAGCGCGACCGCGCTTCTCTTCCCGCGCGTCGGGGTGTGCTGATGGAAGGCCTTGTTTCGATCATCATGCCCAATTACAACGGGGAGAGATTCCTCGAAGAGACGATTGAATCCGTCCTTGCGCAGACGTATCCCGACTGGGAGCTCCTCATCACCGACGACTGCTCGACGGACGGCTCCGTCGCACTCATTCGGCGCTTTGCGGGAAAGGACAGCCGCATCCGCCTCTTCGTGCAGGAGAAAAACGGCGGGGCGGCGGAGGCGCGAAACCGTTCCCTCCGCGAGGCGAAGGGCAAGTGGATCGCCTTCCTCGACAGCGACGATCTGTGGCTCCCCGAAAAGCTCGAGAGGCAGATTTCCTTCATGGAGGAAGGGGGATACCTCTTCAGCTATACGAGGTATGAACATGTGGACGAGGAGACCCGCCCGACGGGGGTGACCGTCGTCGGGCCCCGCACCATCGGCAAGCGCAAGATGTTCCGCTATTGCTATCCGGGGTGCCTCACTGTCATGTACGACGCCGCGACGGTGGGCGTCTTGCAGATCGATCCGCGCATCGGCAACGGGGAAAACGACTACGCCTTGTGGCTCAAGGCGGTCAAGAAAACGAAGTGCTACTACCTCGACGAATGCCTTGCGCGCTACCGTGTGCGCAAAGTTTCCCTCTCCCACGGGAAGAAGATGCGCCTCATCAAAAATCATTACTATCTCCTTCGTTACAGCGAAGGGCGGGGCAGGGTCGTTTCTTTTTATTACATGATGATCCACCTCTTCTACGGCACCTTGAAAAAACTCTTCTATGTGAAGAGGAAGCGCCCCGACGGCGAAAATCAAAAGGAAAGCGAAGGGGAAGTTCCGCCGAAATAAGTAAGGGACGGTATGCAATATTCCATCAAGAGGGCATTTAACTTCATCAAGTGGCGGGATGTAGGGCATCTTTTTCTTGCCGCCTTTATCTTGCCGTGGGCGCTCCTTGCAAAGCTCTTTGTAAGGAAGTTTTGGCTTGTTTGCGAAGAAAGGAACGAGGCGCGCGACAACGGCTATTGGTTTTACCGCTGGGTGCGGGAGAACCGTCCGAAGCAGAAGATCGCCTATGCGATCAACAAAAAATCGCCCGACTACGCCAAGGTCAAAGACTTGGGAAAGACGGTGCGCTACGGCTCCCTCTCCCATTGGTTCTGGTACATCGTCGCGGACAGGAACATCAGCTCGCAGAAGGGCGGAAAGCCCAACGCCGCCGTGTGCTACCTCTTCGAAGTCGTCTTGAAGATGAGAAGAAAAAACCGTGTCTTTTTGCAACATGGGGTCATTATCAATCGTTTGGATTGGCTGAATTATTCCAACACGCACATGCGTCTTTTTGTCACTTCGGCGGCGGCGGAGCAAGAGTTTATCGCAAATACATTCGGCTATCCCAAAGGATATGTGCAGATGTTGGGACTTTCCCGTTTCGACGCTCTTCACGACGCCGAGCGGGAGGAGGGCCTTCTCCTCGTCATGCCGACGTGGCGCAATTGGCTCGGCCGCGAGAGCCGCGAAAACAGAGGTCTCGAATTTTCCGAGACCGAATATTTTAAGGTGTGGAACGGGTTTTTGCACAGCGAAAAGCTCCGCTCTCTCCTCGAAAGCTACGGAAAGAAGCTGCTCTTTTATCCCCACAGGAACATGCAGAAGTTCCTCGGCTACTTTACCTCCGACGATCCCCGCATCGAGATCGCCGATTGGAGGAAGTACGACATACAGGACGTTCTGAAGCGCGCATCCCTCCTTATCACCGACTATTCGAGCGTCTTTTTCGACTTCTCCTACATGCGGAAGCCCGTGCTCTTCTACCAATTCGACGAAAAGGAGTTCCGCGAAAAGCAATACGCGGAGGGGTATTTCGACTATCATAATACCGTCCTCGGGAAGTGGACGGAAAGCGAAGAGGGGCTGTGCGCCCTCCTCGAGGAAGCGCTTGCGGCGGGGATGCCCCTCCTTCCCGAAGAGACCGTGCGTACCTTCTTCCCGCTGTGGGATACCCAAAACCGTGCACGAACATATGAAGCGATTTGTGCTTTGAAACGGAGGGAAAAGTGATTCGAGTTTTGAATATTGTTTCCGGACTAAATAATGCGGGGACGGAAGCGGTCATTATGAATTATTATCGGCATATCGACCGCACAAAGGTGCAATTTGATTTTCTTGTGACGGATATGTCGAAGGGGTATTACGCCGAAGAAATCGAAGCGCTCGGCGGAAAGATCTATCGCATCCCCGGCTTTGTGCACCACCCGTTTAAGAATATGCGCTTAAGAAGGGCAATTCTTAAAAAGTATGATATCGCAGAGCTTCATGCAATGCATGTTTGGCGGTACGGCTATTGTAAAGACGCAAAGCGGTGCGGCGTCAAGCATATGATTTATCATGTGCACAATGCGCAGACGGATCGGGGGATCGTCGCACGGCATGCGCGCAAGGTCATCATAAAATACAGTGACGAGATCGTTACCTGTTCGCAGTACGCCGCGCAGCAAATGTTGGGAAGAAAGGCGGACAAAGTGGTTCGGAACGGGATCGACGCCGAAAAATACGCCTTCGATCTGTCGAAACGCAAGGCGATCCGCTTGCATTACGAGATCCCCGATACGGCTTACGTCATCGGGAACGTCGGGAGATTTGCAGAACAGAAGAATCAGGCGTTTTTGGTGGATAGTTTTGCGGCCGCCGTGGCGGTGCAAAAAGACCTTTTGCTGATCTTGAAGGGGTGGGGTGAGTTAAAAGAGGTGCTGACGGAACAAATTCGGGCGCTCGGGATCGGAGACCGCGTTATTTTTGCCGATGAATACGACGCTGCGGAGCTTTACAGCGCATTCGACCTCTTTGCCATGACTTCGATCCACGAAGGACTTCCCGTCGTCGCGATCGAAGCGCAAGCCAACGGCCTTCCCGTTTTGTTCTCCGATGTGATCACAAAAGAAAGCGGCATTGGCGGCAGCGTGGATTATCTTCCGTTGGAGAAAGAGAAGTGGGCACAGGCGATGATGAAAAAGATCCCCCGTGTTCCGATCGCCGACTTTGCCGCTACGGGATATGACATCGCAACGGCGGCACAGAAGCGGCAAGAAGAATACCTACGGATGGCAGAGCATGATTAAAATTTTGCACTATTGCTGGTTCGGCGGCGCGCCTCTTCCCGAGAGCGCAAAGCGCTATATGGAGACGTGGAAAAAGTTCTGCCCCGATTACCTTATCAAGCGTTGGGACGAGAGCAATTTCGACGTCGATTCCGTTCCCTTTGTGGCGGAGGCATACGCCGCGAAGAAGTGGGCGTTCGTCTCCGACTATGTGCGCGCCTATGCGCTCTTTCATGAGGGCGGGCTCTACGTCGATACCGACGTGGAGTTCGTGAAGGGGATCGACGACCTCACAAACACTTCCTTCATTGGGTTCGAATCTCCCAAATTACTTGCGCCCGGGCTCATTCTCTACGCCGCCGAGCCGCATGTTTGGTTCTTCGGCGAAGTCCTGAAGCGGTACGAGGGCCTTCATTTCACCGTCGAGAAGATGAATGAGATCACAAGCCCCATTCTCTATACCGAGCTTCTTACGGCGCGGGGGGTGAAGCTCGACAACACCCTTCAGACCGTCGACGGCGTCACCGTGTATCCCATGGAATACTTTCAGCCCATGGGGATGAAATGGAAAAAAGTGTACGCGACGCCGAACACGCGGTCGATCCACCATTACGACGCAAGTTGGTATGATGCACAAGAAAAGGAATATTTGTTTATCAGAATGCATCACGGGGAAAAATGGGGGAGGATCTTGTATTGTTTCCGCCATCCGATTTTGGCATGGAGACGATTCTTGAAGTCCCGTCGTAACCGTAGGGAGCAGAAAAGAACGAATGGAACGGATTGAGGCGAACAACTGCATGACGTCGGTGAAGCAAGAGGAAGGGCATTCTTGCTCCTTTTATCTTGCTATCGTTTTGATCGTTTGCATGTTGCTGCAATATTATCTGCCGGTTTTTGTCGACATTGAAGAAACGTTTTTCGGCGGATATATTTTCCCTTTGATCCCGGGGTTCATTTTTATCTTTGAAATTATATTTTTGTTCCTTCGAAATACGCGTATTTCTTATCGCGTGCTTGGTATGTTGCTTGCCGTCATGTGTGCCTTGGCGCTTTCGCTTCTGAATACGAGATCGGGAATCGAAAAGACATTCGGATTGCTTTCCATTCTTGTCGGAATGTTCGTCTTATACAAAGAACCGTTATGCGGGAAAGAAAGGGGAACGATCTTTTGGATTTTCGTAATTGCTGTTGCCTTGATACTTGTAAATGGGGTGCGGGGCGATGCAAATTTGGAACTCGAAAAAGGGAAATTTAATCCCAACGGTTGTGCTTTTTTGCTCACAATGCTGTTTTGCATGTGCTTTACAGGGTATTGCGCCACGCGCTTTAAGAGATACATTTTGGTTGCGGTTCTCTGTTTTGCCCTTCAGTTTGTCTACATATCGCGCACGGCCCTTCTCGGGGAGTTGATCTTTGTCTTTTCCTCTGTCGCTTTCCGAGCGTGGAAAAAGAACAGCTTTTCTCCGGCGGGCGTTTTTTGGGCGATCTTGCTGTTTTCGGTTTTGGGGGTCGTGCTCGCGTGGTTTTATTCGGAGATTCTCTTCCCTGCGGTCGGGTACGGGAAGATCGTCATCTTCGGGAAGGATATCTTTACGGGCAGGCAGACAATCTGGGGATTTGCTTTTGAATCGATCAACGAACACTTTTTGTTCGGCGTCGGGAGCCATTTGAACGAAGCGCAGTTCGAAGCGGGGTATTACGAATTGATCATGAATGCGCACAATCAAGCCGTGGGAATGCTTGGCGCGTTCGGGATCTTTGCGTTCATTCTCTTCTACATTGCCTTTTCATTCTTTGCCGCGCAGCCCTACCGGAGAAAGGAGGGAAGGCCCAACCGCTTCCCCGTGATTTTTTTGCTCACGGTCACGATCATGAGCTATTTCGATCTCTATTTCTTTTCTGAATATAACTGGATCCCCATTTTGATTGCATATGGCCCGATCTATTCACTTTCGATAAAGGAGAAAGCATGATCACCGTCTTTACCCCCGCATACAACCGCGCTTACATCCTGCCCGCGCTCTATCAGTCCCTCCGACGCCAGACGGTGAAGGACTTCGAATGGGTCGTCGTGGACGACGGCTCTTCCGACGGTACCGCCGCCCTCTTCGAAGAATGGAAGGGGGAGGAGAACGGCTTCCCGATCGTCTACGAGCGGCAGGAAAACGGCGGCAAGCACCGCGCCGTCAACCGCGGCGTCCGTTTGGCAAGGGGGGAGCTCTTCCTCATCGTCGATTCGGACGACTATCTCGTCGACAATGCGATCGAAACCGTCCTCAAATGGGTCGACACCCTCGAGGAGGGCAAGAAGTGGGGCGGCGTCGCGGGGCTGAAGGTCTATCCCGACGGGAAGGACCTCGGCACCTCCTTTTCGGGGAAGTTTACCGATGCGACCTCGCTCGAGCGGGAAAAATTCCGCATCACGGGCGACAAGGCGGAGGTGTTCTATACGGAGGTCCTCAAAAAGTTTCCCTTCCCCGAGTTCGACGGAGAGAATTTTCTGACGGAGAGCGCCGTCTGGTATGCGATCGCGGCGGAGGGGTATAAGCTCCGCTGGTTCAACGAGCCCGTCATCGTGTGCGAATACCTTTCGGACGGCCTCACCCGAAACGCGGAGGGCATCAAAAAGCGCAACCCGCTCGGCTATCTCTATTACTATGCCCTCTGCCGCAGGGTGCGTAGGGGGATCAAAAACAAACTGGCGGCGGTCTATCATTATTATGAAGTCGCGTCGCCGCTCGGACGGGACAAAAAGCAAATTTGCAAAGAGCTTCGGGTCTCGCGGCTCACCCTGTACGGGGCGATCGCCGCGAAAAAGCTGTTCGGCAAGCATTAAAGATATGGTCAACACACAGTCGAGGGTGCGTAATTCGGTACGGAATACCTTTTTCGGGGCAGTCGCGTTTCTTTTGAAAATGCTGCTCCAATTTGTTGTCCGCGCCCTCTTTATCCGCTTTTTGGCGATCGAATACCTCGGGGTCAACGGGCTCTTTACCAACGTCCTCAATATTCTCTCCTTGGCGGAACTCGGGATCGGGAATGCGATCGTCTACTCCATGTACAAGCCGATCGCGGAAGGGGACACGGAGAAGATCAAGTCCCTTCTTGCCCTCTACAAAAAATTCTACTTCATCATCGGGGCGGTGATCATCGCGCTCGGGCTTGCCCTCATTCCCGCTCTCCCGTATCTGGTGACCGACGTTCCCGACCTCGACATCAGCCTCACCGCCGTCTACGTCCTCTTCCTCGCACAGACGGTTATAGGGTACTTCTTCGCCTATCGCCGCTCTCTCATCTTTGCCCATCAGCGCAACGACGTCGAGAGCAAGGTAAGCCTCCTTTCCCAGATCGTTCTGGCGGCGGCGCAGATCGTCATCATCGTCCTTTGGAAGAACTTCTACGCCTATGTGGGCGCAATGGTCGTGGCGACGACCCTCGACGCGGTGCTCATCTTCCTCCTCTCCTTCCGTCTCTTTCCCGAAGTCCGCGGAAGGGCGCAAAAACTTTCCGAAGAGGACAGGCACGAGATCTCTAAGAACACGCGGGCGCTCTTCTTTCATAAGATCGGCGGCGCGGTCGTGTTCTCGACCGATTCCATCATCATCTCCGCCTTTATCAGTACGAGGATCCTCGGGCTCTATTCCAATTATACCCTCGTGACGTCTGCCCTTGCCTCCGTCGTGACCCTCCTTTGCACGGCGCTTAGAAGCAGCATCGGGAACTACATCGCGACCTCCGACAAGGAGAAGTCCCTCCGCATCTTCCATGCGCTCTCCTTGGTGCTTTTGTGGTTCGTCGGATTCCTCTTTATCGGCATGTTCTGCTGTTTTCAGGACTTCATCACGCTGTTTGCGGACGGAAGGGAGGCGTGCCTCGATTTCTTCTCCGTCGCCCTCATCTGCGTAAGTTTTTACTTTACCTATACGAAGGGGATCGTGGGCGCCTTCAAGGAGTGCACGGGGCTCTTTTGGAACGACCGTTATAAGTCGTTGGCGGAGGCGGCGGTCAACCTCGGGCTCGACTTCGCGTTCGTCTTTTGGATCGGGCTCCCCGGCGTTCTCTTGGCGACGATCATCAGTACGGTATGTATTCCGCTCTGGATCGAACCCTATGTGCTGTACAAAAACTATTTCGGGCGCAGCGTGAAGGGGTACTATCTGCGCTATGCGGTCTATACCCTTGTGACGGTTTTCGTCTGCGCCGCGACCTTCGCCGCGACCTATTTTCTGCCGTCGGGCACCGTCCTTTGGTTCCTTGCAAAACTTGCGATCTGCGCCGTCCTCCCCAACCTTTTGTATCTGCTTGTCTACTTCCGAACGCCCGAATTCAAATTCCTCTTCGGCGTCGCGAAGGGGCTTTTGAAGAAGAAAGAGGGACCCGCAGATTGATGTTACAAAATAAGCGGCTCGGCGATGTTGCCGAGCCGCTTTCGCATATCCTTTATACGTTGAAGCGGAAGAGGACGACGTCGCCGTCCTTCATCACATAGTCCTTGCCCTCCGAGCGCACTTTGCCCTTCTCCCGCGCACCGCTCAGCCCTCCGCATTCGAGGAGGGTTTCGTAGTCGACGACCTCGGCGCGGATAAATCCCTTTTCGAAGTCGCTGTGGATCTTTCCCGCCGCCTGCGGGGCCTTGGTGCCGACGGGGATGGTCCACGCCCTCGTCTCCTTCTCCCCCGCGGTGAGGTAGGAGATGAGCCCGAGGAGGCGATAGGAGGCGCGGATGAGCTTGGAGAGCCCGCTCTCCTTGAGCCCGAACTCCTCGAGGAAGAGGGCACGGTCCTCCTCTTCCATTTCCGAGAGCTCGGCCTCCGTCTTGGCGCAGATAACGACGACGCCCGCGCCGTGCTTTTCGGCATATCCCCGCACCGCCTGAACGAGGGGGAGGGAATTCTCGTCTGCGCCCATGTCCTTTTCGGCGATGTTGGCGCAGTAGATGACGGGCTTCGACGAAAGGAGGAAGAGGTTGTCGAGGAGGGGTTGTTCCTCTTCGGTGAGAGGAAGTGCGCTTGCGGGCAGCTCCTTTTCGAGGTGTGCCTTGAGCTTTGCAAGGAAGGCAAATTCGGCCGCCGCCGCCTTGTCCGATCCGCCCCTTGCGGCGTTGCGGATGCGGTCCTCCCGCTTCTCTACGGCCTCGAGGTCTGCAAGGATGAGTTCGAGGTTGATGGTCTCGATATCGCGCACGGGGTCGACGGTGCTCTCGACATGGGTCACGTTTTCGTCCTCGAAACAGCGGACGACGTGCACGATCGCGTCCACTTCGCGGATGTGCGAAAGGAACTTGTTTCCGAGCCCTTCGCCGCGGCTTGCGCCCTTTACGAGGCCCGCGATATCGACGAATTCGATGACGGCGGGGGTGATCTTCTTGCTGCTGTAGAGCGCCGCAAGCCGATCCAGCCGTTCGTCTGGAACGGCGACGACGCCGACGTTTGGTTCGATGGTGCAGAAGGGGTAGTTCGCCGCTTCCGCACCCGCATGGGTGATGGCATTGAAGAGGGTGGATTTCCCGACGTTGGGAAGTCCCACGACACCTAATTTCATACTTTCTCCTGTCGCTCTCCTTCCCCGAAGAAGGGGAAGGGGCGGCGCCCTGTCTTTTGCTCTCATTATATAACTTTTCTTCGGAAACTTCAAGTCTTTCGGTTGTCAAATTTCCGAAAATGTGTTAGAATACTGCATGAAAAACAAAGAGGACAGTTTATGGATTACAAATCGTATCTTGCGGAACGGGTTCAGATCGACGGCGTCACGAAGGAGGAGATCGCGGAGACGATCGCGCTCCCGCCCGACCCCGCCCTCGGCGATTACTCGTTGCCCTGCTTCAAATTCGCAAAAATTCTCCGCACCTCTCCCGTGCGCATCGCGGAGGCGGTCGCCGCCTCCTATCCGGCGGACGGGGTCATCTCGGAGGCGAAGGCGGTCAACGGGTATGTGAATTTCCGCGTCGACCGCAAGGGATACGCGGAGGGCGTGCTCTCCCGCATCGAGAAGGAGGGCCCCTTATACGGCAGTTCGAAGGAGGGTGAAGGCAAGACGGTCTGCATCGACTACTCCTCCGTCAACATCGCAAAGCCCTTCCACATCGGGCACCTCTCGACGACGGTGCTCGGCGGAAGTTTATATCGCATCTTTCGCCGCCTCGGCTATCATACGGTCGGGATCAATCACCTCGGGGACTACGGGACGCAGTTCGGAAAGCTCATCTGCGCCTACCGCCGCTGGGGGGACCGCGCCGAGGTCGAAAAGGGCGGGATCCACGCCATAAACGCCCTCTATGTGCGCTTCAACGAGGAGGCGGACGAGGCAATGGAGAATGAGGCGCGGGAGTATTCCCGCCTCATCGAGAGCGGCGACAGGGAGGCGAACGAGCTCTTCGACCGGTTCAAAGACATCACCCTCCGCTATGTGAAGGGCATCTACGAGCGCCTGCACATCACCTTCGACAGCTACGCGGGGGAGAGCTTCTACCTCGACAAAATGCAGCCCGTCATCGACGAACTCAAAGAAAAGGGGCTGCTCGAAGAGAGCCGCGGGGCGCAGGTCGTCGACCTCGAAAAATACGGAATGCCGCCCTTTATCGTGCTCCGCTCGGACGGCGCTTCCCTCTACGGCACACGCGACCTCGCCGCCGCCTTCTACCGCAAACAGACGTACGACTTCGATAAGTGCCTATATGTTGTCGCTTATCAGCAAAATCTGCACTTCAAACAGCTCTTCAAAGTCATCGAACTCATGGGGAAAGACTGGGCGAAGGACCTTGTCCACGTCGCTTACGGCATGGTGAGCCTCGAGGACGGCGCGATGGCAACGCGGAAGGGGCGGGTCGTGTGGCTCGAGGACGTCATCTCCCGCTGCGTCAACAAGGCGAAAGAGATCCTTGCGGAGAAGAATCCCGACCTTGCGAATAAGGACGAGGTCGCCGAGACGGTGGGCGTCGGCGCGGTCGTGTTCGGCGCGCTCTACAACAGTAAGATAAAGGACATCGTGTTCTCCTACGACAAGGCGCTCAACTTCGACGGGGAGACAAGCGTGTACGTGCAATACACCTGTGCGCGGGCCAAGTCCGTCCTCGCGAAGGCGGACGGCGCAAAGGAGGGGGGAATGCTCCCGCCCGGTGATGCGGAATTCGAGCTTATTAAGGCGCTCGGCGCCTTCCCCGAGGCCGTCGTTCAGGCGGCAAAGACGTACGAACCGAGCGTCGTCGCCCGCTATGCGGTGGATACGGCGCAGAAGTTCAACAAATTCTACATCGATTGCAAGATCGTTCAGGCGGAATCGGAGGAGCTCCGCGCCTTCCGCCTCCGCCTTACGCGGGCAACGCTCACGACGCTCGCCGCAGCCCTCTCCCTCCTCGGGATCGGCGTACCGGAGAAAATGTAAGTGAAAGCGGTATTTTTCGACCTCGACGGCACCCTTCTCGACACCGTGCCCGACATCGCCTCCTCTTTGAACGCCTCCCTCTCCCGCTTCGGCTTTCCCGAACGGACGGTGGAGGAAGTGCGGCGTTTCGTGGGGGATGGTGCGCGAAAACTCATCGAGCGGGCCCTCCCTTCCTCTGCGCTCTCGAAGGCGGAGGAGGTCTATTCCGACTTCTGCACGAGGTATGCGTCGAGCGACAACGCGCTCACGGGGCATTTTTGCGGGGTGGAGGAGCTTCTTTCCCGCCTCAAGGGGGAAGGGATCCTCCTCGGCGTTCTCACCAACAAGCCGCAGGAGGCGACGGAGAAGGTCATCGGGCGGTTTTTCCCGAATATCTTCGACTATGTGGGCGGGGACAGCGGCCTTTTTCCCTGCAAGCCCGACCCGACGCACGTCCGCTATGCGATGCTGCGTCTCCGCGTTGCGCCCTGCGACTGCGTGCTCGTCGGCGACGGCGAACCCGACGTCCTTACGGCGAAAAATGCGGGAATGGGGTGCGTTTCCGTACTCTGGGGGTACCGCTCCAAAGAGGAACTTTCCTCGGCGGGAGGCCGCCTCTTTGCAAAAGACGCGGAAGAACTCTTCGAAATTCTTGCAGAAGAGCTGAAAATCTATTGAATAACACACAGCGCTGTGTTATAATATTAAAAAACCAAAAGGAGATCGTAAAATGAAAAGATGTGCGGTTTGCGGCGAGATCGTCGCGGATGATGTGGAGGTCTGCCCCGTCTGCGGAGCCAAGAAGTTCAACCCCGTAGAGGAATCGACGTTTGCCTGCGAGCACCGCGTCGGCGACGGGAAGGTCGCGGATGCGGAGGTCACGGAGGGGCTTCACGCCAACTTCACGGGTGAGTGCACCGAGGTCGGCATGTACCTTGCGATGGCGCGGGTCGCCGAGCGGGAGGGCTATCCCGAGATCGCCGAGGCGTACAAGCGCTATGCGTTCGAGGAAGCGGAGCATGCGGCGAAGTTTGCCGAACTTCTCGGCGAAGTCGTGACGGACAGCACCAAGAAGAACCTCGAGCTTCGTGCGGCGGCAGAGGCGGGGGCGTGCGCGGGGAAACTTGCGCTTGCGAAGCGCGCCAAGGAACTCGGCTACGACGCGATCCACGACACCGTCCACGAGATGGCGAAGGACGAAGCGCGCCACGGTGCAGGGTTCAAGGGCCTCCTCAAGAGATACTTCGGCGAATAAATTCCAAGTCGCCCTCAAGGGCATTTTCTCGGAACACACAAGAGCAGCGGAGCCCCGCTGCTCTTTTCTGCATGAGAGAAGTTGTAAAACCGCTTCCCGTTTTCGGCGCAAAGGGGACTTGAAATTCCCGCGACGGGAGTTTTCTTCTCATAAAGAAAGAAAGGACCTGCATGAAAGAAAGAAAGGACCTGCATGGCGGCGGGTCCTTTCCCATTTGGAGAGTTGCAGGCGGGAAGTTAGGGCTTCCCCCTTACACGAAGAGAATAGCTCATTTTGCCCGAAAAATCAACCTACTCTTTGCGTTTTCGACTCTCCCGTTCGCATCCCGCGCGGTAGAGTTTCAAAAATTAACTCTACTGCAAGTAGAATCCTTGACAATGTGCTTGAAAAACGCTATAATGAAGGCATGGATGAAAGAGACGGTCTTGCGGTAACGATCGGAAAAAACATCATGCGGCTGAGAAAGCTCGCGAATATGACCCAGCTCGAGCTTGCGGAGAAGTTCAACTACTCCGACAAGTCGGTCTCCAAGTGGGAACAGGGCTACAGCATTCCCGACCTTAAGGTGCTCATCCAACTTGCGGAGTTCTTTTCCGTGAGCGTGGACGACATCATAAAGGAACATGCGGAAACGCCCGTCATGCCCAAAAAGACGAGGGCGCTCCGCCACCTCATCATCACCTCCCTTTCGGTGGGGGTGTGCTGGCTCGTCGCCGTCGTGTGCTTCGTGCTCATCGGGATCATTGCGCCCGGGCTCGACTTTGCGTGGCTTGCCTTCCTCTACGGTGTGCCCGCTTCAGCGATCGTCGTCCTCGTTTTCAGCAGCATCTGGGGGTATAAGTGGATCCGCATCGTGTCCCTTTCCGTCCTCATTTGGACGGTGCTCGCCTGTATCTACCTCACCGTCTATGCCGCGGTGGGGCCGTATGCGACGCTCTGGCTCGTCTTCATCATCGGCGTTCCCCTTCAGGTGCTTGCGCTCTTCTTCTTCGTGTGGTGGAAGCGCACGCCCGACGTGAACGAGAAATGACCCGCCGAAAGGCGTGAACGCAGCATCTATGCAAGAACTTGAAAAGACAATCAAAAAATATCATACAAGGGCCCGTCTTTCGGGCATCTTTTCGTTTGCCGCCGCCCTTCTTGCCGTTCTTCTCGCGCTCGGTGCGCTCATCTGCGCCATCGTCGCGTTTTTTTCGGAGCGGGAAGTTTTGTGCTATCTCATCGCCTGTATCTTTCTTGCGGTGACGGCGCTCACGGCGCCCGCCGCGTACCTTCTCTCCGTCCTCTCCCGCCGCGCGGAGGCGCTCGAGGAGGACTGTCTCGAGCGGACAGACGGGGAGGAGAGCTTTTTTGTCGGCGAAGGGACGCTGGCAAGTTTTTCGGACGGCGCCCTCATCCTCCACGAGAGGGAGGGGGAACGCCGCATTTCGATCCCCTACAAAGAGATTCGCTTCCTCTCCGTGTGTGAAAGGAAGGCCCCGCGGGAGAAGGGGGAGTGGTCGGTCGCCATCGAAGTCCCCGCCCGCTACCTCGAAAAGAAAAAGACGGACGGTGCGCCGCCCCTCCTCATCCGTGCAAGGGGGAAGGAGCGGCTGTACCGCGCGATCGCCGCGCACGGCTTTTCCCTCCTCGGCGAAGCGCCCTCGAAGGGCAACGAAAAGTTCTCTCTCACCCGCCGTTTTTCCATCCCCAACCGCAAAAAACGCACGACGGGGATCGTCGTAACGGCACTCGGCGGGGCGGCGGCCGCCGCGGGGGTCCCGATCGCCGTTCTTCTCGATCTTTCCTTCGGCGTCGTCCTGTCCTTCCTCGGCGTCTTTGTCCTCTGCCGCGGCATCTTCCTCCTCTTCCGCGCCTCCGCCCGTTTCGAGGTGTACAGGGAGGGGATCTACTGGCGGGAGAGCTCCCGCGCGGAGAGCTTCTTCTTCAAGTGGGAGGAGATCGTGCGCATCGCCCCCGAAGAGCGGGAGGGTTCGCCGCTTCTTCTTATCGAATGCTTCCACGGGGAATATCGCATCCCCCGCGCAAAGGGTGCGGAGGAGTTCTTAAAAGAGACCGTCCCCGCACTTTTCGGAGGGGAGTGATGCGGGAGCTTGTCATCGGCGGGCGCTACCGCCACTTCAAGGGAAACGAATACACCGTCGAGGGGACGGCGCGGGACAGCGAGACGGGCGCGACGCTCGTATTATACCGTTCGAAGGACGGGGCGCTGTGGGCGCGGGAAGAGGGGATGTTCCTCTCCGAAGTCGATCGGGAAAAATACCCGTCGGCGGCGCAGAAATACCGCTTCGAATATCTCGGATAGGGGGAGAAGGATGCGTTGCATGAATTGCGGAAGAGAATCCGCGAAAAAATATACCGTCCGTTCGGAGGGGAAGGAGCTCGTCCTCGAGCTGTGCACGGCGTGCCATGCCGCCCTCTATCCCGAGACGGAGAACGACTTCTTCGGCGACTTCGTCCGTCGGACGGACGGCGACACCCGCGAATGCCCTTTCTGCGGCACCACCTTCGACGATTTCCGCCGCACGGGGCTCCTCGGCTGCGCCGAATGCTATGCGGTGTTCCGCGAAAACCTTCTTCCGACGGTCCGCTTCGTGCAGGGCGGAGAGCGGCACACGGGCAAGGCCCCGAGCGGGCTTGCCGACGAGAAGTACGACCGCGTCCGCGCCCTCGTCGAGGAAAAGGAGACGCTCAAGGGCCGCCTCAAGGAGGCGGAGCGCAAGGGAAACGACGAGGCGGCGGAAATTCTCCGCGCGGAGATCGAGTCCGTCAACAAGAAACTTTACGGCGGGGAGGACTGACATGGCAGCACTCGGTGTCGATTACGAGAGCGTTGCGATCTCTTCCCGCATCCGCCTCGCACGGAACTTCAAAGATTTTCCCTTCCCCGGGAAGCTCCTCCGCGATCCCCATGCGGAGGAACAGGCAAGCGAAATGATCCGCCTGCTTGCGGGGGAACTCACGAGCATGGAGGACTTCAAGCTCTACGTCATGAGCGAGACCTCCAACGAAGAGGCCGCCCTCCTCGAGGAGAGGCACCTCATAAGCCGCGACCTCATCAAGCACCGCAGTATCTCCGCGGCGCTCATTTCGACGGACGAGAGCATCTCCGTCATGATCAACGAGGAGGACCATATCCGCGAACAGTACTTCATCCGCGGGTTCGACCTCATGCGCGCCTACGAGCGCATTTCGGGGATCGACGACACCATCTCCGACTCCATTCCCTTTGCCTACGACGGGGAACTCGGTTATCTTACGGCCTGTCCCACCAACCTCGGGACGGGGCTCCGCGCCTCCGTGATGCTCTTTCTGCCCGCCTGCGTCAGGAGGGATAAGATGCGTCGGTTCGTTCCCGTCCTCACCCGCCTCGGGCTCACCGTCCGCGGGGCGTACGGAGAGGGGAGCGGGGCGTTCGGGGATCTGTTTCAGATCAGCAACGAAGTCACCCTCGGCTTCCCCGAAGAGGACATCCTCTCGATGGTCCAACGCGCCGTCGAGACGATCGTCGAGGCCGAATTCCGCGAACGTGCCCGCATGAAGGTGGAGGGCGGACTTGCCTTAAAAGACAGCGTGTTCCGCTCTCTCGGCATTCTTTCGACGGCCAAACTCCTCTCGGAGCGCGAACTTCTCCAGCGCCTCTCCGACGTCAAACTCGGCGTGGTGCTCGGCTACTTCAAGGAGGCGGAGGACGCAAAAAAGGGCAAGCGCGGCTTCCACGACAGCCGTCTTGCCCGCCTCGATGCGCTTGCCGTTTCCGCACGCGACGCCGCTCTTTCCCGCCGCATGCAGACAAAGGAGGAAGGGAAGGAGACAGACGCCTTCCGCGCGGAATACGTCTCTTCCGAGATCGGCAGAATCGAACTTATCTAAGAAGGGGAGGATCTTGTGGATACTTCGAGATTTACACAGCACCTTGAGCAGGTCGTGCTCCTTTCGGAGGAGGCGGCGCGCAAATACAACACGACGTACATCGGCAGCGAGCACGTCATCCTCGCCATGCTCTGCGTCCCCGACTGTACGGGGGCGAAGCTCCTCAACGAGGCGGGGCTCGTCCTCGAAAAATATACCGACCACTTCCGCCGCACCGTACAGCACCAGGTCCCCGTTCACGGCTACACGCCGCGGGCCAAGCTTGTCTTTGAACGGGCGCAGCAGTGTGCGCTTCGGGGCGGGAAGTACAAACTCACGGGGACGGAGCACGTCCTCCATTCCCTCCTTTCGATGGACGAATGTCTTGCGACGTCGCTCATCCGCAATGCGGGCACCGACCTCGAAAAACTCAAGACGCGGGTCGCGGAATTCATCAAGGATCCCGACACCGACGAGCCCTCCGAGCCCGTTCGCAAGGACCCCGAGTCCTATTCCGTCTTCCGCCGCCGCATGATGCAGGAGGAGCCCGAGGAGGAGGAAAAACCGTACATGAAGTACGGCACCGACCTCACCCAAAGGGCGCGGGAGGGGAAGCTCGACCCCGTCATCGGCAGAAGAAAGGAGATCGAAAAGGTCATCCAGATCCTCTCCCGCCGTACGAAGAACAACCCCGTGCTCGTCGGGGAGCCGGGCGTCGGGAAGAGCGCCGTTGTCGAGGGACTGGCACAGGCGATCGTGGCGGGCGAAGTGCCCGAGATCTTGCGCGGGAAGCGGGTGTTTTCGCTCAACCTCACGGGGCTTCTCGCGGGGGCGCGCTACCGCGGCGACTTCGAGGAGAGATTGAAGTCGGTCACCGACGCCATCATGCAGGATAAGAACATCATCCTCTTCATCGACGAGATCCACATGATCGTGGGGGCGGGGAGTTCCTCCGAGAACAACATGGACGCCTCGAACATCCTAAAGCCCATGCTCGCCCGCGGCGAATTGCAGACGGTGGGCGCGACGACCAACGAGGAGTACCGCAAATACATCGAAAAAGATTCCGCGCTCGAGCGCCGTTTCACCCCCGTCAACGTCGACCAGCCCGACGTCGACGACGCGATCGTCATTCTCCGCGGCCTCAAGGATAAGTACGAGGCGCACCACAACGTCGTCATTTCGGATGCGGCGATCGAGGCGGCGGTCAAACTCTCCGACCGCTACGTTCCCGACCGCTTCTTGCCCGACAAGGCGATCGACCTCATCGACGAGGCGGCGTCGCGGGCACGGCTCAATTCCTACAACGGTCCCGCCGAACTTCGCGAGAACGAGGAAAAGACGATGCGCCTTGTCGCCGAACGCGACCGCGCCCTCAAGTGGGAGGACTACGAACAGGCCTCCGCCCTCACCAAGCAGATCGAAGAGCTCAAAAAGCGGCATGCGGCAGTCAAGGAGGAGTGGGACAGCAAGCGCTCGACCACCCACCTCTCCATCGGGAGGGAGGAGATCGCCGAGATCGTGAGCGACTGGACGGGGGTGCCCGTGAGCAAGCTCACCGAGGAGGAGACGGCGCGGCTCATGTCGCTCGAGAAGGACCTCCATAAGCGCATCATCGGACAGGACGACGCCGTCGCCGCCGTCGCGAGGGCGATCCGCCGCGCACGGGCAGGGCTCAAGGACCCCGGCCGTCCCATCGGCTCCTTCATCTTCGTGGGCCCGACGGGCGTCGGAAAGACCGATCTTACAAAGGCCCTTGCAGAGGCGATGTTCGGCGACGAACACACGATGATCCGCCTCGATATGTCCGAGTACATGGATAAGGCGTCGGTGACCAAGATCATCGGCGCGCCGCCCGGGTACGTCGGCTTCGAGGACACGCAGGGGGCGCTCACCGAGCGCGTTCGGCACAAGCCCTATTCCGTCGTCCTCTTCGACGAGATCGAAAAGGCCCACCCCGATATCTTCAACGTCCTCCTTCAGATCCTCGACGACGGTCGGCTCACCGACAGCCGCGGGAGGGTCGTCTCCTTCAAGAATACCGTCCTCATCATGACTTCCAACGTGGGGGCGCACGAAGTCAAGGGGACGGCTTCCCTCGGTTTCCGCTCCTCGGAGCAGCAGGCGGAGTACAACAGCATGAAGGAGCGCATCGAGGACGCCCTCAAGGCCCAGTTCAAACCCGAATTCCTCAACCGTATCGACGAGATCGTCGTCTTCCGCAAGCTCACGCGGGAGGATACGGCGCGCATCTGCGAAAAGATGCTCGATTCCCTTCGGAGCCGCCTTCGCGAACGCTCCATCTCCCTCAGCGTCAGCCCGCGGGCGATCGATCTTCTCGTCGGGGAGGGCTTCAGCGAAGAGTTCGGCGCAAGGCCGCTTCGCCGTGTCGTCCAGCGGCGGGTCGAAGATCGGCTCTCCGAGGAGATCCTCATGGGCAAGGTGCGGGACGGGAATACCGTCGTCGTCGACGAAAAGAACGGCGAGCTCGTGTTCCGTACCGAATAAGAAATGACCCGCATACGGTATTCAAAAAAAGGGAGCGATCCGATGTTTCGGACCGCTCCCTTTTCTTCTTTTCGATCAATTTTCCCCGCGGATGAAGTTCGTCCACGCGGAATGCTCCGCCTCGGGCGCCGCGATCCCCTCGCGCTTCCCCGCCTCGATGCATTTGAGGAGCCACGCCATGTTCCGCCCGATGTTGCGCATCGTCTGCAAACCTTCACGGTCGCGAAGGACCTCCTCGGGGGTATTTCCGTGCACCATGTTCCAGTATGTGGAGGAGACGACGGGCATCTGGGAGATCCCGAGGTGCTTGCCGATCGCGTCGAGGGTCGCGGTCGTCCCCGCACGGCGGGCGGAGGCGACGACGGCGGCGGGCTTGTGTGCGAAATTCTCCCCGCACGCATAGAACATCCTGTCCATCACGGAGAGGATCCGCCCCGACGGATGCGCATAGTAGACGGGGGTGCCGAACACGAACCCGTCGGCCGTTTTTGCCTTTTCCATCCACTCGTTGGCGCAGTCGTCGCCAAAGACGCACCTTCCCGTCTTTTCGCACCCGCCGCAGCCGATGCAGTCGCGTATGGGGCCGTTTCCGATCTGGAGGAGCTCTGTCTCGATCCCGCACTCCGTTAAGACCTTTTCGATCTCCCGAAGGGCCGTATAGGTACAGCCGTTTTTCCTCGGGCTTCCGTTGAAGAGCAAAACTTTCATCTTTTCTCCTATTCTTTATTGAGGTCCCAGTCGATGGGGCTCTTTCCGTGCGCTTTAAGGTAGGCGTTGGTCTTGGAAAAATGACGGCACCCGAAGAAGCCGTTGTACGCCGAAAGGGGGGAGGGGTGTGCGCATTCGAGCACACAGTGCTTGCTTTTGTCGATGAGTTCCGCCTTCCGCCGCGCATTTCCTCCCCAGAGGAGAAAGACAAGGTTTTGTTTGTTTTCACTCAGGAGGGAGATGACGGAGTCGGTAAACCAGCTCCAGCCGCAGTTTGCATGGCTGTTCGCGCTGTGCTCCCGCACGGTGAGAGAGGTATTCATGAGGAGCACCCCCTCCCGCGCCCACTTCGAAAGGTCGCCGCTCGGCGGCGGCGGGAAGCCGAGATCGCTCTGAAGCTCCTTTAAGATATTCTCGAGCGAAGGCGGTTTTTTGACACCGTCCCGCACCGAAAAGCAAAGTCCGTGCGCCTGTCCGTACTCATGATAGGGGTCTTGGCCGAGGAGCACCGCCTTCACGTTTTCGTAGGGCGTGTAGCGGAAGCAGTTGAAGATGTCGTACATGTCGGGATAGACGACCGCATGCGTGTATTCGTATTTGAGGAATTCACGGATCTTTTTGTACCGCTCATCCGCAAAGAGGGGGGCAAGGGGCTCCTTCCAATCGCCGAGGTCGATCATTTGCTTCCTCCGAGCGATGCAAAGACTTCGGGAAGGCGTTTTTCGAGGGAGCTAAGCGCCAAGGCGCAGTTCTTTCGGAACTGTTCCGTCGTCGATCCCGAACCGTACACGTCGGAGATCGCCTTAACGGAGACGAAGGGAACGCCCGCATACTTGCACACCTGTGCAATTGCACCGCCCTCCATGTCCCGCACGTCGCAGCCGAGACGGAGAAGGAGGGCATGGTCCAAGGGGGAATCGTCGAATCTGTCCCCCGTGCCGAGGGCGCGGCGGGGATAGGGGAGAGGCGGAAGCGCAAGCGGCAGGAAGTTTTCCGCTTCGTCGGGCAGCGTTCCCACTTCCTTGCCCGAGAGTTCATGGATGTCGAAGTCATACTCGACGGCCTTTTCGATGAGATACACTTTGCCGACCTCCGTCTTTTCGGGCGCAAGGCCGCCCGCCACGCCGAAATTGAGGACGACGTCCGCGCCCGAAGCGATCGCGGCGCACGCCCCCGCGGCGGCATTTACCTTCCCCTCCGCCGAGAGAACGAGGGCAACTTTTCTTCCGAAAACCCGCCCCATATACACTTTTTTCCCGAAAAGAGCGAATTCGCGCTCCGCTTCCATACGGGAGAGGAGGAGCTTTGCCTCCGAATCCATTGCGATGACACAGCCGATCATGGGGATCCTCCTTATTCGATAGGTATTATAACAAATTACTGCGGAAAAGGCAAGCGTGCGAATACTTCTTTTTGCGATGGGCAATAAACGGCGCAAAGGAGGGATCTATGGACCCGTTTGCATTGAAGCCGCAAAGAGCGGACAAGATTTTTACTTCATGGAATAAAGTGCTCGTAAAGCCCTACGACAAGAACGAAGTCGACCCCTATACCCGCCTCAGAGTGATTCTGATGTCGGGGACGGAATTCGAGAGCGTGCGCCTCTCCAATTCCTTCACCCGCCACTGCGCCAATAACGACGTGCGCCGCAGACTTGCACGCATGCGCAGAGGGGAACAGCTGCAACAAAAGCGGGTCGCGTCGCTGAAGCCCATCAACGAGAGCATCCTCGAGCACACGATCGGCTACGAACAGCTTGCCGTCGACCTCACGGCCAACCTTGCCGCCTCCGAGAAAAATTCCTATGTGAAAAAGCAGCTCGACTTCGCCCTTTTGGAGGATTTCGACCACCTGTACCGCTATTCCGACCTCATGGAACTCGAAAAGGGGGGAGACCCCAAAAAGCTCGTCGGCGACTACACCGAGGTCATGCCCGGCCGTCCCACCGTCGCCGAGTACCGCCACCCGTCGGACGACGTCAACTTCTATATCAACGGGTATCTGAACGACCTCAAGACCAAGCTCAACATCAACATCATCACGGCGGCCGAACAGCAGACGATGAACTTCTATATGAACGTCGCCAACCTCTATGCGACCCCGCTCGGGCGCAAGCTCTACAACGAGATCGCGATGATCGAGGAACAGCACGTCACGGGCTACGGGTGCCTCAAAGACCCTTCGATGACGTGGTGGGAATGCCTCCTCATGAACGAGTACACCGAGTGCTACCTCTACTACTCCTGCTATATGGACGAAAAGGACGAGCGCATCAAAAAGATCTGGGAGATGCACTTCGAGGAGGAAGTCTGTCACCTTCACGAGGCGGCGGATCTTCTCAAGACGTACGAGGGGAAGGTCTGGCAGCAAATCTTGCCCGAGGGCGGGGAATTCCCCGAACTTCTGAAGCTCCGCTCGAGGAAGGATTACGTTCGGGAAGTCCTGAAGAGCGTCCGCCTCACCGCCGTCGAGGAGGGCTGGGAGGAGCTCGACCGCGTGCCCGACACCTTCCGCTACTTCGGCTACAATGCCCGCATCAACGGCAAGCCGAACACGGTCGGGACGCACACGGTCATCGAAAAAGCCATATTGGAGCTCGGGCACGACTACCGCATCCAGAACGCCGATCACCCCGTAAAGGCGCTCTCCGACCGCCGCCGCGACAATATCGACATCGCAAGGGTCAAGGGGAAATAAGCGGGGCCTTTTCGGGTTGACATTTCTTCCTCCGTCTGTTATAATGCTTGTATGGGCGGGAAGTGCTCCCGCGGAGGAAGATATGCAACAAGAGACGCTCTTTACGCGGGAGGAGATGCAGCCGCTTGCGGCACGGCTCCGTCCGACGACGCTCGACGAATTTTTCGGGCAAAAGCACCTTCTCGGCGAGGGGAAGCTCCTTCGTCGGCTCATCGAGAGCGACAACGTCGGCTCGATGATCTTCTGGGGCCCTCCGGGGGTGGGAAAGACCACCCTTGCCCGCATCATCGCCCACCGCACCAAGGCGAGTTTTATCGACTTTTCGGCGGTCACGAGCGGCATAAAAGAGATCCGCGAAGTCATGGAACGGGCGGAAAAGAACAGGCTGTTCGGCGAAAAGACCATCCTCTTCGTCGACGAGATCCACCGCTTCAACAAGGCCCAGCAGGACGCCTTTTTGCCCTTCGTCGAAAAGGGGAGCATCATCCTCATCGGGGCGACGACGGAGAACCCCTCCTTCGAAGTCAACGGGGCGCTCCTCTCCCGCTGTAAAGTGTTCGTGTTGCAGCCCCTCGGGGCGGAGGACCTCACCGCCCTTCTCGAACGCGCCGTCCGCGACGAAAGGGGATTCGGACGGCAGCATGTCGAAATTTCGCACGACCTCCTCGAGCGCATCGCGGAGTTCGCCAACGGGGATGCGCGCAGTGCGCTCTCCACCCTCGAGATGGCGGTCCTCAACGGCGACGTCAAGGAGGACGCGATCGTCGTGACGGCGGAGACCGTTGCCCAGTGCACTTCGCGCCGCTCCCTCCTCTACGACAAGGCGGGGGAGGAACACTACAACCTCATTTCCGCCCTGCATAAGTCGATGCGCAATTCCGACCCCGACGCCGCCGTCTACTGGCTTGCGCGCATGCTCGAGGCGGGGGAGGACCCGCTCTACGTCGCCCGCCGCGTCACCCGCTTTGCAAGCGAGGACGTCGGCCTTGCCGACCCGCGGGCGCTCGAGATCGCCGTTGCCGCATACCAGGCCTGCCATTTTATCGGAATGCCCGAGTGTACGGTCAATCTTGCGGAGGCCGTCGTCTACCTCTCGATGGCCCCCAAATCCAACGCCCTCGACAGGGCGTACATGTTTGCGAAGCGCGACGCCGAACTCATGCCCGCCGAGCCCGTTCCCCTCGTCATCCGCAATGCGCCCACCAAGCTCATGCGGGAGCTCGACTACGGCAAGGGGTACGAGTACGCGCACGACACCGAGGAAAAACTCACCGCCATGCAGTGCCTTCCCGATTCCCTTGTCGGGCGGGAATACTACCTTCCCGACGGGGAGGGGCTCGAAGCCAAATACAAGGAGCGGCTTGCGGAGATCAAGGCATGGAAGAAGGCGCACCGCTCCGACAAAAAGAAGCCGTAAAAAAAAGCCCTCTCGGGCTTTTTTCGCATCTCTTAAAAGGGAAGAAGTTCGACGGCTTCCCTTTCCGCCGTACAGACGCAGAAGAGGCAGCCCGAAAGTTCGAAGAAGGCAAAATCTTCGCTTAACGGGGCGCCGTCCAAAAGCAGCCTTTCCTTTTCGAAGCGGAGCCGAAGGAGCAACGAAGAGAGCGTTTCGCCGCGGTATTTTATATACGCCTCCTTCGCCGTCCATAAGACGAAAAAGTCCTCCTCGCGCTCCCGATCCGTGAGGCGGCGGAGATAGGAGGGGAAGGTGCGCTCCTCCCGCCGTTCGACGTCGAGCCCGACCTCGACGGGGGAAAGGGCGACGGCAGTCAGCCCCTTCGTGTGGGCGACGCCGATCTTCGGCGCTCCCTCCCCGAAAAGGTAGGGCTTCCCGTGTTCGCTTCGGCGGAGCTCGAAAGAGGGCAGTCCCTCTCTTTGGAGGGCGGCGCGGACGGCCTCCTCCCCCGAGAGCTCCCGCAAAGTGTAATAGATCTTCATATGCATAACTATAACACGCAAAAGGAGAAAAGTCAAATGGATCGCGGAGAGATCGCAAGGAAGGCATTCCTCGAAGGGTACAACTGTGCACAGGCGGTCGTTCTCGCCTTTCTCGACGAGATGGACGCCGACCGTGAGACGATGCTCCGCGCTACCCTCCCCCTCGGCGGAGGGCTCGGCCGCATGCGGGAAGTGTGCGGCACCGTGAGCGGCGCCTGCGTCTGCCTCGGGCTGCTCTTTCCGAAGGCGGGAAAGAGCGAACTCTACGCGCTCGAACAGGAGTTTGCACGCCGCTTCCGCGAAAGAAACGGGAGCATCCGCTGCGCCGACCTTTTGACGGGTGCGGGGATCGTTCCCGACACCTCCCCGAACGCCGAAAAGCGCACCGCCGAGTACTACAAAAAGCGGCCCTGTCCCGCCTTGGCGGCGGACGCCGCCTCCATTTTGGAGGGCCTCGTCCGCGAGACGAAAGAGAAGGACAAATAAAAAGAAATACCGTTATTTAGACGAAAATCAAAATAACGGAATTCGCATTTTTCGGGGATTTTCCCCGATTTTTTATCGTTTTTTCGGGTTTTCGGACCCGAGTTTTCTTTATTTCGATAAAAATCAAATTAAGTGGGCGGCGCGGAAGGCGCTTGCCGTCATACCCGTTTCGGCGCGGAAAAAGCGGAAAAAAGTCTGCGGAACGGGGAAGTTCAAGTAGTAGCCGATCTCCGAGGCGGTGTAGTCCGTTTCGAGGAGCATGCGCTTCGCCTCGGCAAGCCGCACGGAGGCGATGTATTTTTTGAGCGTTGTTCCCGTCTCGGCGCGGAAGGCGCTCGAGAGGTACTTTTCGTGGTAGCCGAGCTCCCGCGCAAGGTCCGCGACCCGCGGATCGGTGAACCGATAGCGAAAGACGAGCTCTTTGACCCGTTCCGCAAGCCGTGCTCGGGCGGAGAGAGGCGCCTGCGTCTCGACGCCTGCAAGTTCGACGAGAAGAAGGGTAGCAAGGTACTTCGGCTTCAGTCCCCGCGGGTCTGAGCGTTCGGCTTCGAACATCCTTTGGAAGATGGTTTTCACCGCCTCCATGTCGGCGACGGGCGCCGTTTTCGGCAGAGTGCAGTTTGCATGCTCCGCGCCGCAACGGAAGTGCAGCCAGAAGAAGCGGCAGCGGCAGGGCTTGGTGCCGTGCTGATAGCGGGTCGGCGGCATGAGAAGGTACTCTCCCGCATTCACGCGGTATTCCTCCTTGTCGTCGCCGATGAGGAGGGTCCCCTCCGTCACGATCATGAGTTCGTAATCAATAAGATTTCGCGTGAGGTGCCGCCAACCGCGCTCGGGGGAGAGGAATTCCCCGAAGAGGACGGGTTCGACGGGTTTTTCGAGATCGAGCCTTATCATCTTACTTTTTGTTACCATAAAATCCGAAAATGTGCTTGTCGGATTTCCCCCTAATAAATTATAATGATTGTACCATATTTTTTCGGGAAAGACAAGTCTTGAACGAAAAAACCGTTCAAAAAGGGGGAAATGTGAAAATGAAACATAAGGGAGCCAAGAAAGCCATCTCGATCGCGCTCTCCGCATGCCTTTGTGTACCGCTCTTTCCGTCGGCGGTCGGCTGCGGCGCGAAGGGGACGGGGAGCGTCGGATTTGCGACCGTCGGGGAGACGGTCATCACCGACAGCTACGCCGAAAACGGCCTTATGAAGGAGCTTTCGTACCTTCTTTCCATCGACAAGGACCGCCTTCTTTCCGACTTCTACGACAACGCCGGGCTCGAGCCCAAGGCCGAGGCCTACGGCGGGGGATGGGAGCATTCCCTCATCGGCGGCCACACGATGGGGCACTACCTCTCGGCGCTTGCGCAGGCGTATGCGAACGCGGGCACGCCCGAGGCGACGAGGAAGGAAATAAAATCCCGCATCGATGCGATCGTCCGCGAGCTCAAGATCTGTCAGGACCGTGCGACGTCGGTCGGCGCAAAGGAGGGGTTCCTTTGGGGGGCCCGCGCCCTCGCAACGCCCGAACTTCAGTTCGACAACGTCGAGGAGGGAAAGTCGAACATCTCGACGGAGGCGTGGGTGCCGTGGTACACGATGCACAAGCTCATCGCGGGGCTTGTCGATATCGTCGTCTACACGGGGAACGACACCGCAAAGACGGTCGTCACCAAGCTCGGCGACTGGGTGTACGATCGCGTCTCCAAGTGGGACGAGGCGACCCGCGCAAAGGTGCTTGCCATCGAATACGGCGGCATGAACGACTGCATGTACAACCTCTATAAGATCACGGGGGAGGAAAAGCACGCGATCGCCGCGCACAAGTTCGACGAGGACATCGCAAACCCGGGGCGGGCGACCTCCCTCTTCGAGGACATCCTCTCGGAAAAGGCGGACTATCTCGACGGCCGCCACGCCAACACGACCATCCCCAAGATCATCGGCGCCCTCAACCGCTACATGACCCTCGACGACAGGACGATCGACGGGAAAGAGGTGGACGCAGACGACATGCTCGAGCTTGCGGAAAAGTTCTGGAAACGCGTTACCGAACACCATACCTATATTACCGGCGGAAATTCGGAGTGGGAGCACTTCGGCAAAGACGACATTCTCGACGCCGAACGCACCCGCGCCAACTGCGAGACGTGCAACGCCTACAACATGCTCAAACTCTCCCGCATGCTCTTCTCCGTTACGGGGGAGAAGAAGTATCTCGACTTCTACGAGAACACCTACCTCAACGACATCTGGGCGTCGCAGAACCCCGAGACGGGCATGACGACCTACTGGCAGCCGATGGGGACGGGGTATTTCAAGGTCTATTCCTCTCCCACGGAGCACTTCTGGTGCTGCACGGGGAGCGGCATGGAGAGCTTCACCAAGCTCAACGACAGCATCTATTATAAGGATGAGGACGAGACGGTCGTCGCCATGTACCTTGACTCCACCCTCAAGACCGATCGCGTCAGCCTCACCCAGACCGCAGACCTCGAGAATTCCGACGAGGCGACCCTTCATATCGACGCGGGCAAGACCGAGCTAAAACTCCGCATTCCCGACTGGACGGAGAAGTTCGAAGTCACCCTCAACGGAAATCCCGTTCCGGAGGAGCCCGACGACGGATTCCTCTCCGTCGACGTCAAGAAGGGGGACGAGGTCAAGATCGCATTCAAAAAGACGTTCAAGGCCTACTCCCTTCCCGACAATCCCAACGCCTACGCCTTCAAATACGGCCCCTTCGTGCTTGCGGCGGAGCTCGGGACGAACAACATGAAGACGTCGACGGACGGCGTCAACGTGCTCGTTCCCGCCTCGCGCGATCTCGGCGGATTCTCGGAGACCGTGCACCTCAAGGGGAGCAGCGCCAAGGCCTTCATGGCAGACCTTCCCTCTCACTTTACGGCAAAGGACGGAAAGTTCGTCCTCTCGGGCGGGGACGAGGAGCTTGTCTATTCCTACTTCTTCCGCCAGTACACCGAGCGCTACGGCGTGTACTTCGAATTCCTCGGGGAAGGGGAGACGGCCGACGAGGGCACGAAGAACTACACCTTCGAAAAAATCGATACCGTCCAGCCCGGTTACGGCCAATACGAGATCGACGACTGGCACAAAATGACGGACGGCGGCTCGGTCGGCTCGACCGCAGACGAGGAGCTTGCGACCTCCCGCTATGCGACGGCGGGCGGCTCCTTTACCTACCGCATGGCGGTGGATAAGGCAAAGACCAACCACCTTGTCGCCTACTTTGCGAAGTCAGACGCGGGCAAGAGCATCCGCATTTCGTCCGGGGAGACCGTCCTCTTCGAGAGGACCCTCGAATACAACGGTCCCGAAAACATGTACGAAGTTCTCATTCCCATCCCCGCCTCCGTCGTCTCGGCGGCAGAGGATGTGACGGTAAACGGCGAGACGCGTTCTCTCATCCCCGTCACCGTCTCTTCGGCGGAGGGAAATTCCGCCCGCATCGGGAGCTACCTCTATACGGCGGTCGTCACCTTCCGCGACGAATTCAAGGGAGAGCGCGACAGCGCGGTCGCCTACTTTGTCAACTGCGGCGACTACGACACGGAGACCCTTCCCGCGGGGGAGAAATTCGGAAGGTACAATTCGGTCACCGAACAGCTCTTCGGCGCGGACTATGCGACGGGCATGCACTGGGGACTTGCCGACGGCGCCGACCCGAAGTCGGGCACGGCGGGTTCCGCTTCCACCGCGGGCGGCATCAGCACCGCCAACACATGGGCACAGGAGGGGCTCTCCGCCGAGGCGGGGAAGGCCGTCTCCAACCGCTACACGAAGAACCAGTTCGAAAACAACGTGGCACGGAAGCTGAGCTATGTGTTCGAACTTCCCGAAGAGGGGAACTACCGCATCGAGCTGTGCTTCCTCAATCCGTGGAACTGCTCTTCGGGCATCAACGTCTCCGCCAACGGGGAGACGCTTCGGAGCGATATCGCCGTCGGAA
This sequence comes from uncultured Clostridia bacterium, assembly GCA_947626005.1. Classification (GTDB taxonomy): domain Bacteria; phylum Bacillota; class Clostridia; order Christensenellales; family Borkfalkiaceae; genus Gallimonas. The sequence goes on from CANQQM010000006.1 coordinate 41,954, forward strand.
GCGGCACGGCGGGGCAGATCGTCACGACGGAATACGAAGTGACGGGCGGCTTCCTCCGCCTCGACTTCACGACCGCCGACAAGTGCATCAACCTCGCCTATATCAAGATCTACTTCGCATAAAATAGGGGAGTGGGGGTAAAAAAACGGAGCTTTACGCTCCGTTTTTTTTATTCGCTCAAGAGGGTCGGGTCGCCCGCAAGCGTTTCGAACTTCGAATAGAGGACGAACCCCGCCTTGCTCTTCGGCGGCTTCTTCACATACTTCACTTCACAGCAGTCGACGGGGATTTTTTCGCCGTGCCCGTCCGAAAACTTTGCGCAGACGGCGGCGGCGAAGCGCTTGACGCTCTCGGGAACGCGCCGTCCCTCCGTTTTGATGACCGCATGACAGGAATGGAGACCGCGGGCATGCAGCCAGAGGTCGCTTTCCGAGCTTTGCCGCACCAGTCGGTCGTTTTGCAGATTGTTCCGCCCCGCAAAGATGCGGAACCCTTCCCGCTCATAGGTGCGATAGGGGATAGCTTGTGTGTGTTTTTTGGGATGCTGTTCGGCGCGGAGAAGCCCCGCTTCCGTCATTTCCTCCCCGACGGAGACAAGATCCTCCCTCGACTCGGCGGAGGCGACCGCCGCAAGGAGGGAGCGGAGATAGTCGAGCTCGGCACGCGTCTCCGCCTCCTGCGGAACGAGCATTTCGAGGGTGCGCTTTGCCTTCCGGTAGCGCTTGAAGTAGCTCTGCGCGTTCTGCGCGGGGGAGAGGGAGGGGTCGAGCCGAATGGAGAGGAGGGCGCCGTCCTCGTAAAAATTGGGAAATTTAACACCCGTCTCCCCCCGTTTTACGGCGAAGAGGTTGGCGGTCAGCACCTCTCCCTTGATGCGGAGGCTCACCGCGTCCGAGACCGCCTCCCGTTTTTCGAGGAGGAGGGCAAGCCGCTTTTCCTGCTTCTTGATCGCGGCGGAGGCGGCGGAAGAAAGTTTCCGCTGCGCCCCTTCAAAGCGGCGGACGGTGCGCTTTTTGTCGTAATACGCCGACTGGGCGGCGGAGAGCGTCGGATACCTTGTCGCCCCCGCGACGGCACGGGCGTAGAAGTCGACGGGCGCCCCGTTCCGCTCGAGAACGCAGGGGGAAATGTCGTCGGAAAAGAGAAAAGTGCGCACATGGTCGCAAAGATCGCCCCCTTTGTAGCTTGCCGCGATCTGCTCCGCCGTCGAGGGCGCAAGCCCCGCGACCCGCGTAAAGAGGAAGCGGCCGAGGTCCTCCATCGGGCTTTGAAGGACGGCGCGGAGGGCGCCTTCGTCGGAGGGGTCGGCCTTGTCCTGCGGGGCGGGGAGGACGTACTTCACCCCCGGGAAGATCATGCGGCGGACGGCGTCGTCGAGGCTTGTCGTCTTGAGGGCGCCGAGGATGACCCCGTTCTCCGTCAGAATGAGGTTGGAATACTTGCCCATGACTTCGAGGTATAATTCCCGTTCCGCCGTGGAAAAATCCGAACCGCAGAGGAGCCGAAAGCGGAGGATGCGCTCGAATCCGACGAGCCCCACGGAGGAAACGAGCGCCCCTTGTATGTGTTTTCTCAGAAGCATGCAGAAATTGGGCGCGACGGCGGGGTTCTCCGTCTCCGTTCCGTCGAAGTAGGCGCCGCAGTCGGAGGCATTTGCGTTCAAAGAGAGTTTGAGCGTGCGTTTTCCGGTGTATATAAGAAGGGAGACCTCGTCGCGGGAGGGCTGATTGATGCGGTTGATGCGTCCTCCCGAGAGCGTTTCGTCGAGTTCTTTTGCAACGAGACGGAGGGTAAAAGCGTCCTGAGGCATGGTTTTCACCACCTTGCGCGCCGCGCCGCGGCGGGGTTTTTCCTCATTATAACGGAAAAACTCGAATTTGTAAACAAAAAACGCTTTCCTTTTGGCGCGCGTTATGGTAAAATATAGCAAGCGAAAGGGAAATAAACTTTAGGAGTGAGATATGAACTACCAAGCAGCACCCGCAGAAAAGAGCACGGTCAAGATCACGATGACCTTTACCGCCGAGGAGTGGACGGCGGCGAACGACAAAGCGTACCGCGAGAACCGCCACAGATACGCCGTCAACGGATTCCGCAAGGGCAAGGCGCCCAAGCACATCCTCGAGGCGTTCTACGGCAAGGGGCTCTTCTTCGAAGCGGCGCTCAACATTCTTTTCTCGGAGCACTATGAGGAGGCGCTCGAGGCGGAGAAAGACAACTTCACCGCCGTCGGCGATCCCGAAGTTGCGCTCGGCGACGACTTCTCGGAGGAGAACGTCGTCCTCGTCGCGACCGTCCCCGTAAAGCCCGACGTCACGATCGGGGCATACACGGGTATAAAGATCCCCAAAATCGAGTATAATGTTACGGACGCCGACGTCTCCCGCGAGATCGGCGCCGCCCGTGAACGGGTCGCAACGAGCGCGGAAGTCACCGACCGTCCCGCCCGCATCACCGATACCGTCAAGATCGACTTCGTCGGAAAGGTCGACGGAGAGGAATTCGAGGGCGGCACCGCGAAGGGGTACGATCTCACGCTCGGCTCGGGGCAGTTCATCCCCGGCTTCGAGGAACAGGTCGCCGGCATGAACGTCGGCGAGACCAAGGACGTAAACGTCACCTTCCCCGCCGATTATCAGGCGGAGGAGCTCAAGGGC
>CANQQM010000007.1 GCA_947626005.1 uncultured Clostridia bacterium
ATTGAAGTATTGTATGGCATAGGCTTAGCGATCTTCAACTCGGCTTGGAGAAAGCAATAAAAGAGATGACGCCTTGTGTGACTTGGTAAAAGTCGCCCGTGGATAAGTTCTACATTCAATATCAAATTTCAATTTGTACGCACGGACGACGGGCATCTATAGAGTTGGTCTAAAATACCTTAAAAGGAGAATATAAAAAATGGTCATTAAAGAATACGGGAATCCGCAGGGAAAAATTCTTCTGCTCCTGCATCCGATGCTTGCGGACGGAAAGACAATGACAACTTTAATCGGAAATTCACTTCAAAAGTACCGCGTCATCTCGCCCGATCTTTCGGGGCATGGAGAAGATAAGGGCGACTTTATTTCGGCGGAAGAGGAGGCAAGGACGCTCCTTGCGTATTTGAAAGAGCAAAATATCCAAGAGATCGAGCTTTTGTTCGGTGCGTCGCTCGGTGCGCGCGTGGGGCTTGAACTGTTTTCCGAGAAGTCAATCAAAATCGAACACATCGTATTCGAGGGTGCGCCGTTTTTCAAAAACGCGCCTATCCTCAAAAAAGTCGTTGCGTCGGTATTTTTGAAAAAGCAGAAGAGAGTGCTCAAGTACCCAGAACGATCCGTCCGAAAGATGGAAGAAACTTATGGGATCTTCGGAGAAAGTATGGCAAAAGCGCTTGCGGGTATGAGCAAAAAGAGCATCAAAAACGTCGTTGCCGCCTGCTGTTCTTTTGAATTCCCGCACTATGACGAGAAGTTGCAAGAGAAAGTTTTGCTTGCGTTCGGCAGCAAAGACGCCGATTATAAACAGCGGAAGAAAATCGAAAAGAGTTATCCGAAAATGCGTTTTTGGGTGCATGAGGGATTCGGACATTGCGAATATCTTGCAAAATTCCCCGAAAAGTATTTCGCCGAGCTAAATTTGTTATGAACAAATAATGTAATTTTATGGGATAGGGACAAACTCATAGAAAAATTAAATGAAATATAATTTTGGCATTTAGGCGTGAGCTTGTCTTGTCTTGACAAGCGCGCCGCTACGCGGCGGGCGGGAGAGCATTCTTAGACGCTTTCGCACGTCTCTTTTGTTCCTGCAAAAATTTCCCTTCGGATCTGGGGAAGGGATTGACTTGCACGGGAAGGTGTGATAAAATAAAAGAAAAAAGGAAGAAATCTATGAGTTACTGTCCGAATTGCGGATCTCAGATCCCCGACGGCGCGTCCTTCTGTCCCAATTGCGGCTGTGCGACGGCCTCGCCGCAGTCCCAACCCGTTCAGCCCGTTAATCAGGGAGAGAACGTCCTCCGCACGCTTGCCAAGGTCTTTATGGTCCTCGGGTGTGTTGCGTCGGCGAGTTTCCTTCTCATTCCCCTCCTGTGGACCATCCCCATGACCGTCACCTATTTCAAGAGGACGGAGCAGGGGCTGCCCGTTTCGACTGCGTTTAAGATCTGCTCCCTGCTGTTTGTCAATCTCATTGCGGGGGTCTTGATGCTCTGCGACGATAAATCTTGATGTATCGGCTTTGAATAAGCATCGTTTCATATGTTGCCCCGCGAGTTTTCGCGGGGCAACATGACGTGATTTAGAATTGCCCCCCATCCGTCACGGCTTCGCCGTGCCCGTTTCGGCGGCAGGGACCGCCGAAACCCCGGAGCGGAGGCCACCGCTCCTGTCGCGCGCCACTCACAGCCCACCGGGCTGTTGAGTAGAAATGGCGCGCTCCACCTCCCGCGGAGGAGCCAAGAATAAGGTGATGTTTCGACTTCGCGCAACATGACGTATTTTAGAATGCGGGAAAATGGTTGACAAACGGGGCGGGGTGGGGTAAAATATTCAGGATCCCCTTTCGCGGATAAGTACGAAGGGCGGAGCGTTCGGACAGCGCAAAGAAGCGGCGAAGGATCGGCGCGAGTAACGACGTAAGCGAAGGATCGGCGCAAAGAGAAGCAACGAAAAGCGGCGGGATCCGAACGGAAGGAGACGGAATGGAGCGCATCCCCGAGCTTGACATTTTCGGCGAAAACGCATCCCATACCCCCACGAAAGTGCGGAAGGCAAGCCGTGCGATCATCCTCGACGGCGATCGCATCCTCCTCTCGTATGCGGCGGAGGTCGACGTCTGGATGCTCCCCGGGGGAGGGCTCGAAGGCGGCGAATCGCCCAAGGCGTGCTGCATTCGCGAGGTCGCGGAGGAGACGGGGCTCAAAGTAATTCCGCGGCGGTGCTTTTTCATCCTGAACGAGTACTTCGGCGAAAGGAAGTATCGCTCGTACTACTATCTCTGCACGAAAATCGGCGAGACCCCCCGCCGCCCCACCGACTGGGAACGGGAAGTGGGCATGCGGCCCGTGTGGACGGACTTCGACAAGGCGAAGGATATCTTCTCCCGCTACGACGACTTCCAAGGTTCGGACGATCGGCGGCGCGGGATGTATCGGCGGGAATACAGCGCCCTCGAGCAGTTTTCCAAGCTGCGCGAAGCGGGTGAAATCTGAATCGACAAACAAAAAACGGAGCACAGGTCCTTACTGTGCTCCGTTTTTTTCAGCGGTGACGGCCGCGGAAGAACACGGCGAGGGTGCCCGCGCCCGAGTGGGCGCCGATGACGGGCCCGATCGCGCCGACAAACACTTCCCGCTCCCCGAACTCCCTTTTAAGAAGGGTGAGGAGGGATCCCACGTCCTCCTCGCAGTCGCCGTGGCTGATGTAGATGGGATCGGTCGGGGTGAGCTCTTCGAGCTCCTTCATCCGTTCGACGAGGGCGGAGATGGACTTCCGCCGCCCCATCGTCTTTGCGATCGGGATGAGGTGCCCTTCTCCGTCGACATGGAGGACGGGCTTGATGTTGAGCACCGTCCCGACGAAGGCCTCCCCCGCCGAGACGCGGCCGCCGCGCTTCAAATGATAGAGATCCTCCACCGTGAAAAAGTGGCAGATGTGCTGTTTTAGCCCCTCGGCGTAGTCGACGGTCTCCTCGAGGGAGGCGCCGCTTTCCGCCTTCTTCACGAGGTAGTCGACGAAGAGCCCCTGTCCGAGGGAGGCGCAGAGGGAATCGACGACGGCGACTTTGCGCCTCGGGTAGGCCTCCATGAGTTCCTTGGCGGCGGCGACGTAGCTGCCGTATGTGCCCGAGAGCCCCGAGGAAAAGGAGACGATGAGAACGTCCCTCCCCGCCTCGAGCTCGGGAACGAGGCATCGTTTGACCTGTTCTGGCGTCGCCTGAAAGGTCTTGGGCATGGCCCCGCCGCGAAGGGCGGCGTAGAACGACTTGACGTCGGGAAGCGGGGTTTCGACGCCGTCGTAAGTGACGCCGTCCATCATGAAGCCGAGCTGTATGACTTTGACCCCGTGCTCCTTGTAATAGCTTTCGGGGAGATCGCTCCCCGTGTCGGTGACGATGAGAAAGTTGTTGCCCATCCTGCCCTCCTTCTTTGGGATATTTTACACCAGTCCGACCCGTTTGTCAATTGCGTATCGTAAATTTATGGGAGGGAAGTAAAATTTTTTGCGCGGACGATGCGGAAGGTGAGCCTGACCTCCGTCCCGCGGCCGCTCTTTTCCGTCTCGAGCCGAAAGCCGCCGTCCGTCTCGAAATATTCCTCCGCGACGCGCTTGAAATCGGCGATCGCCGCCTGCCGCATGCGGGGCGAGAGCTCCTCCTTGTCCCCTTCGAGCATGCGCTTAAGGCGCAAACGTTCCTCTTCTCTCATCCCTTCCGCCTCCTCCAAAACAGCCCCTCCTCCCTTCTTCCGAGGTAGAACTCGGAGAGGAGCCGAAATGCGCGCGACCGTTCGGATACGTTGTCGAGAAAGAATTTGTCGTCCTCGGGGATGACCGCCCGCACGGGGAGGCGGAGCGCCGCCGAAATTTCTTCGGGGGAGAGGATCTCTCCCCGCCGCGCCATGTCCCTCTTCACGAGGTTGACGACAAGCCCGACGTCGCGGAAGCGGTAGCTCTTCAGAATGCCCGAGACGCGGTCGGCGTCGCGCATCGCCGAAATGTGCGGCGTGGTGACGAGGAGGGCCTCCTCCGCGCATGCCGCCGCCCGATGAAAGCCCTCCTCGATGCCCGCGGGGGAGTCGATGAGGATAAAGTCGAACTGCGGGGCGACGCTCTCGAGGACGAGACGCACCGCCTGCGGGGAGATGTAGCGCTCCGAGACGCGGTTGCTTGCGAGGCAAAAGAGGGTCGGGTAGCGGGGATGGCGGACGAGGGTCTGCCGCGGACGGCAACGGCCCTCCACCGCGTCGGAGACGTCGTAGACGGCCGCATTCTCGACGCCGAACACGACGTCGACGTTGTTGAGCCCGAAGTCGAGGTCGCACACGGCGACGCGGAGCCCTCTCCGCGCAAGCTGAACGCCGAGGTTGCAGCATACCGTCGTCTTCCCCACGCCGCCCTTTCCCGACGTGACTACGATCTTTCTTGCCATGCTTCCCTCCCGCGCGCGCGTTTGAAAAGAGGATAACACGGACGAAAGCGCAAATATGGGGAAGTTTTGTCGCGAAAGCGCATTTTGGGCAAAAAATACGCCCTCCCGAAGGAGGGCGCGGAGAAACCGCTTACTTTGCGTACTCGACGCTGCGGAATTCGCGGATGACGTTGACCTTGATCTGCCCGGGATATTCGAGCTCGCTCTCGATCTTCTTCGCGATGTCCTTTGCGAGGAAGAGGGCCTTCGCGTCGTCGACCTGATCGGGCTTTACGATAACGCGGACTTCCCTGCCCGCCTGTATCGCATAGCTCTTGTCGACGCCGTGGAAGGAGGAAGCGATCTCCTCAAGCTTTTCGAGGCGCTTGACGTAGTTGCTGCCCGTCTCGCGGCGTGCCCCCGGCCGTGCGCCCGAAATGGCGTCTGCCGCCTGCACGAGGACGGCCTCGATCGTCTTGGGTTCGACGTCGCCGTGGTGCGCCATGATCGCATTGACGATCATCGCGTTTTCCTTATACTTCTTGGCGAGGTCCGCACCGATCTGGATGTGGGTGCCCTCCTGTTCGTGGTCGACGGCTTTGCCGATGTCGTGGAGAAGCCCCGCGCGCTTGGCGAAGTTGACGTCGAGCCCGAGCTCCTGCGCCATGAGGCCCGCGAGCTGGGCGACCTCGATGGAGTGGCGGTAGACGTTCTGCCCGTAGCTCGTGCGGAATTTGAGCCGCCCGATGAGCTTGATGATCTCGGGATGGAGCCCGAAGATCCCCACTTCGAACATGGCGTTCTCGCCCGCCGTTTTGATCTGCTGGTCGAGTTCCTTCGTGACCTTTTCGACCGTCTCCTCGATGCGGGCGGGGTGGATCCTGCCGTCGGTGATGAGCCGCTCGAGGGTGAGACGGGCGATCTCGCGGCGGACGGGGTCGAAGCCCGAGAGGATGACAACTTCCGGCGTATCGTCGATGATGAGTTCGATGCCCGTGGCGTTCTCGATCGCGCGGATGTTGCGCCCTTCGCGCCCGATGATGCGCGCCTTCATGTCGTCGTTGGGGAGCGGGACGACGGAGACCGTCGTCTCGGATGCGTGCTCGGAAGCGCAGCGCTGGATGGCGAGCGAAATGACGTTCTTCGCGTTGAGGTCCGCCTCCTCCTTCGCCTGCTGTTCGAGGTTGCGCACCTGAACGGCGAGTTCGCGGCGGGTCTCGTCGAGGATCTCGTCGGTGAGCTGCTTCTTCGCCTCTTCCCTCGTGAGCTGGGCGACGCGCTCGAGCTCGGCCGTCATGAGTTCGTGCTGATGGGAGAGCGTCTCGCGCTGCTGGGCAAGGGCCTCCTGCGTCTTTTGCATCTCCTCGTTGCGCTTTGCGAGGTTGTTCTTCTGCGCCTCGAGGGACTGCTCCTTGCGGGAGATCTCCGTCTCGCGTTTTTCGAGAAGGTCCTCCTGCCGTGTGAGACGGGATTCGACGCGCTGCTGTTCGGCGCGCTTCTCCTTCATCTCCTTGTCGAATTCGTTACGTCTTTTGAGATCCTGCTCCTGCGACTCTAAAATTGCTTCCTGCTTTAACTGTTTACACTTCGTTTCGGCGTTTTGGATCATTTCCTCGACGCGCTTCGAAGTTTCATCGAGCTTCTGCTGAGACTTTTTTTGGGAAACTTTTTTGAGAACCACCCATAAGATCCCCATCGCCGCGGCGGCGCCGACGGCAAAGGCGAGGATGATGAGCCCGACCGCAAGGCCGGTCCCCACAAGGAGCAGGCTGGAAATGTTGTGCATTTTTCGCCTCCTTCTTTGAATTTTTTCGTGAAGAATCCGGATCTTTCCGCACTTTTCCCGCGGAAAGTCCGATTTCGTCGCTTATCATTATACAATAACCTATTCGGATTGTCAACTTCTTCACGCGGCTTGTCGGGAATTCCGAAAAAAAATTTTCTTTCAAAGCGACCCCTGCTTTCTTGACAACGGCGGCCGAAAAAGGTACAATTTTATCGGAAGAAATTTGCGGTTCGGGCGGGACGTCCGCCGCGGGAGAAAAAACATGATCAGCGTAAGAGGCTTGAAAAAGGAGTACAAGACGGGAGAGGCGAGTTTGTTTGCCCTCGGCGGCGTTTCGCTCGATATAAAGGAGGGCGAATTCGTCGCGATCACGGGGAAGTCGGGCTCGGGCAAGTCCACCCTCCTCAACATGATCGGCACCCTCGACCGCCCCACGGAGGGAACGGTGCTTGTCGACGGGAAGGACCTTTCCGCCTTCTCGGGAAAGCAGGTCGCCGAATACCGCAATAAGACGGTGGGATTCGTCTTTCAGAGTTTCTACCTCGAGCCGAGCTATACCGTCTACGACAACGTGGAGCTCCCCCTCATCCTCTCGGGGAGCCCGTCGAAGAACAACCGCGAAAGGGTCGAGGCGGCGCTCGAGGCCGTCGGGCTCATTTCCAAAATCAAAGAGAAGGCGCGCAACCTCTCGGGCGGGGAACAGCAGCGGGTCGCGATCGCGAGGGCGATCGTCAACGATCCTTCCTACCTCCTTGCGGACGAGCCCTGCGGGAACCTCGACACCGCCAACAGCGAAAACATCATGCACATCCTCTCCACCCTTCACGCCGCGGGAAAGACGGTCATCATCGTCACCCACGACCCCGAGGACGCAAGGAAGGCGGAGCGCATCGTCACGATGTCGGACGGGCTCGTCGTGAGCGACGTCGAAAATACCCCTATTCCCGCCCAAACAGAAGAAAAAGAAGTGGTTTGAATGCGACGGATATTTCATTTGATCGGACTTGAATGCAAATTGCTTGTCCGAACGATCGTTCTCATCGGGCTCATTCTGACCCTGTTCAGCTCCGCCCTCCTCTCCGTCGTCTCCGTCGTGTTCGACGTCCCGGAGGGGCTCTACGGCTATCATTCGGCCTTTGCGGGCCGCCTCAACCTCGCCGCCGCCGATACGACGATCGGGGAAGTGAAGGAGCATGCCGAGGGTTGGGCGTTCGGGGTGCGCGCGGGGCTCACGTCCGACGTCGCGGTGACGGGAAGCAAGCGCTACACCCTCCCCGTCTGCGAGACGCACGACAACCCCTTCCCCAACCAATCCGTGACGACCGCCTTTGCGCTCATGGCGGAAAACTTCGTTCTCGTCGAGGAATCCATCGGCTTCCGCCCCGAAGGCGAATGGCCGACTGCGCCCGGGGAAGCGGCGATCACCTCCCTCTTCGGAAACAGCGTCGGCGCAAAGCTCGGCGACACGGTGAAGGTGGGAGAGCGGGAGTTCCTCATTACGGCGATCATCGATTCGGACACGCTCGACCCCGACCGCAAGAGCCTGAACGCCATGCCCATCCGTTCCGCCTACCTCTGCGTGGACGGGAACGAACAGCTCGACTTTTGCTACCTCGGCTACTCCGACTCGCGGCTTCTGCGCTCGGACAGCGTAAGCCTCAAAGAGGCGGGATTTACCGTCTTTCTGACCGACGCGACGGTGGCGATCTATCAGAATATCGACCTCGTGCGGGCGTTCTTCTCGGCGATCGCCGCGGTGCTCGCCATCACCGCCCTCTTCATCCTCTACTGCCTCATCGCGATGTTCTACCGCCAGCGGCGGACGCAAATCTGCCGCATGAAGCTCGTCGGCGCACGGGAGGGGACGATCGCGGGGATCTACTGCACCGTCGCCGTCCTCCTCGGGACGGTCGCGATCGCGCTCGGCACGGCGGGGTCGGTGCTCTTCAACCTCTTCTTCATGCGCCTCTGCTCCTATCTCTTCGAGTGGGAATTCGCCTCGCATTTCCACCCCATTGTGCCATTTGAGCTGTTTGCGACGATGGTCGTCTTTGTCCTCATCCTCTATGCGATCTTCTCGAAGAAGATCAAAAACGCACGCATCGCGGAGGAGGTGAAACATGAATAGGCCCTCCCCCGCCCCCTTCCGCCTTGCCATACGCAACATCGGCGCATACGCGTGGATCAACCTTCGGCTCTCCCTCGTCATCGCCTACCTTTCCTTCCTCATCTGCCTCTTTACGGGCTACAACAGCGCCCTTCGGGCAAAGCGCGACGAGACGGTCTCGTACACCACTTCCGCCAACTATGCGCGGATCATGCCGAAGGCGAACGGCATCCCCTCCGAGGAGGAACTTGCGCTCGCCAAGGAGTTTTCGGGGCACGACCCCGTATGGTTCAACCGCTTCTCCCTTGCGACCCGCGTCAACAAGGCAAACCGCGTGAATCTCGTCTCCGCCATCGCCCGCTATATCGATCTTTCCTTCGACGGAAAAGAGGCGCCCTCTCCCTCGGACGATACGATGGTATATGGGCTGTACGATACGGATTATCCCTTCTTCGAGGGGGACTATGCGGAGTTTAAGGCGCGGTTCGGAATGGACGACTTCCTCATCGGCCGCCTTCCCGAAAACGAAACGGAGGTCGCCGTCTCCGAACTCCTTCTCGAAAATTACGGGGGAAGTGCGGAGAGCATCGGCTCCTCCTTGGCGCTCACGGTCAAGGGAGAGGATTCCCCTCTCTTCACGGCGACGATCGTCGGCGTCTTTCGCCGCGAATACTACGAGCTCAGCGGCCACTGCATGCAGTCGGGGCAATTCTATCCCGTCGTCATGCTGCATGCGAGCCATCCCCTCTTCACGAAATCGGGCAGACTGCCGACCCCCGTCTACCCCCTCGACGGGACGCCCGACGATAAACTGGCGGAGGAATACGCCGAAAAGCGGGTCATGTACGGCGGGATGGAGCTTGCAAGGTCCATCAAGATGTTCGACAATATCCTCACCCTCGCCAACACGCTGTATATTACGGTCGGGTCGTCGCTCATCATCGGCATCGCGCTCACCGTCCTCCTCATGATGGACAAATACTTCAAGGTGTTTGCCCGTGCAAGCGGCGTCTACCTCTCCTTCGGCATGGGGCGGGGCGAACTCGCCCGGCTGCTCCTTATGCAGCTCTTCCTTCTCTCCCTCCTCGCGATCCCCCTTGCCGTCTGTCTGACGGCCGCGGGCTATCTTGTGATCGGAAAGGTCATCCGTTTCGCCACGGGGGTCTCGATGGAGATCACGGGGCGGCGGCTCGTTGGAATGCTCATTACGGGCTTTACGGCGACTGTCGGCTGTGCCCTCCTCTTCTTCGTCTACCTCGTTCTGCGGCTCAGGCGCAGGACGATCAAAGAACTTCTTTCGACCGAGGTCCTTTAATCTTCCATGAAAAGTATTGCAAAACTCATCTTTCTTGAGGTCAACTTCCTCAAAAAGACGATCGCGCTCATCGGCGTCATCCTCATCGCCTTCGTCGCGGCCCTCCTTTCCGTCATCTCGGTGCTCTACGATATGCCCGAGGGGATGTATGCGGGGCTCGACGACTACCTCCGCTTCTTCCCCTGCACCGTCGCGGACGTCAAGGGGGAAACGTCGGAGGAGGTGGGCGCCGTTCCCGTGTATGCGTCGAGAAACGGCCTCACCCGCTATGCGATGCTCTCGGCGGGGGCGAAGTCCATCAACACCGACGCCGCCGACGGGCTTCTCCCCATCGTCCGCCGCGGATATGCGGTGCATGAAGGTTCGGGGGCGCTCAAGGAGTACGACACGGCAAAGCTCGAGGGGGAATGGCCCAAGGCCGACTTCGAGATCTGCCTCGACGCCGACATCGCGGGGTACCTCGGCGTGGGCGTGGGCGACAGCGTCTATATCGCCCCCGACGCCTCCTTTTTGAACCGCGACGACCTCGAATTCAAGGAACTCGGGCAAGAGAGATACCGCGTGACGGCGATCTACTCCTTCCGTACGGTCGCGGAGGAACTTCGCCGCCGCCCGCAGGAGTGCGTCGTCCCCGCGGCCTACTACTACCTTGCCCTCGACGAGACGGCGGAGATGGATTCCGTCGTGTTCGCCTTCCCCGATACGCGCACCCTCTTCCGCCGCTACGACGACCTCGTGGATGCGGGATACGAAGCGTCGCTCGGGTCGGTGGCGGAGAGCCAATACGAGAACATCAACCTCGCCCAAGCCTTCTTCGGCGCGGTCGCGGGGGTACTCGGCGCGATGGTGCTCTTCATCCTCTATTCCCTCATCGCGATCTTCTACCGCCAAAGAAGGAGCCAGATCTGCCGATTGAAGCTCCTCGGGGCGACGGGAAGCCGCATCGCCGCCGTCTACTGTTCGGTCGCCATCCTCCTTGTCGTCGTCTCCGTCGTCGCGGGGACGGCCTTCTCGATGGCGTTCAACGTGTACTTCATGCACCTGTGCGCACGGCTCTTCGACAAGTTCAGCTCCAACTTCGTCTCCCACTTCCGCCCCGCGGTGTCGCTTGTTCTCCTTGCCGCGATGGCGGCGTTCGTTCTTCTCCTCTTCGCCTTCCTCAACCGTCGGGTGAAGAATGCGGAGATCGCCAAGGAGGTGCGGCATGAATAAGTCCGTCTCCCTCTTCGCCCTCGCCCGCAAGAACGTGACGACCAACGCATGGATGAACGTTAAAATGTGCTTCACCTTCGCCTGTCTCGCCTTCCTCGTCTGCCTGTTTCTGACCTACAATACGGCCCTCAACGAGAAGCGCAACGAGCTCATCGAGAGCGGCGCCTCCGCCAACTATGTGCTCAGCAAAGAGGAGATCGGCGACGGGCTCAAGGAGTCGGTCGAGATCGCCGAACACGCCACCTACGACTTCTACTCCTTCCGCGACAAGACGCTTGAGACGTACGGCACGGCGATCGATCTTACGACCGTCCTCACGCAGGCGGCGACGGGCGGGGCCGTGTATGAGGCACGCACCTCCATCGCTTTTTCCGCCGTTGCATGCGGGGAAACCCCCATCTTCCGCGACGGCGACTATGTGGAACTTCTCCGCGATTACGGATACCATACCGTCTTTTATAAGGGACGGCTGCCCGAATCGGAGGAGGAGATCGCGCTCGGGGCGCCCCTTGTGCGCGCCTACAAATTGAAGGCGGACGAGCTCGTCGGAAAGAACATCGCCATTTCCATGCGCCTCCCCGACGGGAGCATGCGCTCCGTCCTCTCGGGGAAGGTGTGCGGCATCGTCCGTTCGGAATATTACGAGCTTGCGGGGCACGATTCGGGGAGCTACTTCCGCCCCAACATCTTCCTCTCGGAAGGCAATCCCATCATGAAAAACAGCGATACGTACCACTATTATCTCCTCTCCGAATGGCCCGAAGAGACGCCCATGCGCGAATTCATGGGGAAATTCACCTGCACCTACCCCGGGAACGGGCTCGTCATCGGCATCGACACGGTGAACGGGGTGCAGGAGCTCGCCTTCAACCTCTATGTCATCGTCGGAACGGCGCTCGGGGTGGGACTGGTGCTCACCATCTTCCTCATGATCGATAAATACGTGCGCGTGTTCTCGAGGACGAGCGGGATCCTCCTCGCCTTCGGGCTCGAACAGAAGAAGCTCCACCTTCTCCTTCTCTTGCAGCTCGCCCTCCTCTGCGCCGCCGCCGTGCCCCTTTCGCTCGTTCTTTCCGTGACGGGATATACCGTCATCAACGCCGTCATCCGAAGCGTAACGAATGTGCGGCTCGGCGTCTCCTTTGCACAGATCGCGGGGATGTTCGGGATCGGCGTCGCCGCCGTCCTCCTCTTTGCGGGGCTGTTCTTCGCCTATGCCCTCGTCCGCATGCGGAATTTCACCGTGCGGGAATTCCTCACCGTGGAAGTCGATTAAACGCAAATATAAAGTACGGGCGGCGGTCAATGTGACCGCCGCCCGTAACGTTTTTTCTTATTTCGTGATCTTTTCCATCATGTCGACGATGTCCTGCACCGTCTTGACGTTTTCCACCTCGCCGTCGGGAAGGGTGATCCCGTACTCGTCCTCGAGCGCCATCATGAGTTCGACAACGTCGAGCGAATCGGCCCCGAGATCTTTGACGACGTCCGATTGGGGCGTGATCGAAGCGGGATCGAGATTGAGCTGCTCGGCAAGCATCTTACAAACTTTTTCGTACATAATTTCCTCCACGGCTCCGAAAGGAGCGTTTTTTCTTGTCTTTATTCTACCGCACGGAGAGGGAAATGTCAACCCTTTTCACATGTTTTTCATGCATTCCTCCCCTTCCGCTCCTCGGGAAAGACTTCAAAAAGCGCCGCATGCCAAACTTCCTCCCTGTATCGGGGATTGGCGGGAGAGGTCGAGGGAAGGCGGCGGGCGATCGGAAGAAGCTCCGGAAAGCGCAGGGAAAGCCCCTCGTACGCCTTCGACCCGTTGCAGAAAACCCTTTGTACTTTGGAAGCGGAGAGGATGCGGGGAAGATCGGCCGTCTCCCCTTCCCGAATGGAGGCGTCCGACGAGCCGACGACCTCGCACGAGGCGTACACGTCCCAGAGGGCAATGCGGCGGCGGTGCAAAAATTCCCGCTTCTTTTCGATCTCCGCGGGGACGTCCTCCCCGAAGAAGCCGAAGAGCATTCCCCAAAAGCGGTTGCGCGGATTGCCGTAGTAGAAGCCCTCCTCGCGGCTCTTGACGGAGGGAAAGCTCCCGAGAATGAGAAGGATGCTCTCCCCGTCCCATACGGGCTCGAAGCCGACAAAGCGGCTCACAGGGCGATCTTCTCCTTGAGGTTTCCGACGGACGCCGCCGCCGCGCGGGAGAAGTCGAAATTGTCGCCGATGACCCGCATGACGTCGTCGCGGCGGAGGGAGGAAATTTCCTCCATGCGCGCCTCGAAGTCGTACACCTCCCCCGTGTAGAGGAGGTTGCGCCCGTAGAGGAGCATCTGCGAAGAGGTGTTCTCCTGTGAAAAGATACTGCTCGAGCGGAGCTGTTCCTTCCCGCGGAGGAACTCCTCCTCGGTGATGCCGTTCTTCTTAAAGTCGAGAATGGTATCCGTTACCGCCTTGGCGGCGCTTGCCGCCTTCTCGGGATTCACCCCCGCATAGACGGTGAGAAGCCCCGTCTCCTCGTAGTGCGAAGTGTAGGAGTAGACGGAGTAGGCAAGGCCGAGCTCTTCGCGCACTTTCTTGAAAAGACGCGAACTCATGCCGCCGCCGAGGATGGCGTTCATCACCTGCACGGCGGGGAGATCGTCGTCGTCCCGCCGCAAGGTCGGGAATCCGAAGGCGAAGTGGGCCTGCTCGATGGGTTTTTTGCGGAACAGGTTGTCCGTTTTTAAGGAGATCTTCTTCTCACGGCGGACAAAGGGTTCCCCGAAGGGGGCGCCGAAGCGCTTTTCGGCAAGGGCAAGCGCCTCTTCGATGCCGATGTTCCCCGCAAAGGAGATGACGATGTTTTGGGGGCGGTAGCACTCCGCCTTGTAGCGGAAGATGTCCTCGCGGGAGAAGCGGCGGACGTTCTCCGCGGGGCCGAGGATGTTTCTGCCGTAGTTCTCCTTTCCGAACGCCGCACGGGCAAGAAGGTCGAGACAGAGGTCCTCCGGGGAGTCCTCGTCCATATTGATCTCTTCGAGGACGACCCCCTTTTCCCGCTTCATCTCCTCCTCGGGGAAGTCGGCGTCGAGGAAGAGCTCGGAAAGGAGGGCAAAGGTCTCGGCGGCGTGGTCGCTCGTCGACTTTGCGTAGTAGCAGGTCATGTCCTTCCCCGTGAAGGCGTTGACCTGTGCGCCGAGGGCGTCGAAGGCGTCGGAGATCTCGAACGCCGTGCGGGTAGGCGTCCCCTTGAACTGCATGTGTTCGATGAAGTGGGAGATGCCGTCCTCCTCGTCCCGTTCGAAGGCCGACCCCGTCCCGACGAGTAGCCCCATCGTGACGGAGAGAAGCCCCTCCATCTTCTTGACGATGACGCGGACGCCGCTTTCCAGTGTAAATGTCTGTACCATGGACTTTCCTCTCATATGTATTTTTATGTATCTTCGCCGAGGTTTTCTCCGACCGTGACGGCGCGGAGCCCGAGCGTTTCGTAGGTTTTGAGAATGCGCGGAAGTGCGCACACGGTATGCGCCATCGGGTGCATGAGGACAAGATCGCCCCCCTGCGCTTTGGTGGCGCGGGCAAAGCAGACCTCCTCGTCTTTGTCCCGCCAGTCGACGGTGTCGCGGCTCCAGAGGACGACTTTCAGCCCCATGCTCTCCGCCGCCCGAACGGTCTCTTCCCCGTATGCGCCCGAGGGCGGGGCGAAGAGGGAGACCGTCTGCCCCGAAAGGAGGGAAAGGAGCTCTGCGCTCGTTCCGATCTCCTGCACATTTTCCTCGTAGGAGAGCTTGTCGTGGCTCAGGTGGAAGTACCCGTGAGAGCCGATTTCGTGACCCCGTCCCGCGATTTCGCGCACGCAGACGGCGTTGTCGTCCGCCCAACTCCCGCCGAGGAAGAAGGTCGCCTTGGCGCCGTATTCGTCGAGGACGTCGAGAATTTTATACACCTCGTCCGTCCCCCAATAGACGTTGAACATCAAGGAGACGCCGTCTTTTAAGTTCCCGCGGCGGAATACGCGGTCCACATCGCCCGAGGCGGGCCCCGCAGACGGGAAGAAGCAGACGGCGGCGACCGCGACGAGGATGAGCGCAAGCGCAAGGTTTGTGAGCGCCGAGACCGTACGGGAGGAAAGTCTCTTCATCAGTTTCCCTCAAACGAAAAGATTTATCATCCCATTGTATTGCGGCGGGGGCGCGTTTATGCTATTTTCATTTGAGGGTCGCGATCGTCACGCCCGATTCCCCTTCCCCGTACTTTCCGAGGCGGAAGCTCTCGACGTGGCGGTGCTTCTTAAGAAGAGCATGCACGGCGGCGCGCAGCTTTCCCGTGCCCATGCCGTGGACGATGCGCACTTCCCTGAAGTTCGCAAGCACGGAAGCGTCGAGGAATTTTTCGAGTTCGGACTGCATCTCCATGACCGTCATGCCGATGAGGTTGATCTCGGGACGCGCCGCGGCGGGGTCGGAGAGGTTGCGCGTCACCTTGACCTTCGGCTCCTTCTTCTCTTCGGGCGGGAGAAGGAAGAGGTCGTCGATCTTCACCTTGGCGCGGAGGTTCCCCGTTTGGATCTCCGCCGTCCCGTTCCGGGGATTGACGGAGAGCACCGTCCCCTCCGCCTGCATGCTCCCGATGCGGACGCGGTCCCCCTTCGTAAGCGTCGCGGGGTCGGCCTTTTGTTCGCGGACGGGGGCCTCTTCCCGCTCCTCGGGAAGAAAGCCGATCTTATTTTTGAGGGTACGGGCGGCGATGAGGTCGGCCTCCGTCAGCGTCTCCTTTTCGAAGAGCGCCTCGATCTCCGCGACAAGCTCCTCCGCCTCCGCCGTCCTCGCGGCGACGATGCGCTTTGCCTCGGCGCGGGAGGAAGCAAGGAATTTTTCCCGCTCCAAGCGGAATTTCTCCCGCTCGGCGTCGAGTTCTTCCTGTGCCTTTTTGGCCTCCGCGCGGAGGTTTTCGGTCTCGCGGACAAGTTCTTCGGCGCGGACTCTGCTCTCCTCGGCAGAGCGCAGCACCCGTTCGAAGGAGCGTGCGCCCTCCGAAAGATACCCCCTTGCCTCCTCCACCGTCTCCTCGGGCAAGCCGAGGCGGGTGCAGATCGCAAGGGCGTTGGAGGAGCCCGGCGCCCCCATCTTGAGGCGGAAGAGGGGGCGGAAGTCCTCCGCGTCGAACTCCATGCTGCCGTTCTCCAAGCCCGCCGTCTCGAAGGCGAACTCCTTGAGCGCCGTGTAGTGGGTCGTCACGATGCCGCGGCAGCCCTTTTTGAGGAGAGCGGAGAGCACGGCCCGCGCGATCGCCTGCCCCTCCTCGGGATCGGTGCCGCCGCCCGGTTCGTCGATGAGGACGAAGTCGTACGCCTGCGCCGAGAGCAAGATCCCCTTGAGGTTGACGATGTGGGAGGAGAAGGTGGAGAGGTTCTCCTCGATGGACTGGCTGTCGCCGACGTCGGAAAAGACGTTTGTGACGGTGAGGCGGGTGCCCTCCGCGGCGGGGACGAAGAAGCCGCACGCCGCCATGAGGCAGAAGAGCCCGCACATCTTGAGGGTGACCGTCTTCCCGCCCGTGTTCGCCCCGCTGATGAGGAGGAACTTGCACTCCTCCCCCACGGAGACGCTGACGGGGACGGCGGAGGACGGGTCGAGGAGGGGGTGCCTCCCCTTTCTGATCTCGACGACCCCCTTTTCGTTGAGGACGGGCTTGACCGCACGGAAGGCATAGCCGTACTCCGCGCGGGCGTAAAAGGCGTCTGCCTCGGCAAGGACGGAGGCCGAGCGTTCGAGCGCAGCGCGGCGAAGGCCGACGCGGCGGGAAAGGTCTTTTAAGATCCGCTCTTCCTCCTCCTTCTCGTCGAGGATGAGGGTGCGGAGTTCGTTGTTCATCTCGAGCACTTCCTCGGGCTCGATGAATACCGTTGCGCCGCTTTGGGAGCGGTCGTGGACAAAGCCGCGGACGGCGCGTTTATATTCCGATTTGACGGGGAGGACGAAGCGGTCGCCGCGCACGGTGACGATCGCGTCCTGCAAAAACTTCTTTTCGTCCCCCGTGAGGTAAGCGTTGAGACGGGCGCGGATGCGTTCGGAGAGGGAACGGATCTCCCGCCGAAGGGAGAAGAGCTTTTCGCTCGCATTGTCGGAAAGGGCCTCGTCGGAGACGATCTTCTCCCCGATCTCCTCCTCGAGGCGGCGGTCGGTCTCGATGCGGTCGGTGAGAAGGCGGAACTGCACGATGCCCTCGTCCGCACGGGAGAGGACGCTGTCCGAAAAGAGACGGGCGGAGCGCATGAGACGGGCGCAGTCCGAAAGCTCCTTGCAGCCGAGCATCGCCCCCTTTTCGGCGCGTTCCAATTTGTCGCCGATGGGCGGGAAGGCCTCGATGCGTCCCGCGCCGAGGAAAAAGAGCAGGCGCTCGGCTTCCTCCGTCGTGTCGAGAAGGCGGCGCGCTTCGGTCAGGTCTCGGGTGGGCTCGAGGGAGAGGACAACTTCCCTCCCCCCTTCGAGGACGGCGTACCCCGCCGCCTGCGCCAGAATTTTGTCGAGCTCCAAAAGCTCGGTGCTCCTCTTCATAGCAAACTCCTCTCGTAGTGTCCGCGGGTATATTCCCCGCTCCGCATCTTTTCCGCCGTCCCGTCGGAGAGCGGAGAGGCAAGCCCCCGCTCCCGTTTTAGGGCCGCACAGTTATACACCTCGAAGCGGCACCCCTCCGAAAGACGTATGCGGGAGAGCGGGAACACACGCCCCGCCTCGTCGGTCATGCGGTAGAGCTCCCGCCCGTCGCAGCTTGCGCACTTTTTCCCGAAGGGGCAATAGCAAAGATCCATGAGCTTGATGTCCCCCTCCGTGAGGGCAAAGGCCCCCTCGGCGGCCAAGGCGTCCTCCTCCTCTTTCGAAAGTTCCTTGGAGAGGGTGAAGCGCTCCGCCCGCTCCTTGATCCCCGCGACGGAGACGGAGTTCGTGAGGTTCATCCCGACCCCCGCAAACAGCTTGACGCCGTATGCCTTCGCAAGGGCGATGCCGTAATATCCCTCCGCATAGATCCCCTCGAACTCGGGAAGGACGTCCTTGATGAGCGCTTCGTCCGCCGAGGTAAAAAGGGGCGGAAGGTAGAGATAGCTCCCCTTCTCGGGCGTTACTTTGCGGTAGTCGCGCGGCTTTACGATGCGGATGGGAGCGCTCGGCGCGTTGCCGATCTCCGCCCTCTCCTTCCCCTTCACGGGGCGGAGGACGGGAAGAGGAAGATCGCTCTTTTGAAGGGGCGGACGGGGCGGGTCGAGCGCATCCCGAAGCCGCCGATAAAATTCGCGGCGGAAGGCGTTGAGCGCCGACTTCGGCCAAAAGACGCCGTCCGTCTGCACTTCGACCTCGGGCAAAAGGGGCTCCCCCGCCTTTCGGAAGGCGGAGGCGACGTCCTCCTCGGTAAGGGGCGCACGCTCTGCCCGCGGGAGAAGCTCCTCCCCCTCAAAGGAGAAGTTGCGGGAGGAGGCGAAGGGCCTCTTTCCCGCCTCGAGACGGACAAAGACGGAGAGTTTCCGCGCTTTTACGGGGCGAAGCGCCTCGGCGCTGCCCTCCGCGGAGGTCGTGAGACGGACTTCGTCGCCCGCTTTGAGCGGCTTTTGCGAAGAGAGGAAGGTCCCCTCGGGGGAAACGGTTTTGGGGACGGCGCCCGAGACTTCCTCCCCCTTTCGAAGAATTTTGAAGGCGTCCCCCTTTTGGGCACGGTAGGAGGTAAAGGGCTTGCCGCCCCGAAGTTCGACCCGTCCGACTTCTTCTCCGATGTGCCCCTGCACGAGGGGGGAACGGAGGGAGGGCGTCTGTCCGAAGGCAAGCCCCTCCGTGTAGTCGCCGCGGTTGAAGGCTCTTTTGAGGAGAGAAAATTCCTCCTCCCCCGTCCTTCCCGCAAGCAGCGCACGGTAGTACTTCACCGCCGCCGCACAGTATTCCGGCCGACGCATGCGGCCCTCGATCTTGAAGGAAGTGACGCCCGCAGAGAGGAGATCCTTGATTCTCTTCCCCAAAGAGAGGTCGGAAAGGGAGAGCGCGTATTGCATTTCGGAAAAGCCGTCGCGGTCGATTTTGTACCGCTTGCGGCAGGGCTGTTTGCACATGCCGCGGTTGCCGCTGTGATTTCCCGCAAAGGAGGAAAAGTAGCACTGCCCCGAAAAGGCCGTGCAGAGCGCCCCCTGCACGAATACTTCCGTCTCGATGACGGAGGAAATTTTCTCGATGTCGGAAAGCGGGGTCTCCCGTGCGAGGACGGCGCGGGAAAAGCCGAAGTCCTTTGCGACCTCCGCTCCGTACCTGTTGCAGCAGCCCGCCTGCGTCGAGAGATGAAGAGTGAGGGAGGGATATCTTCTGAGAAGTTCCCTTCCGAGGAAGAGGTCCTGAAGGAGCAGCGCATCCGCCCCCGCGTCCCATGCGAGGCGGGCGCTCTCGAAGAAGGCGGGAAGCTCCTCCTCTTTTATAAGGGTGTTGAGGGCGACGTACACCTTCGCGCCGAGAAGGTGGGCAAGGCGCACCGTAGCTTTAAGTTCCTCTACGCCGAAATTCTCCGCGCCGACGCGCGCGGAGAATTGTTTTAAGCCGAGATAGACGGCGTCCGCCCCCGCAAAAAGGGCGGCACGCGCCGATTGTTCGCTCCCGCCGGGAGCTAAAATTTCCATGATCACCGTCCGATCGTGCGCTGGATAAGCTCCTGCGCCGCGTCATAGCCCATTCCCTTGAGCCGCTGGTTGCGCGCCGCGACCTCGATGAGAATGGCTAAATTTCTGCCCGGGCTCACGGGGACCGTCAGCTTGGGAACGCCGATGCCGAGGATCTCCTCGACGCCGCCCTCCCCGCCGATGCGGTCGTACGCCTTGCCCTCCTTCCAATGCTCGAGCTCCATCACGAGCTCGACTTCCTTTTCACCGAGCACCGAGCCCGAACCGTACATGTTTTTGACGTTGATGATGCCGATCCCGCGGAGTTCCATGAAGTAGCGGATGCGCTCGGGAGCGGTGCCGACGAGCTCGTTCTCGATGCGGCGGATGAGCACCGAATCGTCTGCGACGAGGCGGTGTCCGCGTTTGATGAGCTCCATTGCCGTCTCACTCTTCCCGACGCCCGAGTTGCCCGTTAAAAGGATGCCGACGCCGAATACGTCCATGAGGACGCCGTGGACGGTCGTCGTCGGGGCAAGGAGGCGGTTGAGGTAGACGCAGAGGTCGGCCATGAAGGAGGTCGTCATCTTGCTTGTGCGGAAGATGGGCGTCCCCGAGGCCCTTGCGCACTCCATGAATTCGGGAAGAACGGGAAGATCTCGGGCAAAGACGACGCAGGGGATCTCCCCGCATTCGAAGAGCTTGCCGATCTTCTCCGTCCGCTGTTCGGGCGAAAACGAACGCATATACTCATGTTCGGTGAGCCCGATGAGCATGATGCGCTGGGTGTCGAAAAAGCTGAAAAATCCCGCGAGACGCAGCCCCGGACGGTCGACGCTGATGCTCGTGAGCGTGATGAGTCCCCGCCCCGCATACAGCATCTCGAGGTTGAGATCGGATGCGAATTTGTCGAGCATGACCGTCTCGTGCGGCAAGATGATCTCGTTCATAAATCTTCCCCCATTGCGTATTTTTCGATCGCATAGGCGACGCCGTCCTCCTCCGCGGAGGGAACGACGCACGCAACTTTTTTGAGAACTTCCACGGCCCCTTCCACGGCGAACTTTCCCCCCGCCGCCTCGAGCATCGGGAGGTCGTTCTCCTCGTCGCCGATCGCGGCGATCCTCTCCTTCGGCACGCCGAAGCGTTCGGAGAGAAAGCCGATCGCGGAGGCCTTCGTCTGCCCTTTCGGCATGATTTCGACGAGGGTTTTATTGGACCGCGTGACAAAGTATTTCTCCCCGAGCTTTCTCCGAAGGGAAGAGAGAACTTTCGGCTGTTCCTCTTCGGAGCACATGAGGAGGGTCTTGACGACGGGAATGTTCTCCCTTTCGACGAATACGGAGAGCGGAACATCGGGCACTTCCCCCTTGACGCCGCAGACCCGTTCGTACTCCGCAAGATAGTTATCCCTTCGGTTGGAATACAGCTTTTCCGCCGAATAGACGTGGATATGAAAATCCCCCTCTTCGAGGGTGCGGATGACCTCCCCCGCCTCCTCCCTCGAAAATCCCTCGTTTTTGAGGAGGGCGCCCGTGCGGATGTCGGCGATCGTCGCCCCCTGATAGGCGATGACGACCCCCTCCTTGAGGCCGAGTTCTTGGAGCCGCGGCAGGATGGAGACGAGCATCCTTCCCGTGCAGACGGCGAAGATCCCGCCCGCCGCGCGGTAGCGTGCGATCGCCGAAACGGTATGCTTCGAAACGGTCCCGTCCCGCCCGATGAGGGTGCCGTCGAAGTCGGACACGAAGATATCGTAATTCATAGTTCCTCGAAATAGCGGACGATGCGCTCGGCGAGTTCGCTTCCGATCCCCGCCGTTTCGGCAAGTTGCTTTTTGTCGGCACTCATGATCTTGTCGATGGTGCCGAATCGCTCGAGGAGGGCCTGCCGCTTCTGCTTGCCGATCCCCTCGATCTCGTCGAGCACCGAAGAAAGGTTGCGCCGCGAATGAAGGTTGCGGAAATAGGTGACGGCGAAGCGGTGCGCCTCGTCGCGGATGCGCTGGAGCATGCGGAGGGCGTAGTCCCGCCGCTCGAGACGGATGCTCTCCGCCCTGTCGAGGACGAAGATCTCCTCCTCCTGCTTGGCAAGGGCGATGAGGTCGATGTCCCCCACGCCCGCCTCCTCGAAGATCTCCCGAACGGCGGAGAGCTGCCCCTTGCCGCCGTCGATGACGACGAGCTGCGGCCGCGGGAAACGGTCCTCTTCCTCCGTATTCAGCTTGGAGAGGCGGCGGCGGAGCACTTCCTGAAGGGAGGCGAAGTCGTTTGCCCCCTCCACGGTGCGGATGCGGAAGCGGCGATACTCGTACTTATCGGCCTCGCCGTCGGTAAAGACGACCATGCTCCCCACCTTGTCCACGCCCGAAATGTCGGAGATGTCGTAGCACTCCATGCGCTTCGGATATTTTTTGAGCCCGAGAAGGCGGCGGAGGCGTTCGCAGGCGGATTTCGTCATGTCGTTCTTATGGGCGATCGCGGCGACCGACTTTTCGAGGTATTCCTTGGCGTTGCCCTCCGCCATGTCGAGAAGTTCGCGGCGAATTCCGAACTTGGGGCGGGTGATCTCGACGGAGCGGCCCTTCTTCTCGAGAAGATAGCCCTTGAGCAAAGCGTCGTCGAGGGGCTCGTCGAGGACGATCTCGTGCGGGATCTCACGGTCGGCGTAGTACTGGGTGAGGAAGCTCGCAAGCGCTTCGCCCCGCTCCCCCGCGCCCTCCTCGAGGGAGAAGTTGCGGCTCCCCTGCATCACCCCTTTCCGCGTGACGAGGATGGAGACCGCCGCATACAGGCCGTTGGAAAAATAGGCAAAGACGTCGACGTCGACGTCCCGCGGCATGGAGGTAATGCGCCGCTCTCCGAGCTTTTTGAGCATGCGGATCTTGTCGCGGAGGTCGAGGGCGAGTTCGAACTGCTCCTCGTCGGCGAATTTTTGCATGCGGTCTTTGAGCAGTTCCTCCGCTTCCTCGTAGTTCCCCGAGAGGAAGGAGAGCACCTTTTCGACGCGGGCGGCGTATTCCTCCCGCGTGCACGCATGCGCACAGGGGGCAAGGCACCGCCCGAGGTGACGGTCGAGGCAGGGCTTTTTGGGCTTCTCCCCGATCTGCACCGAACAGGTGCGGATGTTGTACACTTTGGCGCAGACGTCGACGATCTCCTTGCAGGTGATGCCGCCCATGAAGGGGCCGAAATACTTTCCGTCCTTTTTGACGCGGCGGGTGACGGAGATGTGCGGATACTCCTCTTTTGTGTGGACCTTGATGTAGGGATAGGTCTTGTCGTCTTTGAGGAGGATGTTGTACTTGGGCTTGTACTTCTTGATGAGCGTATTTTCAAGCGCCAAGGCGTCGACTTCGCTCGGGGTGACGATATAGGAGAAATCGGCGATCTGCTCGGTCATCGCCTGCACTTTCACCGGTTTTTCGGTGGAATGGAAGTACTGGCGGACGCGGTTTTTGAGCACCCGCGCCTTGCCGACGTAGATGACCGTCCCCTCCCCGTCGAGCATGATGTAGACGCCGGGGGAATCGGGAAGCAGTTTGAGTTTTTCGCGCACGACGTCGCTCATGACCCTATTATACACGAATCGCATAAAATTTTCAAGGATTTCCGATAAAAACTTTCCCAAATACAAAATATCGGAATACGCCTTTGGGCGGACAGACAAAACAGGGCGGGGAAATTTTCCCCGCCGAATTTCTTCCGACCCTTTCGGATACGATTTATCGCACCGATGTCGGCGCCGTTTGCGCTCCTTGCGGCAGACGCATAAGCCCGAATCCCGATTTTTTAATTTCACTCATCGCTATTTCTCTTTTTTATTCGGCATTGTTGCTTAAATACGGCTTCATTATTGCGGGAAGAAACATCTTGCAAAACGTTTTGGTGCGTTCCTCGTAGCTGTACGCTCCGCCCGCCATATCCCAGCAGAGCATTTCGCCGTAGAGAACGTCCGTAAGCGCGTCCGCAAGCGCATCGACGGGCGTATCCTCTTTGAGCTCCCCCCGCTCGACGCCCGTTCGGATCATTCCTTTCAGAGAATCGTTGTCCATGCGGAGTTTCCCCTTGTCGTAGGGGTTCTCCGCGAGATCGGGATCGACGGTGTTGCGCACCCATTCCTGACAGAGTTTGAGCCCGTCCCGCTCGATATGTCCCGAAAACGTGACCATATAAAACGCCAACCGATCCATAAACGGTCCGTCGTAGCTTTGCGCCGCCTCGTAAATTTCACGGAACATATCGTGGCTGATCGCAAAGACAACGTCCTCCTTGCGCCTGAAGTAGGTATAGAAGGTTCCGTTTGCAACGCCGCAAGCCTTCGTGATCTCTTCGACAGAGGTATTTACAAGCCCCTTTTCCCGGATGATGACCTTTGCCGTATTGAGCAGTTTTTTCCTCGTCTCCAAGGCGGCGAGTTTTCTGTTCGTCATTTTCTCGGGCATATCCGATCATTCCTTGTCTTTGATGAGGAGCAGGCGCAGCCCCATCACAAGAAAGGGTACGAGTACGGCCTGTAACACCATTCCCAAAAGTCCCGTTTGGATCTGCGACCAAACCGTTGCCGCCGAAAGAGGGGAAACGCTCTGAAAAACGGCGGCGATCATGAGGAATACAAGCCTTCCCGAAACCTCGGCAAGGAGCACCGCGGGGAACGCCATCCAACCGTTTTGGGCGATTTTGCGCGAAAAGAGCCCGGAAACCGCCGCAAAGACCGCAAGTTCAACGATCATATAAGGCAGACGAACCGCGGCGGGCATGGGGTTTCCGGCAAGCGAAGTGATCGCAAAGCTGACGACGGGAGAGAGGACCCCCACCCCCAAGCCCCACTTCCAACCGAGAAGGCACCCGCAGAGAAGAATGGGAAGATACATCGGCAGCCATTGAACTCCGCCGGGCGCGCCGAGCGCGAGATGCACGATTTGCGGAAGAACGACCGCAAGCGCGATAATTCCGACCGAAATCAGCGTTTTCACCGTAAGTTTCATACGGGGAGCCGCGTTGCGACGCGAAAGAGCCTGTTCAATCATGATAAATTTCCTCCGAACAATTTGTTTTTATGATCATATCACATTCGTTGAATGAAAGTCAATGATTTTCATTCACTCATAAAAAGTTTTTTATGTGCGGATATGGAATGAGCTCGGTTTGAAACCGAACTCATCCTTCATTATAGGAACGTTTGCCCGACTTTTTGGGCTTACTTCGACCCGCCGCAAGCGGCCTTCCCCTTCAGTAGCCGAGAAACTCGACGCCCTTTAAGAGCACATCGTTGACGATGTCGTTGCAGAGGGAGTAGAAAATGATCTTCCCGTGGCGATCCGTCGATACCATCCCCGTGTCTTTTAAGAATCGAAGCTGATGGGAGACGGTCGTCTGGTTGATGCCGAGCACCCGCGAAATATCGGTGACGCACATTTCGGAGATCGCAAGCGCGGCAAGGATGCGGAGGCGGGTGCCGTCCGAAAAGATGGAAAAGAACCGCACGAGGTCGAAGAGAAGTTCCCCGTCGGGAACGTACCCTTCGATCATGCCCTGCGTACGGCGGTCGAGAAGAAGTGTCTGCATGTTTGCCTCCTTTTCTTCGCATGATAGCATATGTGAAAGCGCACATGCGGGAACGATGTGTCGAAAAAGGAAATTTGCGCGCGAATTTCCCGCCCCTTTCCCGAATTTTTCGTTTTTTTACGCGCGGAAAGTTGACATTTATTTTCAAACATGATACGATATGCGGGACGGTGGAAAAGTAAAGAATGCTGAACATATTTCTCTTCGCCGCGACATGCTTCGTCATGATCTTCGGCGTACTCTTCTTTCCGAAAATCAAATTGGGGAAGATCCGCCTCGATTCCTATTGGGTCGTCGCCCTCATCGGGGCGGCGGCGGTGCTCGTTTTCGGCGACGTCAACGTCACGGCGATCTGGAAACAGCTCATCGCGAATACGGCCGTCAACCCCGTCAAGATCCTCGTCCTCTTCCTCTCGATGGCGATCCTCTCCGTCTTTCTCGACGAGCTCGGCTTCTTCCGCTTCCTCGCGGGGTTTGCCCTCCGCCATACCCACGGCGGGCAGACGAAGCTATTCTTCTCCCTCTACTTTACCATCGCCGTCCTCACCGTATTTACCTCCAACGATATCATCATCCTCTCCTTTACCCCCTTCCTTTGCTACTTTGCGAAAGAGGCGGAGATCGACCCCGTCCCCTACCTTGCGGCGGAGTTTGTCGCGGCGAACACGTGGAGCATGGCGCTCATCATCGGAAACCCGACGAATATTTACCTTTCGACGCGGTTCGGGATCGACTTCTTCTCCTACCTCGGGGTGAGCATTCTCCCCACCTTGGCGGCGGGGGGCGTCTCCCTCCTCCTCCTTTGGCTCCTCTTCCGAAAGCGTCTCAAAAAGCCCGTCACGGGGACCCCTATCCGCGAAGAGATCGAAGATAAGCTCTCCCTCGGCGTGGGGATCGCCCACCTTGCGGTCTGCACCGTTCTCCTTGCGATCAGCTCCTATATCGGTTGGGAGATGTGGATCATCGCCCTTGCCTCGGCGGGAAGCATCGTCCTCTTCAGCGGCATCCTCTCCGCCTGCAGAAAAAGCAAGCCGAAGGCCCTTCTCGGCTGCCTCAAACACACGCCGTGGCAGCTCGCCCCCTTCCTCCTTTCGATGTTCGTCATCACCGAAGTATTGAGCCAGCAGGGGGTGACGGCGGCCGTCGGCAACTTCCTCGGAACGAACTTTTCCGTCCCCGTCTACGGGGCGCTCTCCTTCCTCACCTCCAACCTCATCAACAACATTCCGATGACCGTCCTCTTCGCCCCGATGATCGAGGCGTCGGGTGCGGGCGCGGGCGCCGTGTTTGCGACGGTCGTCGGTTCCAACCTCGGCGCGTTTTTCACCCCCGTCGGGGCACTTGCGGGGCTGATGTTCGGCTCTATCCTCTCCGAACACGGCGTCAAATTCGGCTATCTCGACTTCTTGAAGCTCGGGGTGACGGTCGCGCTCCCCACCCTTGCGGCGGCGCTCGGCGTGCTCATGGGCGTTCTCCTCATTTAAGACGATGGAACTTTCCGCCTTTCGGAACAAAATTTTCGACGAAGCCCTCCTCCGCGCCTACGGCTTTCGGGAGGAAGCGGGGGCGTTTTCGCATACCGTCCCTATCCGAAACGGCGAATTCCTCCTCACCGTCACCGTCGCGGGGCAGGATGTGAGGACCCGCCTTGTCGATTCGGACACGGGAGAGGAGTACCGCCTGCACCTTGTCGAGGAGGCCGAAGGAGAGTTCGTCGGGAGCGTTCGGGAGGAATTCGGGCGGGTGCTCGAAGAAATTGCCCGCGCCTGCTGCCGCACCCGAGTCTTTTCGGGCGGGGAGGCGCAGCGTCTCCTTGCCTATGCGAAGGAAAAGTACGGCACCGACCCCGAATTTTTATGGAGCGATCTCCCCGAGGCCGCGGTGCTCCGCCGCAAAGACACGGGGAAATGGTATGCGTTATTCATGAAACTTCCCAAAAAACGCCTCTCCCTTTCGGGGGAAGGGCAAGTCGAAGTCCTCAACCTCCGCTACCCCGTATTTTCCTCCCCCGAAACCCTCGACGGCGTGCGCTTCTTCCCCGCCTATCACATGAATAAAAAGCGCTGGATGACAATTCTCCTCGGCGGGGAAAGCGATTCCCTCCTTCCCCTCCTCGACGACAGCTACAAAAATGCCAGGTGAAACGGCGGAAAACTCCGCCGCTTTTTCGTCTGCTTTTCACACAAAGCGCTTTGCTTTTTTCGCATAACATGGTATAATTAAATCACAGAACACAAAGGGGAACGCCATGAGCTATCTTGCGCTTAGAAACGTATCGAAGCGGTACCTCGTCGGAACGGTGACCGTCGACGCCTTGAAGGACGTCTCGTTCGACCTCGAGGACGGGGAATTTGTCGTCGTGCTCGGCTCGAGCGGGGCGGGAAAGACCACCCTTCTAAACCTCCTCGGGGGGATGGACGTCGCCACGGAGGGCGAGATCGTCCTCGACGGCAAAAACGTCACGAAAATGACCCGCCGCGAGCTCACCGAATACCGCAGGACGGACGTCGGGTTCGTCTTTCAGTTCTATAACCTCATGCCCAACCTCACCGCCCTCGAGAACGTCGAGATCGCCGTCGAAATCTGCAAAAACGCCCACGACCCCCGCAAGATCCTCGAGGAGGTGGGGCTTTCCGACCGCCTCATGAACTTCCCCGCCCAGCTCTCGGGCGGCGAACAGCAGCGCGTCTCCATTGCCCGCGCGATCGCGAAGAACCCCAAGCTCCTCCTCTGCGACGAGCCGACGGGCGCCCTCGACTATGCGACGGGAAAGCGCATTTTGAAGCTCCTCTATGACGTGACGCGCAAAGAGAAGAAGCCCGTCATCGTCGTGACGCACAACGCGGCGCTCAAGGCGATGGCAGACAAAGTCATCTCCATCCGCAGCGGGTGCATCGAAAACATCGAGACGAACGCTTCCCCCGTTCCCGTCGAGGAGATCGAGTGGTGAAAACCTATCTTAAGACATTTGCGCGGACTTTCCGCCATCATCTCACCCGTCTCGTCTCCATCGTGCTCATGGTGCTTGTCAGCATCGGCTTCTGCGCGGGGATCGGCATGGCGAAGGACAAGATCGACTACGCCCTCGACGACGTGTACAGGGAGAAGAACGTGAGCGACCTCATCGTGAAGAGCACGGCGGAGACGGGGTTCACGAAGGAGGAAATTTCCCTCCTCGAAGAGCGATACGGGGCGGAAAATGTGCTGACGGGGGGCTCTTTCGAGCTCCGCGACGGCGTACTCGACGCGAACGGATTCGAGATCGTGCTCGAGGGCCTCGGCGAAGGCATCACGCGCATCTACTTTTTCAGCCGCGGCGCGGAGGAACTCGATCAAAACGTCCTCGAAACGGTGGAAAGCTACGAGACGAACGAGGGCTACTATCCCCTCTATGCGGAGCGGGCGACGAGCCAGCTCGTCGACTTCGGGGAAGATGCGCGCTTCCGCATCAAGAGCGACTTCCTCCCCCTCAACTACAACTTCGAACTTGCGGGCGTCGTGTTCAATCCCCTCCATATGGCGGTGCGCGACGACCCCTCCTTCCGCTATGAGGACGAACTTCTCTCGCACATCGTGTATGTGTTCGACTTCCCCCTCCTCACCGACACGCTCGTAAACGACGTCTATATCACCTTCCCCGAGCGGGACCTCCCTGTCCTCTCGGACGAATACGAGACGAAGGCGAAAGCGGAGCGGGATGCCGTCCTCGAGCTTCTTCCCTCCGCCGCCGCTCTGACCCTCTTCGAGAACTTCAGCTTCGTATCCTTCCATGAGTACGGGAACAAGATCGAGGGGATCGGGCTCGTGATGATGGTCGTCTTTCTCCTCGTCACCCTTCTCATCGTCCTCTCTACGATGACCCGCTTCCTCGACGAGGAACGCTCGGAGATCGCATGCCTTCAGACCCTCGGCTATCCCGCCCTCGGGATCCTTTCGAAGTACCTTCTCTTCGCCTTCGTGGGAACGGCGATCGGCGGGGCGGGGTCGTACTTTGCAAGCATCGGCCTTGCCTACATCATCTACATCAACTTCACTTGGAATTTCACCCTGCCGCCCTATCCCGCACGCATTTCGGTGGGATTCTTCTTCCTGGTCGCGTCGGTCATTCTCCTTTCCGCCCTCGCCGCGACGCTCATCGCCGGGCTCCGCATGACCCGCCGCCGCCCCGCAGAACTCCTCCGCCCCAAGGCGCCCCGTCCCGGGAAAAAGGTGCTTCTCGAGTCGATCCCTCTTCTTTGGAACCGCCTCTCCTTCCGCTACAAGTCCTCTCTTCGCAACGTTTTCCGCTACAAGACGCGCTTTTTCATGACGGTCGTCGCCGTCATGGCGTCGACGGCGCTCGTGCTTGCGGGGCTTGCCGTCCTCGACTGCTGTATCTTCCAGGACGTCGGAACGGCGGCGATGATCGGCGTTGCGATCGTTGTTCTCCTCTTCGCCGCCCTCCTCAACGCCGTCGTCATCTACACCCTCACCAATATCAACGTCAGCGAACGCACGCGGGAACTTGCGACGCTGATGGTGCTCGGCTACTCCGACCGCGAGGTGACGGGGTATGTCTACCGAGAGATCTACCTTACGAGCAGCATCGGGATCGCCCTCGGCCTGCCCTTCGGGTGCATCCTGTGCCTCTTCATCTTCAATGTGATGGAATTCGGGTCCGTCCCGCTCATCGGGTGGTACGTGTGGCTGTGTGCTCCCCTCCTTTCCCTCCTCTTCACCTTCCTCGTGACCCTCATGCTCCGCCGCCGCATCGTGCGCATTCCGATGAACGACTCCCTCAAGGCGATCGAATAAGAACATGCAAAAAGAAGCCGCAAGCGAACGCGGCTTCTTTTTTTGTGCCCGAAGGCGGGATTTTCTTGCTTATGTGATCTTTCCCCGATTCAGAGACGCATGATCTCGACGCCGTCGGAGATATGCGTCGTGTAGAAGGTGGGTTCGTACCCCGTCTCCCGCTGATATTCCTCGGTGACGTAGGTCATGAAGTTGTCGAGCCCGCCCGTCCGCACGACGGAGACGGTACAGCCGCCGAACCCCGCACCCGTCATGCGGGAACCGTAGCACGAGGGGTGCCGCTGTGCCGCATGGGCAAGGGCGTCGAGCTCCCGTCCCGTCACTTCATAGAGTTCGGAAAGGGAACGGTGGGAGGCATTGAGGAGGGCGCCGAAGCCCTTCATGTCCCCGAGGCGGAGCGCGGAGGCCGCCTTGGCGACGCGGGCGCATTCCTCCACGACGTGCTTCGCGCGGCGATAGACGATGGGCGGAAGCGCCGAACGGTATTCCTCGAGGCGGAAGGCGGGAACGGCGGCAAGGCTTGATACGTCGAGCCGACGCCTTAAGATGCGGAGAGCCGTCTCCACCTCCTCCCGACGCTCGTTGTACTTGCTCTCGACGAGGCTGTGCGGCTTGTTGCAATTGGCAATGACGAGGCTGCAATCCCCCATCCGTACGGGGATGTACTCGCATTCGAGGGTCGAACAGTCGAGAAGGAGGGCGTTATTCGCCTTTCCCGCGGCGGAGACGTACTGGTCCATGATCCCGCAATTGACGCCCGCGAATTCATGTTCGGCGCGCTGGGCGGCAAGCGCCGCCGCGACGGGCTCGAACTTCTCCCCCGCCGCCGCCGTGAGCGCCGCGATCGTCGAGACTTCGATCGCCGCCGACGAGGAGAGCCCGCTTCCGAAGGGAACGGTGCAGTCGTAGAGCATGTCGCACCCGACGAGGCGATGCCCCGCCTGCCGCCAGAAGAAGGCGCTTCCCGCGATGTAGCGCGCATGCTTCTCCCCGCGGTAGCTCTCGAGCTTGTCGAGGTCGAGGGAGACGCGGTCACTCAGGTCCGTCCAAGCGATATTCAGGGTATTTGTCCCGTTGGGACGGACGGAGACGGTATTCTTAAGGGAGAGGGCGCAGGGAAGCACCTTCCCGCCGCAATAGTCGACGTGTTCGCCGATGAGATTGACCCGTCCCGCCGCCGAGACTTTGAATTCGTAGCTGCCGTTATTCATAAAATCCGAGCCCCTTCAAAAATTCCGCCGTTTTTTGCGGTGTTTCGAACACGGCCGTGTTCAAGAGAATGCGCCTGCAGATGTCGCCGAGTTCGAAGGCGATCGCCCGATCGGCTTCCTCCTCCGTCTTGGGTGCGCCGCGCGCCATGATCTCCGAAAAGAGGAGACGGAAGTCGCGGAGTTCCTCCGTAAGAACGCCCGAAAGCAGGGCGCGGCGGAGAGAGCGAAGTTCTCCGACGAGCCGCCCGGGGAGGATGAAGAGCCCCTGTGCCTCGATGAGCCCGATGGACTCTTTTTTGATGACATGGTATTCGGGATGGGCGTGAAAGACGCCGTCGGGGTAGCGCTCGGAGGTGATGTTGCTCCGAAGGATGAGGTTGATCTCGTACCCCTTCTCCCCCATGACGACGGTCGGGCTTACGGCGTGGTGCACGCCCTCCCCGTCGCGGGGGATGAGGCCGCGGGTGCGGTCCTCGTACTCTTCCCACCCCGCACGGATGCGTTCGCAGACGGAGACGAGCTGTTCGCGGTTTCTCCCCGTCACGCGGACGACGGTGCCGTACCAGTCGACGACGCCCACTTCGACCTCCTTCTCCTCTAAGCTGTAAAGAGGGCAGGCGATCTTGGCCTTGAAGAGCGGAAGCGTCTCCCCTCCGCCCTGAAAGTGGTCGTGGGCAAGGACGCTTCCCCCGATGCGGGGAAGGGGGGCGTTACAGCCGATAAAGTAGTGCGGGAAGGCGTCGACGAAGTCGAGGAGCTTTTCGAATGCCGCCCTGTCGACGTGCATGGGAATGTGCTTTTCGTTGACCGCGATCCCGTGCTGACGGAAGTACCCGTAAGGGGAAAACTGCCAGAACCACTTCTCGTCGCCGAGCATGACGGAGACGGTGCGGAGGGTCCTGCGGTCGCGGCCGTGGAAGCCCTCGTTCTCGCGGCAGATGGAGCACGAAGGATACCCTCCCGCGACGGAATTCCCCGAGACCGCCTTCTTGGGGTCGCGGAATTCGGGTTTGGCGCGGTTGATCGTGACGATGAGCCCGTTTTCCGCCGTGAAACGGGGGTTGAGGTCGAGCCGCTCCTTCTTGACATAATCGGCGTCGACGAGGTAGCGGTAGAGCCACTCCGTCGCCTTCTCGGGCGAATGCTCGAAGCGCATGGAGAAGCGCCTCTCGACCTCGGACGGGGGGAGCATGAGTGCGCCCATCACCCTGTCGGAGAGCGATTCCGCCTCCCCCTCCGTGATGAGGCCCTCCGCCGTCGCCTCCAAAGTGAGAGCGCCGAGGAGCTCGCCTACCGTCTCCCCTTCGTAGACGGCGCCCGTCTCCTCGAAGGTGCGAAGCCCCGTGAGCATGAGGAGGGTGTTGCGCGCAAAAACGGCGTCGCGCGGGGGAAGGGAGAGTTTTTGTTCGGCATAGCCGACGAGCTTTTCGATGATCCGACTCAGCATGATCTGCCTCCGAAAAAAGCAAAGAAATCGAACGATGAGGTGCAATATGCCGCCCCGCCGTTCGATTCCTTATAGGGGGGTATAAAGAATGAGCGCCTGTAAGTTCGGGAAAACCTTCCCGATTCTAAGAAAATTATACCTGAAAACTTTCAACAAAACAAGCATTCTTTTGACGGCTTATGGACATTTATTGACATTTTTCTTGACACGCCCCTTCGCCTTCGCTATAATAAAAGCGGAGGATAAGTATGATCGCAAAGCGGGAAGTGTGGAATTATCCCAAATTCGTAAAGGTTTGGGTGGGAAAGTACAAGAACTCGCACAATCTTCTGCATTGGCATTACGACTGCGAACTTCTCTTCGTCGAACACGGGGAGATCGACGTCTTTTGCGACAAGCACACCCATCGGCTCAAAGGGGGCGACGCCCTCTTCGTCGACAGCGGCGAGATGCACTACATGCGCGCAAGGGACCCCGAGACAATTCTCATCGTCATCATCTTCGACCGCGAGATCGTGCGGCCCTACACGGGGGAAGTGCGGCTTTCATCCCCCCTCCTTTCGGGGCGGTACCCGATCCCCGAATTCTATACGAAGATCCGCGACGCCCTCCTTTCCGGTTCTCCCTTTGCGGGGGGAGAGGCGGCGGGGCTCGTTCTCACCCTCATGTCCGAAGTGTTCGGAAAAGAAGCGCTTGCGCAAAAGGCGATGCGGCGGGGAAGGACGGCGCAGTTCATGGCTCTTTTAGAGGACCTCGGCGAAAAGTACGAATTTTACACCTTTTCGGAGGCGGCGGCGTTCATGGGAATGAGCGAAGCGTACTTTTCCCGCTACTTCCGCGCCGAAACGGGCATCCCCTTCACCAATTACCTCAATTATATCCGCATCGAGCACGCGATCGAGGAGCTCAAAAAGGGACAGGCGACGGCGACGGAGATCTCCTCCCGCTGCGGATTCGGGACAATCCGAAACTTCAACCGCATCTTCAAGAGCATCACGGGGTATGCGCCGAGGGATCTGCCGCGCGGCTTCGTTCTCGACGAGAAGTTCGCCTATCCCTCCGACGCCGAATTCGACCCGACCTTATACGACTGCGAACTGCTCGAGTCGGCGGAAAAGGAATAAATCGCCCCGATTTTTCGTTATTTCGATAATATTCTAAATAAGGAATTTGAAAAATCCGCCATTTTCGGCGGATTTTTTGATGTTTTCCATTTTTTACTTGGTTCTTTTCCCCTATTATTTCGATGAATATCGAATAATCTATTTTTCCCTCTTCTGGCTCGAAAGGCGGCGCAACGTAAGAGAGGAACGGAAATCCGTCCCCCTCTTACGAAGATTTATGGAGATTGAGAATGATCAGTGCTTTTCCTTGGGCTTTACTCTATTGCATGCCGTGCAGCCGACGCAACCGCTGCAACCGCCGCATCCGTCGCAGCCGCCCTTGCCTTGCTTCTTTCGGACAATGCTCACCGCCGCGACCGCTACGACGAACCCCGCCGCCGCGATGATGAGGAGGATCTCCCACCAGCTCATTGCGCCTCCCCGTCGGAGGCCGCGGCTTCCTCCGCCGCCGTGCTCTCCTCTGTCTTACCGCCCTCGGCGCTCACCGCCGCAAGGGGATGCTTCTTGTTCCAGAGCCAAATCCCGACGACGACGCCCGCGGCGACGGCGGCGACGATGAACACCGTCCACCACCAACTGCCGACGAGGTAGATGACGGTGCCGACGACGTAGGAGGTCGCAAGCCAGAAGAGAAGGGTCCATGCGAACTTCCCCTTGGGAAGCTCCGCCTTGGCCGTAGCGCAGGCCGCGAAGCAGGGAATGGTCACCATGTTGAAGGCGATGAAGGAGATGAGTGCGGGGATGGTGATGCCCGTCGCCTCTATCATCGTGACGGCCTCCTCGATGCCCTCTTCCGTCGAAATGTACGCCCCCGCCACGCAGGCCGCAAGGGTGCCGAACGTCGCGATGACGTTCTCCTTTGCAACGAGCCCGGTGATCGCCGCGACGGCGAATACCCAGCCGAATGCGGAGAGCTGCGACCCGAAGCCGAGCGGCGTGAAGAGCGGTTGGATGAGCATACCGAGGGAGCCGAGAATGCTCTCGTCGGTGCGGAGGTTGACAAGGATCGTCTCCCCTTCGTACTCGATCTCCTGCGGCAGGAAGTGCCAGTTCCACGAGAAGTTGGAGAGGAACCAGATGACGATCGTCGAGGCGAAGATGATCGTGAACGCCTTCTTGACGAAGTGCTTGGTCTTATCCCAGAGGTGCACCATGAGGCCCTTGAAGAGGGGCGCATGGTAGGCGGGAAGCTCCATGATGAAGGGCGGGACTTCGCCGCGCATGGTCGTCGTGCGCATGAGGAGCACGCAGACGATCGCCGTCACGATGCCGATGAGGTACATCGCATAGGTGATGAGGTCGGCATTCCCGACGCCGAACACGGAGACGATGCCGCCCGCGATCGCCGTGAGGATGGGAAGTTTCGCCCCGCACGAGAACATCGGAATGACGCGAATGGTCGAGGTGCGTTCGTTT
Organism: uncultured Clostridia bacterium; assembly: GCA_947626005.1. Classification (GTDB taxonomy): domain Bacteria; phylum Bacillota; class Clostridia; order Christensenellales; family Borkfalkiaceae; genus Gallimonas. The sequence goes on from CANQQM010000007.1 coordinate 34,999, forward strand.
TCGTCGGCAAGCGTCCTCGTGTTGATCATCGCGGGGAGGCCGCAGCCGAAGCCCATGATCATGGGCATGAACGCTCTTCCCGACAGCCCGAAGCGGCGGAAGATGCGGTCAAGAATGAACGCGACGCGCGCCATGTAGCCCGAATCTTCGAGAATGGAGAAGAAGAGAAAGAGGGTGAGGATCTGCGGCAGGAAGCCGAGCACGGCGGAAAGTCCGCCCCATACCCCGTCATTTAAGAAACTTCCGACCCAGAGCGGCGCTTTTCCGCAGATAAGGCCGATGAGCACGCTCACCCAGTCGAGGAGCCATGTAAAGAGTTTGGCAAGAATGACGCCCGGGGAGAAGATCGCCCCGTCGTAGAAGCAGGCAAGGAGGGTAACGCCCGCATTCGAGACGTCGTAGCCGAGGTCCCCGAGGGAGGGAAGCCCTCCCGCCATCGCGCTGATGTAGAAGAGGTCCTCCGAGAAGGTCAAGTGGAAGATCGCAAAGAGGATGACGAGGAAGATGGGAATGCCCGCCCACTTATTGGTGAGGACTTTATCCGCCTTGTCGCTCTTCGAAAGTTTCTCCCCCGCGCCGCCGCGGCGGGTATATGCCGCCGAGTAGTTGGCGGAAATGTACTTGTACCTCGCATCCGCCACGACCGCCTCGAGGTCGTTGCCGAAGGTGTCGTCCTCGAAAGTCGCCTTGAATTCGTCGACCATCTTGACGAGTTCGGGGTGCATCTTCACCTCGATCTCGTCCATTTCGGCAAGTTTGACCGCGTGGAAGAGGGGCGCTTCGACCTTTGCGGCCTTGAGGGCGATGGAGACGTCCTGCACGAGGTGCGCAAGCGGAGAATCGTGCAGCACGGTCACCCCGCTCCGCTCCGTCTTGGCGACGGAGATGGCGCGGTCCATGAGCTCCTTGATCCCCGTCCCCTTGAGGGCGGAAATGGAGACGACGGGGAGGCCGATCTTGCGTTCGAGCTCCTTCGCGTCGATCTCGTCGCCGCTCTTTTCGACGGCGTCCATCATGTTGAGCGCGATGATCACGGGGACGTCGATCTCCATGAGCTGCGTCGTGAGGTAGAGGTTGCGTTCGAGGTTGGTCGCGTCGACGATGTTGATGACGCACTCCGGCTTCTCCTCGAGGATAAAGTTGCGCGATACGACCTCTTCGGGGGTATAGGGGGAGAGGGAATAGATCCCGGGGAGGTCGACGATCTTCACCGGTTCCTCTCCGCGCTTGTAGGTGCCCTCCCGCTTGTCGACGGTGACCCCCGGCCAGTTGCCGACGTATGCCGTCGAGCCCGTAAGAAGGTTAAAAAGTGTAGTCTTGCCGCAGTTGGGATTGCCTGCGAGGGCGAACTTCATCATTTCTTTCCCTCCATCGTGACGAGCTCGGCCTCCGATTTCCGAAGGGTGAGCTCATACCCGCGGATGGTGATCTCGATGGGATCGCCAAGGGGGGCGCGTTTGCGCATGACGACGCTCGCCCCGGGCGTGACGCCCATATCGAAGAGGCGGCGACGGAGTTTCCCTTCGCCCGTGACGCTTTTTACGACGCCCGATTCCCCGACGGAAAACTCGCTGAGTAATTTTTCTGACATTGGTTTCCTCCGAATGTGGTTTGCTTATGCGACATAGATGCGGGCGGCGACGTTGCGGTCGAGCGCAAGCCGCCCTTCCTTCACGCGGCAGACGGTGCTCCCGCCGCTCGCGGAGATGACGGTGATCTTCCCGTCGACAAGCACCCCGAGGTTGGAAAGGTGCTTCTTCGTTTTGTCGTCTGCAATGATCTTGACGATCTTGACTTCCTGCCCGAGGGGCGCTAAGACAAGCGGCATTCCACAATCTCCTTCTCGCAGCCCGCCGACGGCGGTTAGCATCTGCGAACTCATCTTCCGAAAAAATGCTCCTTACGCGGAGCGTCTTTTGGTTCGCCTTTGCGAACTATACTTATCTTACCACACCCCTCCCCCGCTGTCAACTGTTTTTTCGGAATTTTTCCGAGAAAGTTCGCAATTGCTAACTATGAACAAAACACGCAAACTTTTCACAAAAAAGGGCGCCGCACAACGCGGCGCCCAAATCGTCCCCCTCCCCGTTAAACGGGAGAAATCAAATACTCTCCGGCGATCACGGCGACGAGGATGCCGCCGATCAGACACGCGGCGATCACCACCGCGTACTTCCATCCGAATTTTATCGTCCTCTTATAGAGAAGGCTCAAAAGGAAGATCACAAAGGCGATGAGCACGGCAAGGATCGCGTCTGCCTCACCCGAGGAGATCCCGCTGAGCGCCGCCGCCATGAGGAGCACGGAATAGACGGGAAGCTGCAATTTGTAGCTGAAGATGCTCGAGGAGACCTGCCCGCAATTTTCCGCGCGGCTGTACTTTTCGGTAAAGATAAGCCCAACGGTCGCCGCCACGGAGAGCGCTGCCCAGATGAGCCCTCCGGTCAGGAACAGGGCATTCTTGAGCTCCGACGCCGACGACCCATAATATTCGGCCCAAGGGACGAGTACCCCCGTCTCGATCGCGTCGACATATGTGCGGCGGCTGATGCGCACAAACGGCGTGAAGGCAAAAAACCACGATCCGGTGACCTCATAGGGATAGGGTTCGTAGGCCGAAAAGAGCGCCGCAACCGTGTACATCACCATGGGAAGAAGGAGGTGCCCGCCGATTACGGTGAAGATCCCGTCCCGCATCGTATTCGCCCTCGTAAAGAGGAAGGCCGTAGTCGAATACACGATGAAGGCGGGAAGGATGAGGGAGAGATACATATAGAAGTAGTAGACAAGGTGAAGGCGGCGCACCTTGAGGATGAGGACGAGGAATCCGACGAAGCAGGAGATCGTGTAGGCGGAATAGAGAAGGATCAGCCCCACGAGGAAATGGGCAACGAGGACCTTCGTATGGCTGAGGGGCAGCGAATAGTGAAGGTCGATGCTGCGGCGGTTCATCTTATAGGAAAAGATCCAGATGGGAATGATGACACAGAGCGCGCCGAGGGCGGCGATGTAGGTTCCGATATGCATACTCGGAAGATAATTGTTCCAATGCCCATTCCAATCATAATAGTTGGTCGCGAGGACGGGAACCGCGAAGACAACGATGCAAAAGAGGGTAAAGACGGCGAGCGGAACAAGATTCTTCCGAAGCAAATGCACAATGTATTTCTTCATTTCAGATACCCCCTTTCCTCCACTTCATAGAGGAAGACGTCCTCGAAATCCATCGGGATTTCGTCGACGACGAGGGGGCCGAGCGCGTCGATCTCGGAACGCACCTCCTCCGCATCGCCGCGGACGACGACGCGGATCACCCGCCCCGTCTTTTCGAAATGCAGGCACTCGAAGGGAAGGTCCTCCCGCTCCACGTCCCGTTCGAATATAAGCTGGAATTTGCTCAGCCGCGCAAGTTCGCCCTCGATCTTCCCGTACGACTTCACCTTGTGCCCGTCGAGGAGCGCAAAGCTGTCGCAGATGTCCTCGAGTTCGCGGAGGGAGTGGGAGGCGATGACGACGGAAGTGCCCTTCTCCTGCAGCTCTATGAGCCCGCGCTTGAATTCGAGCCGTGCAAGCGGGTCGAGCCCGTCGAACGCCTCGTCGAGGAAGAGGTAGGCGGGGCGGCAGGCAAGGGCAAGAGAGATGAAGAGCTGCCGCTTCATCCCCTTGGAGAAGTTTCGGATGGGCTTTTCGGCGCTCAAAGAGAACTTCTCGAGGTACCCTTTGAAGATCTCGTCGTCGAAGTCGTAGAAATTCTTATAGAAGGCGGCCTGCTGCCTCCCCGTAAGGTTGACCGTGTAATAAGGATCGTCGGGGAGGAAGAAGAGCTTGCGCTTGACGCGTTCGTTCTCGTAAACCTCCTCACCGTCGATGAGGATGCTCCCCGCATCCCGCCTTAAAACGCCGCTCAAAAGACGGAGAAGGGTGGACTTCCCCGCACCGTTGATGCCGACGAGCCCGAAGATGTCGCCGTCGCCCACTTGGAGCGCGGCGTCCTGGAGCACGACGTTCTTTCCGTAGCTCTTATAGAGCCCCGTCACCTCGATCATGACTGTCCTCCGCATAAATTTCGTCTAAAAACGCTTCGATCTCGGGGCGGGAGAACCCGGCTGCCCGCAAAGAAGCAAGCGTGCTCTTCGCCTCCAGTTCGGGATCGCCCCGTCCGCCCCGCGCATAGACCCCCTTCTTCGGGACGGTGACAAGGAACCCCGCCTCCTCGAGTGCCGCATAGGCGCGCTGAACGGTGTTGGGGTTGATCCCCATCTCCATGGCGAGTTCCCGGCAGGAAGGAAGCCTCTCCCCCTCCGTGATGATTCCGAGCGCGATCTCTCGCTTGACCCGCTCCACGATCCCCGCGCATACGCTGCGCTTTCCGTCCGTTCGCATGTTGTTCCTTCTCACTGTATTATCTGTATTTTGATTGTAACACATTTTTTTCTCCTTGTCAATAGCTTTCGCAAAAATTTTTTCAAAAAACCGAGACGAAAATCAATTATAAATCGATTGCTTTCAAATTTGTGCCGAAATTCAACAATTTGATTTGAATTATAATGCCGTATCGGAAGATATTTGTGCTTTGTCCCAAAGCATCTTCCTGTTGCGATTCGCCTTCCCCTTGCGGACTAAGGCCGTGCTCGGAAAATTTTCGGAGAAAATGCAAAATGCTTGACGGCGGGGGTCGGTTGAACTATAATAAAGTTACAAAATCGATTCGGGGGAAAGGGTATGGAAAACAACACAAAAAAGATCACACAGGATGCGGGAAGGAAGGCCCTCGGCGAGTTTGCGCCCGAGTTCGCCCACTTCAACGACGATATCCTCTTCGGCGAAAATTGGAACGATCCGAACCTTGACCGCAAGACTCGCTGTTTGATTACGGTCGTCGCGCTCATGGCGTCGGGCGTCACCGATTCTTCGCTTATGTATCATCTCGAAAACGCCAAAAAAGCGGGGGTCACGAAGAAGGAGATCGCCTCCGCCGTCACCCATGTCGGCTTCTATGCGGGTTGGCCCAAGGCGTGGGCCGTCTTTCGCATGGCAAAGGAGATCTGGACGGAAGGCGATGCGGAGACGGAGCGCGCCGCGCACGAAAACGCGATGATCTTCCCCATCGGCGCTCCCAACGACGGATTCAAGCAGTATTTCAGCGGAAGAAGCTATCTTGCGCCGATCTCCAAAGAGCAGGTCGGCATCTTCAACGTGACCTTCGAACCCGCATGCCGCAACAATTGGCACATCCACCATGCGGAAAAGGGCGGCGGGCAGATCCTCATCTGCGTCGCGGGACGCGGCTGGTACCAAGAGTGGGGAAAGGAGGCCGTCGAGCTTCGCCCCGGCGACGTCGTCAACATCCCCGCAGGCGTCAAGCACTGGCACGGAGCGGCGAAGGACAGCTGGTTTTCCCACCTTGCCGTCGAGGTCCCCGGCGAGAAGGGCTCGAATGAATGGTTGGAACCCGTGGAAGAAGCGGAATACCGCGCCCTCCCGTAAGGGCCACTCCTTCAAACGGAAAGAGCAGACCGAAAATCTGCTCTTTTTTGATACCGTGTCGCATGTATTTTCGGAGACGGCCGAAGTGAAAGCCGTCCCGAAGAGCTTCCGCAACCCCCTTCGCACAAGAAATCATCTTTTGCGGGCAAAATACTCTTCCCGTAAAATGCCGCGCTCCACGATATCCACCCGCTTCCCCGTCGTGGGAGGGCGGAAGAACTTTCTGCGCGTCCCCTCGTAGGCGAGCCCGCACTTTTCCATGACGCGGGAGGAGCCGATATTCTCCGCCGCATGCTCGCCGTCGATGCGGAAAAATCCCACTTCCTCAAAGCAGTAGCGCAAGACTTCGGCAAGCGCCTCCGTCATGATACCCCTTCCCCACCATGCCTTGCCCATACAGTAGCCGATCGTGCCGCGTTCCTGAACCTCGTCCGCGCGCAGCACGGCGATGTCCCCGATGAGGATGTCCCCCTCTTTTAAGACGATCGCCCAATGGTAGATATGCGGCTCGCCGCTCTCCCGTTCCCACATTTTGAGTAGAGCCCGCGTCACCTCGATGTCCCCGTGCGGCGTCCACGTGAGGTATTTTGTGACGTCGGGGTCGTTCATCCAATGTGCAAACGCCTCTTCGGCGTCGCTCTCCTTCCACCTTCGAAGGAGCAACCGCTCCGTTTCGAGAATTTTCGTTCCCTTGTGCTGCATATTCCTCTCCTGTTCAAACTTTGTCTTTCTTTCGAATTGCCCCTGCCCTGTTGTGCAAAAAGCGCTCTCCATAGATCGGCGGCGCGTTCCCTCCGCGAAGGAAAGCCCCTTTCCTTGATTATACCATGGAGCCGACGCAAAAGCAAGCGTTTGGCGCTTCCGCCGCATGGAATTCCCCTCTCACATTCGGCTCCTTCAACCGTTTTCATGAGGGAAATCGGCGGGAACCTCTTGCGAAAATCAATAAGTTGTGGTATAATAGCAGAAAATCCGAATGTGAGCGGTGCGGCTTATGAGCAAACGATTCGATAAAACCATCGGGATCCTCATCCTGATCTGCGTCTACCTCGGCGCGTTCGGCGTCGGGAGTGCGATCTATTATTTCCTTCCCCTTCCCTTCTGGCTCTCCCTCTTCCTCGCGGACGTCGCCGCGACCCTCTTCACCTTCGCCTTCAGCCTCATCTTCAGGAATGCCTCCGTCTACGACCCCTATTGGAGCGTTCAGCCCGTCCTCATCCTTGCCTCCTACGCCGTATTCGAGAAGATGAGCGTCGGCGCCTTCCTTGCCCTCGTCGCGGTGACCGTTTGGGGGATCCGCCTCACCGCAAATTGGGCGTACACTTTCCGCGGGATCGATTCGGAGGACTGGCGCTATACGATGCTCCGCGAAAAGACGGGGAAGTGGTACTTCCTCGTGAATTTGCTCGGGATCCACCTCGTTCCGACGATCGTCGTGTACCTTTGCACCCTGCCCGCCGTCTTTACCTTCGTCTATGCCCCCGCCTTCAACCCGGGGAGCTCCGTCTTTTTCTCCGTTTCGCTGTTTGCCGTCCTCTGGCAGGGCACGGCGGACTGCCAGATGCACGCCTTCCGCCGACGCCGTACGGGCGGGTTCCTCCGCACGGGGCTTTGGCGGTATTCCCGCCATCCCAACTACCTCGGCGAGATCGTCATGTGGTGGGCGGTGGGACTTGCCGCGGTCTGCCTCATGCCCTCCCGCTGGTGGCTGCTTGCGGGCGCCGTCGCAAATTCCGCCCTCTTCCTCTTTGTGAGCATTCCGCTTGCCGACGGTCATCAGGCGCGGAAGGAGGGATTTGAGGCGTACCGTGCGGAGACGAGGCGGCTTCTGCCCATTCCCCGCTTCTGCCGCCCCAAAACGGAACCGAATAAATAATTCTGCCGAGTTTTGCTTTCCCCCTTGAAGAACGCTTTACACGGCGAAAAAAATCGGATATAATACCCTTTGCGCAAGATGTTCCTTGCCCAACCATCTCAGCGCAGTCCCGCCCCGCGGGATACGCACCTTCGTGCAATAAAAAACAAGGAGGCTTCGTATGAAGCGCATCAAAACAATTTTTTCCGACTTTCTCGTCCTTCTCCGCTCTGTTCCGCCGCTTGCTTTTTCCTTCTTTCTTCTGTCCGTCTTTTCGATGAATCTGCTTGCGAACAAGAGCATCGACCTCCCCCTTTCGTGGCTTGCGCTCGACTGCGGCATCGTCGTCTCGTGGATCTCCTTCCTCTGCATGGACGTCCTCACCCGCCACTTCGGGCCCCGCGCCGCGACCGAGCTCTCGGTCTTTGCCGCGGCCGTCAACCTCGTCCTCTGCCTCATTCTCTACCTTTCGAGCCTCATTCCGGGCACATGGGGTGCGTTTTTCGACTTCGGAGAGCAGCCCGTCATCAACGACGCCCTCGATCGGACGGTGGGCGGAACGTGGTATGTCGTGCTCGGGAGCACCCTTGCCTTCCTCGTCTCGGCGGCGGTCAACAACTTCACCAATTGGGGGGTGGGGAAGCTCTTCAAAAGGTCCCCGAACGGCTTCGGCGCGTATGCCTGCCGCACCTACCTTTCGACGGCGGTCGGGCAATTTACCGATAACATGGTATTCGCTTTTGTCGTCAGCCACTTCTTTTTCGGGTGGACCGCGGTGCAATGCGTGACCTGTGCCGCGACGGGTATGGTCGCCGAACTGCTCATCGAGGCGATCTTTTCCCCGATCGGCTTCCGCGTCGCCGAAGGATGGCGAAAACGCGGGGTCGGGCGCGAATATTTCGAACGCATTTCAAAAGCCGAGGAGGCCGCAGAATGAAAATTTTGATCACGGGGACGAGCATGGGCATCGGAAAGGCGACCGCCGAGCTCTTCTTAAAATGCGGGCATGAGGTCGTCGGGCTCGACCTCCTCCCCTCCTCGATCGAACACGCATGTTATACCCATTTCCAAGCGGATATCGCCGCGGATCCCCTCCCCGAAGTTGCGCCCGACGTTCTCGTCAACAATGCGGGGACGCAGGACAGCGGACGGGATATCGACGTCAACCTCAAGGGCACCATCCGCGTGACCGAAAAATATGTACGCCCCGGCATCTACAGCATCGTCTTTGTCGCCTCGGCAAGTGCCTCCACGGGGGCGGAATTCGCCGAATATGCGGCAAGCAAGGGCGGCGTCGTGACGTATATGAAGCACATCGCCCTCCGCGTTGCCCCGTGGGGTGCGACCGCGAATTCCCTCTCCCCGGGCGGCGTTACCACGGCACTCAACCGCCGCGTCATGGGAAACCCCGCCCTCTGGCAGGAGATCATGGACGAGACCCCGCTCAAAAAATGGGCCTCTCCCGAAGAGATCGCCCGCTGGGTGTACTTTCTCGCCGTCGAAAACCGCTCGATGACGGCGCAGGACCTCATAATCGACAACGGCGAGAGCGCCCGCGCAAAGTTCGTCTGGTAAAAAGCAGGGAGATGCGCCCCTTCATTTTCGGAGAAAGGACAGCAAAGAGCTTGCTGTCCTTTCTCGTTTCTCCGCAAATAGCGGCTTTCTTCGTCATGTCAAAGCGATTTGAGAAGTTCCTCAAATTTCGGTAGCCACCATTCGCGGTAGCCCGCGCGGGTCGGGTGGATCTCATCGTGCATATACAGGGTGCGCTCCTTAGGGGTGATGTCGTTGAACGCCTCGTCGGAATAGAGATCGAGGACGGAGATCCCCCACTTTTCACGGATGCGTTCGAGTCCTTCCACCATTTCCGCATAGCGTTTGTTTTCGTAATAGCAATTGGTATAGAACACGATGGGGCAGTTCCAAACGTTTTTCACGGTCGCAATGATGGTTTCAATGGCGCCGAACGTC
>CANQQM010000008.1 GCA_947626005.1 uncultured Clostridia bacterium
TGCCGCACAGGTCTTTAAGACGGCGGTCGACCCCTTCGTCGGGAAGATGAACTATATCCGCGTCGGCCGCGGCGTTCTCAGAACGGGCACCGACGCCTACAACCCCAATACGGAGACGACCGAGCGCATCAATTCGCTCTATCTTGCCCGCGGGAAGAAGCTCGAGCCCGTCACCGAGCTCTCCGCAGGCGATATCGGCGTCGTCGCAAAACTTACGAATACGGGCACGGGCGACACCCTCTGCGATCCCGCGGCTCCCGTCAAATTCGCCCCCATCCCCTTCCCCGAACCCACCCTCTCCCTTGCCGTCAACGTTGCCGTGCGCGGCACCGAGGATAAGGTATTCGGCGGGCTCAACCGTCTTGCCGAAGAGGACAAGGGCTTCCGCGTCCGCAAGAACACGGAGACGGGCGAGACCCTCGTCTGCGGACAGGGCGAAGTGCAGCTCGAGATCATCAAGCGCAAGCTCAAGGCGAAGTTCGGCGCGGAGGCCGAATTCTCCACCCCCACCGTCGCCTACCGCGAATCCATCCTCTCCAAGGCGGAAGCCGAGGGCAAACACAAGAAGCAGACGGGCGGCGCGGGGCAGTTCGGCGTCGTCGAGATCCGCTTCGAACCGGGTGCGGCGGACGGCGTGTTCGAATTCGTCGACGCGGTCGTCGGCGGCACGGTGCCCAAGCAGTTCATCCCCGCCGTCGAAAAAGGATTGCGCGAAGCCATCCAGAAGGGCGTACTCGCGGGGTATCCCATGGTCAACCTGAAGGCGACCCTCTTCGACGGCAAGTATCACCCCGTCGACAGTAAGGAGATCGCGTTCGTCTCGGCGGCGAAACTCGCCTACGACGACGGCATCCGCCGTGCGAAGCCCATCCTCCTCGAGCCCATCTGCTCGATGGAGATCACCGTCCCCGAACAGTACGTCGGCGACATCATGGGCGACCTCAACAAGCGCCGCGGCCGCATCATCGGCATGACGACGGCGGAGGGGCTGCAGGTCATCACCGCCGAAGCGCCCGAGGGCGAGATCCTCACCTATGCGACCTCCCTCCGTTCGATGACGCAGGGAAGAGGCCGCTTCACCTCGACCTTCGCCCGCTATGAGCAGGCGCCCGAGACCGTCCTCCAGAATCTGCAAAAGGCGTAAAAACACAAAACGGGCGGGGAAACCCGCCCGTTTTTCGTACCCATTTGTGCATTTTACAAAATTTTCGCCTCCCGCCGATGCGGGAGGCGACCTTTTTAATCGGTGCAGATCTTGCGCTGGATGGCGGGGTTTCCGATCACCCGTCCCCCGCCGAGGACGACCGCCGTCTGCGGGTCGGAGGCAAGATGCGCTTCCATCTGAAGTTTGTCGGCGATGTAGTCGGAAAGGCCCGCAAGGTTGCAGACGCCGCCCGAGAGGAACACGCCGTTCTTGCACATCGCCGCCGAGACCTCCGCGGGAAGTTTCCTTAAAACGAGCTCGGCGTATTCGATGATCTTATCCACATAGATGCGGATGGGGAAGAGGATGTCCTGCGAGGAGACGGACACCGAGCGGGGCCGCCCCGTCGTGACGTCCCGTCCGTTGACGATCGTGCTCTGATTGTCGTTTTCGATGAGGCTCCCCACCGTGTTTTTCAGCTTTTCGCTCGTGAGCGACCCGATCTTGAGGTTGAAAAGATCGGCAACGTGGTCGATGATATGGATATCCATGTTGTTCCCGCCCACGCACATCGTGATCCCCGCGATGATGCCGTCGAGGGAAAAGACGGCAAGCGACGTCTTGCCCGCGCCGATATCCATCGCGAACACGGGGTTGGACTCGGAGAGGGGCACGTCCTGCCCGAGCGCCGTCAAAAACGGCGCCGCCGCGAAGCTGATGCGGGAGATGCCCGCCGCCTTCGCGACACGGTAGTAGCGTTCCTTGGATTCGGCGGTGATGCCGCACGGGACGCAGAAGAGGGCCTCCACCGAGAACCGCCGCACCACCTTGGAGAGGAAGTACTCGAGCAGCGCCCCCGCGTAGCGCTCGTTGACGATCTCCCCCTCGTACACGGGGAACACGACGTCGGTGAGCTCCGCCGTCTTGCCGACGAGCCGCTTCGCCTCGTTCCCGAAGGCGCGGATCTCCCCCGTCTCCTTGGAGACGGTGAGACAGGTCGCCTCGGCGAGCACGATGCCGCTCCCGATGCGGTAGATCTTCGTGACAGCCGTCCCGAAATCGATTGCAAGTTTTAACATCTTATCCTCCGACCGCCATAAGCATGGCGCGGACTTCCTCGACGGGAAGCCCCACTACGTTTGAATAACTCCCTTCGATGCGCTCGACGAGCGGATAGCCGTCCTGTATGCCGTACGCCCCCGCCTTGTCGAGCGGGAGGCCGCTTTTTACATACCGTGTGACGGTTTCTTCGTCGAGGGGCAGAAATTTTACCCGCGTTTCCACGACGCAAGAGAGGCGTTTTTCGGGCGAACAGACAAAGACGCCCGTAAAGACTTCGTGTTCTTTTCCGCTCAAAAGGCGGAGCATGCGGAAAGCGTCCTTTTCATCTTTCGGCTTTCCGAAGATCTCCCCTTCCAAGGAGACGACGGTATCGGCGCCGAGGACGACGGCCGAGGGGAAGCGCGAAAAGACTTCCTCCGCCTTGCCGCGGGCAAACGCTTCCGCCGTTTCCCGTGCGGAAAGCCCTCCCGCACGTTCCTCGAAACGGGAGGGTTCGACGGTGAACGAAAACCCCGCTTCCCTAAGAAGTTCCCGCCGCCGCGGCGAATTGCTTGCAAGGATGAGCCGACTCACAGGATCTCGAGGTTCTTCTTGAAGGCACGCTTGAATTCGGCGTTCGCCGCCATGGCCTGACGGATCTCGAGCGCCGCGTCGCCCGCAAGCTCCGTCTTCATGATGACGGAATCGCCGAGCACGTCGCAGTTGATCCCCGTCACCACGCCGAGGCCGCTGCGGTCGAGGCTCTCCGCGATGCGGAGGAGCACGCCGAGTTTGCGCACGACGTCGAGGTCGTCGTCGGTGACGATATCCTTATACCTTGCCCAGTCGGCGGGAGAGAGGTCCTCCTTCCTGTGGCACCCCGCGACGAACGCCGCGAGCACGATCTCGCGGTGGGTCGCCCCGTAGATGCCGCTGCTTAAGATCATATAGCGGCTGTGCTTCTGATGGTTATAGTAGCGGACGCGGAGACCGCAGTCGTGAAGGCTTGCCGCGATCTTGAGCACTTTGAGATAGATCCGCGGGAATTTATGCAGCACGCGGAGCTGTTTGAAGAGCTGGATGGAGAGGTGGACGACGTGCTCGACGTGTGCGGCGTTGCAGCCGTAGTAGCCGACAAGGGTGTTGAGCGAATAGCTGAGAACATCGGCGATCGGGCGTTCCACCGTCATGGGGATGGCCTGATTGAACATGATCCCCTCCCTGAGGCCGCATCCGCCGATGATGAAGTTTTCGATGGACAGGTAGTCGGTAAACGCCTTGATGATCGCGAGCGCCGCCGGCATGATGTCGGCACGGGCGGGAGAGAGCCCGCGGATGCGCTTGCGCTTTTCGACGTCGAGAACGCGCACCATCTCGTAGACGGAGCGGAAATCGTCCACCGTGAACTGATAGTTGTGCACGGTGTCGAGGGGATACTTGCGGATGATGCGGTTGATCTTATAGAGGTTGCGGAAGGAACCGCCGACGCCGATCATCTGCGTGTCGGGCTCCACTTCGGAGAGCCATTCGATCTTCTTGAACTGTTCGGTGAAGAACTCCTCGATCTTCGCCGTCTGCTCCTCGGGGGAGACGCCGTCGTCCGCGAAGAGGTCGGTGAGGGTGACCGCCCCGAAGCCGAGGGTCACGAAATTGAGGATGGTGCGGCGGTTGTAGTAGATGATCTTGGTGCTTCCCCCGCCGATCTCGAGGATGATGCCCTTGGGGACGTCCATCGAATTGATGACGCCGCGGTAGACGAGGGTCGCCTCCTCCTCTTCGGAGAGCACTTCGACGCGGATCCCGCAGGTCGCCTGAATTTCGTCGAGGAAGGAACGCTGATTTTTGGCGCGGCGGACCGCCGCCGTCGCCACGGCGATGATGCGCTCCACGCCCGATGCGTCGCACAGCCTCTTGAACATCTTGAGCGTACGGATGGTCTCCGCCACGCGCTGCGGTTTGAGGAAGCCGTCGCGGTCCATATCCTGACCGAGACGCACGCTCTCCTTGAGCTCGTCCTCCACCATAAAGTGACCGTCCCCGAACATCTCAACGATCACGAGCCGAGCGGAATTGGAACCAAGATCGATGATACCGATTTTTTCCATGTGTAATATGCCTCGCCTTTCCGATAGAATGCGGACGACCCGTCCGCGGGGTAGAACTCCGAAAATTACCCGATTCTAACTTTGCAATTCATTTTAGCACATAAACGGCCGTTTGTCTATACCCTTTTTGAAAATAATTTGCTTTTTTACAAAACTTTTTTGTGCGCTTCGCTTCCCCCTCCCTCCTTGGAGAGCGCACCTTTGAGGGGAAGGAAGGAGAGGAGGATGAGAAAGGCCCCGAACCCCTTTTTGAGAGCGGACGAGGGGAGCATGCCCGCGAAAAGGGCGAAGAGGGCGGAAAAGAGGAGGGCGGGAAGGATGAGAAGCAAAAGTCCCCTTTTCTTCACGAGGCCGCTTTTTGCATGCACGGAGAGGGCGAGGAAGGACATCGGGAGGAAGGAGAGAAGGTTGATCCCCTGCGCCGCCGCCTGCGGAAGGCCGCAAAGGAGGGTGAGAAGGGGGATGAGCGCCGTTCCGCCACCCATGCCCATCCCGCCGAGCACTCCCCCGAAGAGGCCCGAAAGAAAGAGGAGAAGGAAGGCCATTAAAAGAGCATCCTCCCTCCCGCCGCGAGCATGAAGAGGGCGAAGAGAAAATTCAAGACTCGCTGCGGGATGCGGGGAAGCAGCTTCGCCCCGAAAAACCCGCCGAAACATACGCCGAGGGCGACGGGAAGAAGGTGGGAAAGGGGCACGAGGCCGCGGAAAAGATAGACCGCCCCGCTCACGAGGCAGGCGGGAAGGACGGCGGCGATCGCCGTCGCATGCGCGGACCGCGCGGGAAGGCCGCTCTTTTCCAGGGCGGGGACGGCGATCATCCCCCCTCCTCCGCCGAAGAGCCCGTTGGCGGCGCCGACGAGGGCGCCGCACACAAGCATTTTCCCCTTCATTCGCCCTTCCTCCCCTCCCCGCACTCCCTTTATGGGCGCTTTCCGCGGGGAACATTCACGAAAAGTATGCGCGTCGCACAAAAAAATTTGCCTTTTTTTCGCTATCCCACGCGAAAGTGCTTGCTTCCCGCGACGTTTTATATTAAAATAGAATAGTATTTTTCGAGAAAAACTTCGGGACCGCGGCGGACAAGCTCCCGCGCGGCTCCGCACCAAAGGTGTTTTATGGCAAAATTATTTGATCACAAAAGACGGAAGACTGCGGCGGCGCTCGGCGTCCTGCTCTCCGCAACCCTATCGCTCGGCGTCTTTGCGGCGTGCACGCCCGAGGAGACCCCCGTCGAGGAGGATCCCAAGCCGTCTGTAAACGACAGCCAGCTCCTCAAGAACGGCAACTTCGAATTCTACGGCGAAATGGACGAGGAGGATGTCTCCAAGAAGCTCAACCTCATCAGTTCGCCCAACGACTGGACGTTCTCTTCTGGTTCGCCCTCTTCGGACACCGCCTCGGGCATCGTCGACATCACCGAGTGGGACTACCTCTCCCGTCGCGGCACCGAACTCACCACCGTCGAGGACGCACTCGCAAAGTGGGAGACCAATTCGGTGACGGCGTACGACCGTCTCCAATTCTACAAGGATCAGTCGATCACCTCGGCCGACTCCTTCGAACTCTACGACGACTACAAGTATTCCATCGACTTCGAGGACGTCGAATATCTGCATGAGGTCACGGATAGCGGCGCCTTCCGTCTCCACGATCACGACGCACAGGTCGAAGCGGGAGAGACGGGGATCCTCATGATCCACAACCGCCGCACCTCCGACGGCGTCCGCGGGACGGCGCAGTACTACACCTCCTCGACGACCATCACCTTAAACGCGGGGACCGCGGCGAAGGTGGGCGTCTGGGTCAAGACCTCCAACCTCTACCACTATGCCGAGGCGGACAACGTCGAGCTCACCAAGCGCGGCGGGGCGTATATCGGCGTGACGCACACGGTCGGCGGCACCACCCTCGACCAGATGCAGATCAAGAACATCAACACGAAGGACGTCACCGAGAACAACGGCTGGAAGCAGTACTTCGTGTATATCCGCGCCAACACCTTCGCGTCGACGACCTTCCGCATCGTGCTCGGCCTCGGGCAGGGCAGCTCGGACAACCGCTACGAGGCGGTCGACGGCTACGCCTTCTTCGACGACGTGACCTGCGACATTATTTCGGACGCCGACTACGAGAAGGCGGTCGCCGACAATACGCTGAACGTCCCCGGGGAAGAGGGCAACTTCTGCGAACTCAACAGCAAAGCCGACGCGAAGAAGTTCCTCGCGACCGACCGCACGACGGGAGCGATCCTCCCCAATAACACCTTTGCGCTCGACCTTGCGGCGGGCTTCGATGACTTTGATTTCCAATCGGGCGGCCATGAATTCTTCACCGTTGCGGACGATCCCCTCTCCTTCGGGCTCACCGAAGAGGTCTCGGGGAGCCGCTCCTACACCTCCGCCAAGATCGACCCGTCCCTTGCGGACAACACCTCCTCGACGGCCGTGGAGGACGCCCGCAAGAGCATCACGGGGAAATTCTCCTACGACGAACTCTCCGCCAAGGCGGCGACAAACGGGTATCTTCGGACGGCGTTTGAAAACGACTTCGAGAACGCCTTCCCTTCGACCTTCTCCAAGGACAACATCCTCCTTCTCCTCTCGACGAACGGCGCGGCGTACACCGCCAAGCTCCCCGCCTTCACCCTTCCCGAGAACACGCGGATGCTCATCTCCTTCTTTGTAAAGACGAGCTCCATCCGCACGGGCAGAAGCGGCGCGGGCGCGACCCTCATCGACGGCGAGAACAAGACCTCCATCACCCCCTTCGATTCGACGACCGTCTCCAAGGTGGATATCGACAGCGAAGATCCCGAGAAGTCGGATATCTATAAGGGGTGGGTGCACTGCTTCTTCTTCGTCTCCAACGAGACGGACAGCGCAAAGACCTTCCGCATCGAGCTCACCTACGGGCCCACGGCGATCGCAAGCAGCACGAAGAGCAACTACTGCGACGGGTATGCCGCCTTTGCCAACTTCGAGACGAGCGTCCTCACCAAGACGCAGGTAAGCTACGCGACTTCGGGCACCTATGCGCAGAAAGTCTCCCTCACCCAGTCGGTGAAGGACGAAAGCAAGTTCGACGACGCGTCGGCAAGCGGACCGCAGCTTGAGGAGGGGCTCTCCCTTCCCGCCAACTATACGGGCGTCCTTGCGGGGAGCAACGTCCTCGTCGACGGCGGCGGCAAGAACCCCAACAAGGATTCCCTTGCCGATATGGGTATCTTTACGGGGCTTCTCTCCTCCGAAAATGCCGATAAGTATCTCCCCTCCGCAGAAGAAGGCGAGACCGTCCCCGCATGGAAGACGGCGCTCTCCGCCCATGCGGGAAACGCGACGGACGGCAAGACGTGGTGGACAAACCTCTTCGGCAACGACGGAAACGGCTACAACACCGCCTACCAGCCCCTTGTCATCCTCAACACCAACAAGGATAAAGCCGTGCCCTCCTACGGGTTCTTCGCGGGAAAGACTTCCTTCTCCGCCGACACGGCAAACCGCATCACCGTGCGCGTCAAGCTCTCCACGGGCGCGACCGCATATATCTACCTCACCGACGTGTCCGACCCCGACAAGGGCTTCGACACCCGTCTCTCCCCCGCGATGCCCGCCGTCACCTACTGGTACGACGATGACGGGAACATCGTGACGAAGGATCCTTCGGGCAAGGACTTCGACAAGAAGACGGATATCGCCTTCACCCGCGAGGAGAACGGCCTCTATTCGAAGGCGGGCGACGAGAGCGGCACCCTCTATGCAAACCTCTCCAACTTCGACACGGACGACGAAAAGAACCTCGTCACGACGGACGGGACGGTCGCCTACTACTTCAACGCGGCCGATTCCAAGTACTACGCTTACTTCGACGAAGAGACGGGAACGTACTCGCAAGTCGTCGAGGCGCTTCCGACGACGGGCAGCTTTGTCCGCTATTCGAAGCCCGCGACCCTTCCCGAGGCCGTCATCAAGGTCGAAGGGACGGAAGCAAACAAGGATAAGTGGGTGACCGTCTCCTTCTATGTGCAGACGGGCAACGCCGACAAGTCCTACCGCGTCGAACTCTGGGCGGGCGACCGCACCGATACCTCCGCGGGCATCCCCGCAGACGGCTATGTGTTCTTCGACCGCTTCGTCTCCGAATCCATCTCCAACTTCGATTCGCTGCGCGACGAGGCGATCGATAAACTCAAGCGCGCAAACGACCTCGGGGCAGACGATCTTCTTCCCGAAAACCTTGCGCTCTACTACACCTTCACCTTCTTCGATTCCGCCGACTACCTCCGCTACGACGCGTCGCAGGATACCGAAAAGCTCGGCAACCACTGGGCGAATTACGTTCAGTCCGAGCACGACGAAGAGGTCATCTGGCTGCACTGCACCGACCCCGTCGGAAACCTCCTCGGCACCACCTCCCCCTCCGACGCCGTCTTTATCGACTACAGCGCCGTAGAGCAGACGGTGACGCCGCTCGACCTCAGCGTCGATGACGAGCCCGCCGACGATCACGACCACTCCGCGACCGATGAGAATGCGCAAAAGCCCAACATCTGGCTTCTCATCTCCTCCGGGGCCCTTGCCTTCGTGCTCGTCTTTGTCATCATCCTTCTCATTGTCCGCCGCGTGCTTGCACGGGTGAAGAAGAACTCCTCCGCGAAACCCAAGAAGGAGAAGAAGGAAAAGACGAAGGCGCCGAAAGCGCCCAAGGCACAGCCCGAAGAGAAACCCGCCGCGCCCAAGGACGAGAACGACCCTTACAACGAATAACGCCTAAAAACGTTCTCCGGCGGGCTTTTGCCCGCCGGAATTTTATTTATGAAACACATCCTCGGCTTTTTCCGTTCCTTTACGGTGTTCGAAGGAATTCTCTTTTCGGGCTCGGTCGCGGCCGTCGTCCTCTCCTTCGTGCTCCTTCATAATACCGACTATCTGAACCTCGTCGGCGCCCTTCTCGGCGTGTGCGGGCTCATTCTCGTTGCCAAGGGAAATGTCGCCGGGCAGGCGGTCTGCGTGCTCTTTTCGCTGTACTACGGATACGTCTCCTTCCTCTTCCGCTACTACGGGGAGATGATCACCTACCTCGGTATGACCGCCCCCATCGCCGTCGCGGCGGTCGTCGCATGGTTCCGCCACCCGTCCGATCGGGGCAGGATCGAAGTGGAGGTGAGAAGCCCTCCTCTAAAGGAGTACTTCTCCATTCTCCTTCTCGACCTCGGCGTCACCGTCGCCTTCTACTTCCTTCTCGGCGCCTTCGAAACGCGCAACCTCGCATGGAGCACCGTCTCGGTGACGACGAGCTTCGCCGCCGTCCTCCTCACCGCGCGGAGGAGCCCCTTCTACGCCCTTGCGTACGCGCTCAACGACGTCGTCCTCATTGTTTTATGGGCGCTTGCGGCGCGGGAGGACCCCGAAAATTACGCCCTCGTGACCTGTTTTTGCGCCTTTCTTCTCAACGATCTGTACGGGTTTTTCAACTGGCTCAGAATGCAGCGGCGGCAGCGGAACACAAAATAATTTACGGGGAGGCAGCTGCCTCCCCGCTTCTTTTCAATTGTCCCTCGAAAAGAGGCGAAGCCCCTTCGGAAGGTGGTTTTTTACCACCCCGTCCACGCATTTTCCGAGGCCGAGGGGGAAATCCCCCGCCCCGACGGCGCACCATCCGTCCGCAAGGGGGGAAGGAACGGTCTCCCCGCGGAGGTACCTCTTCGCCTCTTCCCGCGAGAGGGACAAAAATCGCCGAAAGTCCCCCTTCTTTCCCGCCATGACGAGGGCGTGGGCGGGCTTAAAGCGCTTGCCGTCCCACTCACCCGCCTCCACGCCGAGGCGCAGACAGCGCAGCCCCGAAAGGTCGGGGGCGTCCTCGGGGAGAAGGTACATCCTCCCGTCGGGAAGGACGGCCAAGGGGCGGTTTTTCGGGGAGGAAAAGAAGTCGGCGGCAAAGGCGGCAAAGGCGCCCTCCGCCGCCCTGTTTTCACGAAAACGGGATTTTGGAAATTTCCGCCTCTCCCCCTCCCGCTTTTCGAGCAGAGCGGCGAAATGCCCCTCCCCGCGCACGCGGTGCGGATAGAGTTTTTCGGAAGAAATAAGGGAAAATTCGGGATGACGGGCAAGGAAGGCCTCGATCTGCCACTCGTCCTCCTCCTCCGCAAAGGTGCATGTGGAGTAGACGAGCTTGCCGCCCGCCGAGAGAAGTTCCGCCGCGCAGTCGAGGATCTCCCTCTGGCGGAGGGCACAGCGGGTGACGTTCCCTTCGCTCCATTCGGGAAGCGCGTTCGGCTCCTTCCTGAACATCCCCTCCCCCGAACAGGGGGCGTCGACGAGGACTTTGTCGAAGCAGGAGGGAAACTTCTTTTTAAGCGCCTCGGGGGAGGCGCTTACGACGGCGCAGTTTACGATCCCCATCCGCTCGACGTTGGAAGAGAGGATCTTCGCCCGCGCGGGGTCGATCTCATTGGCAACGAGAATACCCTCTCCCCCCATTTCGGCGGCGAGACGGGTCGTCTTGCCCCCGGGGGCGGCGCAGAGGTCGAGCACCCTCTCCTTCGGCCGTACCCCGAGAAGGGGGGCGGCGCACATCGCCGAGGGCTCCTGTAAATAGTAAAGCCCCGCGAAGTGCCAAACATCCGCGCCGGGCTTTTCCTCCGAAAGATAGAAGCCGTCTTTCTCCCACGGGACCCTCCCTTCGAGGGGAAAGGGCGCAAGGGAAGCAAATTCCTCCGCCGAACATTTCAGGGAATTGACGCGGAGGCCCTTTACGGCCTCCCCTCGATAGGAGCGGAGAAATTCCTCGAATTCACCCCCGAGGCGGGAGCGCATCCTTGTTAAAAAAGCTTCGGGGAGGTCCATACTACACTTCCCGAAGCACGCTTTCGATATTCTCGAGCGGAATGAACGCCGCGCCGCTTTGAATGGCGCTCTGGAAGCGCGTTCCGCCCTGCCCCCGTGCGATGTAGACGTTGCACTCGGCGGGGTGGGAGGTGTACTTCCCGCCCGATTTGAAGATGGCCGCCACCAGCCGTACGGAGAGCGGAACGTCCGTCTCGACGTCCTTCGCAAAGCAGAACACCTTGCCCTCGAGCGATCCGCCGCGGGCCCTTCTGTGCATATATTTATTGACGTAGCGGTAGAATTCGTCGTGCGCCTTTGCCCGCGCCTCCCGCTGTTCGTCGCGTTCGGCGATATAGCTTTTGTACCCCGCCGAGACGGGGGGCTTCATCTCGTAGGCGGCGATCCTTCCGCCGCGGATGTTGTAGCGGGCGACGAGCTCCTGAACGGTCACCCCTTCCCGCTTGCAGAGCGCCTCGCAGACGCGCATGGTCGCATAGGCGTCGTCGACGGCACGGTGCGGGGTGAATTCGACGCCGAGCGCCTCCGCCATCGCCCCGAGCCCGTATTGGCGGGTGTAGTCGCGCTCCGTGTTCATATAGAAGAACTGCGTGTCGTGGAATTCGAAGCGGAAGGAGGGCAATTTGTAGCGCTTTGTCTCGAGGTTGAGATAGTTGACGTCGTTCATCGTCGCATGGCCGAGGACGATGGCGTTCTTATCCTCGAGGAGGGACTTTATCTTCCTGTACGCCGCGGGGAAGGCGGGGTACTTCTTGAAATCCTCGTAGCTGTAGGGCAAGACCAAGCCCTCGCCGCCCTTCCGGTCGGTGAGGTGGAACTTCCCCTTCGGATCCATGAGGATATCTTCGCGCTTTAATACTTCGAACCGTTCATCCGTGACGACATAGCCGAAGGCGCAGATCTTGGCGACACTCTTGAACACGCATGCGCATTCGATATCGAAAAAGACGTAATTCACTTCTTAGGGACGATCTCCTTCTGTCCGCCCATGTAGGGGCGCAGCACCTCGGGGATGTTGACGCTCCCGTCGGCGCGGAGGTGGTTCTCGACGAATGCGATGAGCATGCGCGGCGGCGCCACCACGGTGTTGTTGAGCGTATGGGCAAATTTGTTCCCCGTTGCGCTCTTATAGTGGATCCCGAGGCGGCGCGCCTGTGCGTCGGTCAGGTTGGAGCAGGAGCCGACCTCGAAGTACTTCTTCTGGCGGGGCGACCACGCCTCGACGTCGACGCTGCGGTATTTGAGGTCGGCAAGGTCGCCCGAGCAGCACTCGAGGGTGCGGACGGGAATGCACATCGAGACGAAGAGCTCGACGGTATAATTCCACATTTTCTCGTACCATGCCTCACTTTCTTCGGGTTTGCAGATGACGATCATCTCCTGCTTTTCGAACTGGTGGATGCGGTAGATGCCGCGCTCCTCGAGCCCGTGCGAGCCCTTCTCCTTGCGGAAGCAGGGCGAATAGCTCGTAAGAAGGAGCGGAAGCTGCGATTCGTCGAGGGTGGTATTCATAAAACGGCCGATCATGGAGTGTTCGCTCGTCCCGATGAGGTAGAGGTCCTCCCCCTCGATCTTGTACATCATGCCGTCCATTTCCTCGAAGCTCATGACGCCCGAGACGACGTCGGAGCGGATCATGAAGGGCGGGATGCAATAGGTGAAGCCCTTGCCGATCATGAAGTCGCGGGCGTAGGCGAGGATGGCGGAATGCAGCCGCGCAATGTCCCCCGTCAGGTAGTAGAAGCCCTGTCCGCTCGTCTTTCTTGCGCTGGTAAGATCGATCCCCGAGAGCTTTTCGAGGATATCGACGTGATACGGGATCTCGAAATCGGGCACGCGCGGCTCGAGGAAGCGCTGCCGCTCGACGTTCTCCGAATCGTCCTTCCCGATGGGCGTATCGGGGGAGATGATGTTGGGAATGCGCATCATGACGTTTTTGAGCGCATTCGAAACCTCCGCCGTCTCCGCCTCGATCGCGGCAAGGCGGGCGGCGTCGGCGTTCACTTCCGCCTTGACCTTCTCCGCCTCCTCCGTTTTCTTTTCGCGCATGAGGACGCCGATCTGCTTGGAGAGGGCGTTGCGGGCGGCGCGGAGGGTGTCGCCCTCCGTCTGAAGGGCGCGGCGGCGGTCGTCGAGGGCGATGGCTTCGTCGACGAGCCCCACCTTCCCGTCCTGAAATTTCTTGCGGATATTTTCGCGGACGAGCTCGGGCTCGGCGCGAAGAAGTGCGATATCGATCATAAGATCCTCTTTGTGTTTTTTCTCATTATACACCATTTTTTGAAGAAAGGCAACGTTTTACCCCCGTCAACGCACGATCGGCGGCAAAAAAATCGCAAACCGCCGTCGCTTTTTTTGACATTTCCCGCCCGAGCGTGTATAATATAGAAAAAGGAGGCACGCATGTCCAACGAACAGCCGTTGCCCGAAGAGATCCCCGAAGAGCCCGAACGCCCCACGGAGAAGAAGCGCAGCTTTTCTTCGCGGGTACTTAGCCGCGCCGCCGAAAAGGCCGACGCGGGGCGGTCGCGCAAGGATGTGATGAAGCGCTTCAAACGCGCCAAGCACATTCCCGCCGCCGAGGAGGTGGAGCGCTTCTCCCCCTCCCTCGACGAAGGGCTCACGGAGGGCGAGGTCGAGACCCGTTTCGGCCAGTTCCTCTTCAACGACGTCAACAAAAAATACAGCAAATCCTACCGCAGCATCTTCCTCGGAAACATCTGCACGGTATTCAACCTGCTCTGCCTCGTCGTGGCGCTTGCCCTCGTCTATGCGGGCGCATCGTACACGCAGTTCCTCTTTGTCGTCATCTTCGGCCTCAATCTCGTCATCGGGATCGTGCAGGAGATCCTTGCGAAGAAGCAGATCGACAAGCTCTCCGTGCTCGTCTCCTCCTCGGCGAAGGTCATGCGGAACGGCATCAAGACGGAGATCCCCGTGACGCAGATCGTCCTCGACGACGTCGTTCTCCTCGAAGCGGGACAGCAGATCCCCGCCGACTGCACCCTCGCAGACGGCAACGTCGAGGTCAACGAATCCCTTCTTACGGGCGAATCCGTCCCCGTCAAGAAGCAGCCCGGGGAGATCCTCTATGCAGGCTCGTACATCGCAAGCGGGTCCTGCCGCGTACGCGTCGAGAAGGTCGGCAAGGCGACCTACCTCAACTCCCTCACCTCCAAGGCGAAGAAGTATAAGCGGCCGCGGTCGGAGATCATGAACTCCATCCGTCTCTTTATCCGCGTCATCGGCGTTCTCATTCCCGTCATCGCGGGGCTCATGTTCTATGTCAACTGGCGGGAGATCGGGGCGCAGTCGCTTGCGATGAACGGCGTCATCGACCTTCATCACCGCATCTCCATGTCCATCCAGTTCACGGGGGCGGTCATCATCGGCATGATCCCCTCGGGGCTCCTCCTTCTCACCTCCCTCGCGATGGCGATCGGGGTAAGGAGGCTTGCGAAGAAGCAGACGCTCGTGCAGGACCTCTACTCCCTCGAAATGCTTGCCCGCGTCAACGTCCTGTGCCTCGACAAGACGGGGACGATCACCGACGGAAGAATGACGGTCAACGACTGCATGATCCTCAACAGCTACACCGACTTCTCCCTCGACGAGATCATGGGGAGCATGCTCTCCGCGCTCGACGACAACAATCAGACCTCCATCGCCCTCTACAACCGCTTCGGGCATTCGAATACCCTCTCCCCGACGGCGACCATTCCCTTCTCGTCGAAGCGCAAGCTCTCCGCCGTCACCTTCGGCGACACGGGGACGTTCGTCATGGGGGCGCCCGAGTTCGTGCTCCGTCCCATGCCGCCCAAGATCGATAAGATCGTCAAGCAATACGCGCAGGGCGGGCTCCGCGTGCTCGTCGTCGCCTATTCGCCCAACCCGATCAGCGGGGAACGGCTCCCGACCCTCCTTCGTCCCGCCGCCATCATCACCCTCGCCGACAACATCCGCTCGGACGCCATCGAGACCATCAAATGGTTCCGCGAAAACGACGTCGAGATCAAGATCATCTCGGGCGACAACCCCGTCACCGTCTCAGAAGTCGCGCGGCGCGTCGGCGTCAAGAATGCGGGGAAGTACATCTCCCTCGACGGGCTCACCGATATCGAAGTCGAGAATGTGGCGACCCAGTACACCGTATTCGGCCGCGTCACCCCCGAACAGAAGGCCATTCTCGTCAAGGCGATCAAAAAGCAGGGCAACACCGTCGCCATGACGGGGGACGGCGTCAACGATATCTTGGCGCTCAAGGAGGCGGACTGCGCGATCTCCGTCGCCTCGGGCAGCGAAGCGGCGCGGAACGTCTCCCACCTCGTCCTCATGGACAACAACTTCCTCAACCTCCCCTCCGTCGTCTATGAGGGGCGGCGGGTCATCAACAACATCAAGTCGAGCGCTTCCCTCTACATTATGAAGACGCTCTTCACGACCTTCCTCGCCATCTTCTGCTTCGCCGTCGGCTCGCAGTACTTCTTCAAGACCAACAACATGCTGCTCTTCGAGGTGCTCGTCGCGGCCATCCCCTCCTTTGTCATCTCCATTCAGCCCAACGCCGACCGGGTCAAGGGGAAATTCATCCCCTATGTCATATCGAGGTCCATCCCGGGGGCCGTTACGCTCATGCTCTCGGTCGTCGCCGTCTATGTCATCTCCCGCATTTTGCCTGCGGAATTTTCGGAGAACTTCCTGCCCCTTCTCGTGCTTGCGGTGACCTTCGGCGGGCTCGTGATGCTCTTCCGCATCCTCCAGCCCTTCAACCTTCTCCGCTTCGGCACCTATGCCTTCTCCGTCGCGGTGACCATCGTGTTCCTCTCGATGCCCTTCCTCGGCAACCTCGTATTCGACAACTGGGCGGAGGTGCAGTTCTCCTTCACGCAGATCCTCTACATCGTGTGCATCATTCTGGCGGCGTTCCCCGTCTCGAATGCGCTCATGCGGCTGTGCGATCTCATGAATCCGACAAGCGAATAAAAAAATTCGGGGAGACGGTACGCCGTCTCCCCTTTTTTTATGCTCTTTTTTTATTCCGCCTTCTCCCAGACGGCGTAGAGCGCCCCGCTTGCGGGAAGGGATCCGACCCATTCGGCGCCGCTTAAGAAGAGGTACGCGCCGTACCGCCCCGGCCGCATTATCGTCCCGATCGCACTGCCGCGGGGGGAGATGAGGCGGACTTCGTACCCCTCCTCGGTGAGGGGATAGGAGACCTCACCGCCCTCCTCCGAGGAAAATCCGAGAAGGGTGTAGCCGCTTCTGTAGGGAAGCTCTGCGGGAAGGGAGCCCGACTGTTCGACAGAGCAGTTTTTAAGCCCCGTCACATAGGGAACGTTCTTCTCGTAGGCAAGCGTACAGCCGTAGACGATGTCGCTCTGCGTGTACCAAAGATAGGTCTCGTTTTCAAAATCGGGCTCCATTCCGAAGAAGGCAAGCGCCGCGATATCCGTCCCCTGCGACCAGCCCGCGGGAAGGGCGCTTCTTTCGAACGGGGCGTAGACCGTCGCATTGGTGAACGCCGCGGAGCCGATGTTCGTCACCGTGTCGGGAAGGACGACGGTAAGGCTCCCCGCGGTGTAGGTGTTGCCGTCCTCGTCCTGCCCGTTTGCGTTGGAGGAGAAGGCCTGAAAGCCGATACTCATCACCCCGCGGGAGAGCACGACCTCCTCGAGCGGGTTGGCGTAAAAGGCGTATGCGCCGATC
Organism: uncultured Clostridia bacterium; assembly: GCA_947626005.1. GTDB lineage: Bacteria > Bacillota > Clostridia > Christensenellales > Borkfalkiaceae > Gallimonas. Next base: position 16,838 of record CANQQM010000008.1, read on the forward strand.
GCGCTTGCCGTCCGCGGAATGAACACATGCCTTAAATTGCACCGGATGAATGCGCCCGCGCCGATGGTGCCGACCCCCTCTTCGATGGTGAGCTCCTCGATGGGGTTGGCGCCGAAGGAGTAGTTCCCGACGAAGGTGATGCTCGAAGGCAGACGCACTTCCTTCAGGCGGCAGTTGGCGAAGGCGTACTCCCAGATCTCCTCGAGCCCGTCGGGGAGGGTGACCTCTTCGAGGGCGGAGCCGTAGAACGCCGAGGCGCCGACCGTCTTGAGGGCGGGAGGGAGAGTGGCCGAGGTGAGCTTGGTGCACCCCTCAAACGCATATGCGCCGATCTCTTTGAGGCCGTCGGGGAAGGTGATGCGCTCGATCGAGGCCCCCGCAAAGGCGCCGTCGCCGATCGTCTCGAGCCCCGCAGGGAGGGCGATCTCCGCCGCGTTCTCGACGTTGCTGAACACATATGCGCCGAGCGCGACCGCGTCCTCGGGCACGGTGGGCGCAAGGGCGATGACGAGCGTCGGCCGCTCCCCCGTCGTCATGACGTTCGTCCCCCCTTCGAGGCGGAGGGCGGGGTTCCCCTCCTCGATGGAGAGGTCCTTAAGGGAGGTACAGCCGAGGAAGGCGCCGCCCTCGATCGTTCTCAGCCCCGCGGGGAGCACGACGTGGTCGAGGGAGGTGCAGCCGTAGAAGGCGCGGGTCCCGAGCGTCGTCAGCGTGGCGGGGAAGGTGACTTCGTGAAGCCGCGTGAGGTTGCCGCAGAAGGCTTCGCTCGTCTCCCGCATCATGGACGGGAGGGAGATGCGAAGCGGGGTCTCGGGCTGGCCCTCCTTGCTCTCGAAGAAGACGTTTGTCTCGGTGAGGGTGTTGGGAAGGCGGAGCACGGAGATCCCCTTCTCGAGGAGGAGTTCGTTGAAGTTCGCGATACGGTTGACGGGGATCCCGTTGATCTTTTCGGGCATGATGAGCTTCCGCGACGCGGTGAGCCCCGTCGAGGGTTCGCGGATCTCACGGAAGGTGAGTTCCCCCGCCGAAAATCCGTAGACGGCCGTGAGCGTCGTATAGGAAAATTCCGACGGCTCGGAGTCGTATTCCTCTCCCCCGGCGCTCTTGGCGGCAACGGAGAGGGTGAAGCTGTCCCCGGGGACGACGGAAATGCCTTGCGCGGCGGTGCGGCTCGTCGAGGAGACGGTGATATCCATGAGGTCGATGGAGGGCGAAGAGGTCTCGTAGGTCGCATCCCCCACCGTCACGGCGTAGCGGTCGGCGCCCTCGACTTCGTCCCACGAGAGGACGTCGTTCCACGCCATTTCGAAATTTTGCGGCGCGGCGAGTTTTTCGTATTTCGTGCGCGAACAGCCCGCGGCGATCGAGAGCATGCTCCCCGCAAAGAGCACGGCGATGAGAATGCACTTTCTTCTTGTCATAGTCTTTCCCTCCGAGGCCGAACACGACCCTTCGGCCTTTTCTTTCATTATATGGTTCCGCGCGGGCGATGTCAAATACTTTTCGCCCGATTTATGCTTATACGCGATTTTATGCATATTTTTTCAAAAATTTGTTAAAAAACACAGAAAATCTCAAAGAATATCCAAAAGGACGGGGAATGCGCCCCGTCCTTTTTGTATTTTTGCAAAATTTATTCCTCCGCCTCGAGGAGCCATGTCCACGTCTCAAAGTCGTGTGCGGCGCGGGGAAGGAGAAGCCCCGCGTTTTGGAGCGCCGCCCCCGTGAGCGACCTTTGAAGGGAGGGAACGAAGTAGCGTTTTTCGGGATCGAGCCCGCGGAGACGGACGCGGCGGGGATAGTCCGCGGCGGCGGCGTGCGCCGTCATGCCGACAACATAGGCGCGGGAACGGTCCCCCGACACGACCTCCATGCAGAAGTAGTTGCCGCGGAAGGGATCGAGGAGGCGGTAGGCGTCGCCGAAGAGGAGGAGAGGTTCTATGGAGCGATAGCGGGCGATCTGTCCGCGCACGGCCTCCTTTTCCTCCTCCGTGAGCTTACCGAGGTCGAGCTCGTACCCCGTCGCGCCGAGGGAGGCGATGTCCCCCCGCGAAGAGAAGGGGGTCGTCCGCCCCGTCTGGTGATTGGGACAGGCCGAGACGTGGCAGCTCATCGCCGAAAGCGGATAGGCGAAGGAGGTCCCCCACTCGATGCGGGCGCGGTCGAAGGCGTCGGTGTTGTCGCTCGTCCAGATCTGCGGGAAATAGTAGAGCATGCCCGCGTCGAAGCGGCCGCCCCCGCCCGAACAGCCCTCGAAAAAGACGTCCGGGAAGGCCGCCTTGAGCCTTTCCGCCAAGGCGTACACGCCGAGCATGTAGCGGTGGGAGAATTCCCCCTGCCGCGCCGCGGGAAGGGCCTCCGACGTGAATTCGGTGAGGTGGCGGTTCATATCCCACTTGACGTACCCGACGCCGCAGCGGAGGATGTTCTCCATCGCCCCGAAGAGGTAGTCGACGACCTCGGGACGGGAGAAGTCGAGAACGTACTGATTGCGGCTCTCGGCGCGGGGGGAACGCCCCACCGTCCAGTCGGGGTGGGCGCGGTAGAGTTCGGACTTTTCCGACACCATCTCGGGCTCAAACCAGATGCCGAAGGTCATCCCCCTCTCCCTGCAGCGGGCAATGAGGGGGGCAAGGCCGCCGCGGAGCTTTTTCTCGTTGACGAACCAGTCGCCGAGGCCCTCCGCGTCGCTGTTGCGGCTTCCGAACCAGCCGTCGTCGAGCACGAAGGTATCGATGCCGAGCTCGGCCGCCTCGTCGATGAGGGCAAGAAGGCGGGGGGGCGTGAAGTCGAAATAAGTCGCCTCCCAGTTGTTGCAGACGACGGGGCGGGACCGCATCGCCTCCATGCAGGCAACGTGGGCGCGGAGGAAGCGGGAGAGGGTGCGGGAAAGCCCCCCAAGTCCCTCTTTCGAGTACGAAATCATCGACTGGGGTGTGAAAAACATCTCGTTCGGGGCAAGTTCCCACGAGAAATTCGTGTCGTCGATGCCGCCGCGGACGCGGATAAGGTCGGTCTGCGAACGCTCCGCCTCGAGGACGAACGACCCGCTGTAAATCAGCCCGAATCCGTAACATTCCCCCCTCTCCTCGTCGGCGTTCCCGAGGAGGAGCGCAAGGAAGGGATTGGCTTGGTGGGAGGACGCCCCGCGGGAGGAACGGACGGCGATCGACCCGTGTCCGAGCGGCGTCTCCTCGGGCATGCGCTCGTTGGCGTGCCGCCCCACAAGGCGCACGGCGCGGACGTCGCTTTCGAAGAGGTCGACGGAAAAGGCGTCGGCGCGGAGGAGGGTCGCATGGGCCGTTCCGCGGTTTGCGACGGAGGCGGAGCGGACGATAACGTCCGAATCGTCGAACACGGTGTAAAAAAGATGCACCGTGAGGCTCGAACGGGCGTCTTTGAGGTCGATGCGAAGGGTCTGTCCTCCCCGCGCATGCGGCATGTTCGGGACGCCCCCTTCCGTGAAGGCGTGGCCCGTATAGAGGAGACGGGAAGCGCGTTCCCCGTCCTCCCGCACGGCAAGAAAGGCGGGGATGCGGAAATCCCCCTGCCCGTACGTTCCGTACTCCTGGCGGACGGTGTCGAGGGAGAAGTCCCCGCCCGCCCCGGGCGGCGTCGGGGAAAAGCTCAAAAAGCTCGGCGCGTTGAGGTAGGAGAGATCGTCCTCTGCCTTGGGGCCGAAATAAAGGTGCTCGAGGTAGCCGTATTCGTCGACACGGAAAAGATAGCTCACCTCCTTCCCGTGGAGGAAAAAGGTGCGCGTTTTTTCGTCAAACTTGATCATGGGTGCCTCCTTTTCCGAGATAGGTCGTCTTGATGCTCCGCGTAAGGGCCTCCCCCGCGCCGAGGAGGGCGACCCCCTCCTTTTGCGAAAATTCGCATACCGTCCCCGCCCGATCGGGCAAATTCATCCACGGTTCGATGCACAAAGCGGACGCGCCCTCGGGCCGCCAGAGGAGGAGGAAGGGAAAGCCCGTAAAGGCAATTTCCGTCGCTTCGCCGTCCGCAAGCAGGGTCGCACGGTCGGAGCGGACGCGGAAGATGAGCGTATTGCCCCCCTTAAGCGCCTCCTGCGGAATTTTAAGTACCCGTCCCCCGCCGTATTCGTGCGTTTCGCCCGTGAGCCGCCCTTCCCCGTCGTGTAAAAGCGCCGTAAAGTTCTCCTCGTGCGGAAAGACGAGCGACGCGCCGCCGAAGTCGCGGACGGGATAGGAGGCGTGCCCGCCGAAGGAGAGCGGCATGGGCGTTTTGCCGAGGTTGACCGCCTCGAAACGGGTCTCAAAGCTCGTCCCCGCGGCGGTGTGCACGACGTCGAGGGAGAACTCGAAGGGATAGCGGGCAAGCGTCTCCCCGTCCGAGCGGAGCCGCAGCCGCACGAAGTCCTCCCCGCGGCTTACAAGGGTAAATTCCCTCTCCCGCGCGAATCCGTGCTTTTTTATGGGGAAGTCCTCCCCGCCGACGCGCATCGAGCAGTTCCCGCAGACGGGGAAAAGGAGGGGCGAATGCCCCGCCCATGTGTTGTTTTCGTTCTGCCAAAGCCGCTCTTTCCCGTGGGCGACGATGCTTACGGGCTCCGCCCCGCGGGAGGAAATTTCCGCCGTGAGCGCTCCGCTTTCAATGCGATAATTCATCTATGAAACCGCACCCGACGGGCGGGTGCGTTCTCCTTTTTTATTTTCTGAGTTCGATCCGCGCCCCGCCTTGGAGGCGGGATTCTTCCGCGGCGAATGCCATGAGGTGGCTCTCGACCGATGCTTCGAGCGAAGTCTCGTTCGTCCCCTCTCCCGAGAGGACTTCGATGAGCCGTGCGACGAGCCCGCGGTCGCCGCCGCCGTGCCCGTACCCCTCTTCGATGAGGGCGGAGATCTTGAGCTCTCTTTGCGGCTCTCCGAATTTTCGGAGGGTGAGTTTATCCGTCGCCTCGTCGAGCTCCAAGTCGCCGAGGGTGCCGAAGAAGCGGTAATTCCTGCCGCATTCGGCCGTGAAGCCCATCATCGTGAGCGTCGCCGTGACCGAATTTTCAAAGACGATCTCCGCCGTCTGATGATCGACGACGTCGTTATCGCAGGCAAAGACGCACCGCCCGTAGGGGCCCTTTTCGATGGCCTCCCCGATGCTCTGTTCGGAGAGCGGATAGCGCGCCGCCTGAAGATAGGGCCATGCCGAAACGGGGCTGCCCTCCGCCTTCCAGCGGTCGAGGTAGATGCGCTTGGCGCTGTAGGGGCAGCTCTCGACGTACTTGCAACGAACGCAGCGTTCCGCGGCGCCTTCGGGGGCATTCTCCCTCTTGAAATAGGTGAGTTCCCCCGTCGAGGAAATGCTCTTTGCGCGCGAACAGGCGTAGTATTGGAGAAGGTCGAGGTCGTGGCAGCACTTCGCGAGGATCATGGGCGCGGTCTCGTCGCGGCGGCGCCAGTTGCCGCGGACATAGCTGTGCGCGACATGCCAATAGGCGACCCGCTCGAGCGCCTGAACGGAGACGAGTTTCCCGATCGCCCCCTCCTCCAAAAGTTCCTTTGCCTTCACGAAGGCGGGAGCGTAGCGGAGGACGTGGCAGACAAGCACCTTGCCGCCGTATTTCTTCTGTGCGGCAAAAAGCGCCTCGCACTCCTCACGGCTGTCGGAAATGGGCTTTTCGAGGAGAAGGTCGTACCCGAGCGCCAGTGCGCGGATGCCTTGGCGGACGTGGTCGCGGTCGAGGGAGGCGATGACGAGAAGATCCGCGCGCCTCTTTTCGAAGAATTCCTCCTCCGAGGAGAATCCCTCCGCCCCGAAGAGGTCGGAATAGGTTTGAAGGCGCACCTCGTCGGGATCGCACAGGGCGACGACGGAGATGCGTCCGCTCTCCTTGAAGAGTTTTCCGTACGTTTCCGCCCCGCGGTTTCCGCAACCGAGGATGGCAGCCGTAAAGTGTTTCATTTCTTCCTCACTTGACGTCCGACATGAAGCCCTCATGCGAGGTGAACACGCGGACAAACATTTCGGTGATCTGTTGGGGACGGGTGATCGCCCCGCCGATGATGACGTGACGGATGCCCGTGTCGAGCACGGAGCGAAGGGTCGCGAAGGCGTTGATGCCGCCCTCGGCAACGACCGTCGCGTTCTTGATGCTCCCGAGGAGCTGTTTGCAGAATTCGGGGTCGGGAATGGAGAACCCCTTCGTCTCCTCCGTGTAGCTCCTTAAGGTCGTAGAAACGTAGTCGACGCCCAAATCGTCTGCGGCAAGCGCATCTTCGAGGGTGGCGATATCCGCCATGATGGCCTTATCCGAATAGTCGCGGATATATCGGACGAGCTCGGAAAGCGGCGTCCCGTGGGGGTGAGGGCGGACCGTCGAATCGAGGGCGATGACGTCGCACTCGGAGGCGATGAGCGCCTTGATCTCCCGCTTCGTGGGGGTGATGTAGACGGGAGAATCGGAATAGTCCCGCTTGATGAGGCCGATGATGGGGAGTTTCCCCTCGAGCTTTTTGTGGATCGCATTGATGTCGCGCACGGTGTTGGCGCGGATGCCGATCGCGCCGCCGAGGTAGGCGGCAAGCGCCATCTTGGGGATCGTGTCGCCGCCGTAGAGGGGCTCGTGCCTGAGTGCTTGACACGAAACGACAAGGCCCATCGGGATCACGTTTTTCATAAAAATCCTTCCTTTCTTTATTCGGGAAGTCCTGAGCATTCGTCGGACTTCGTCAGTTTGCAAGTCCTTCGCGGAAGGCCTCGAGAAGAGGCAGAAGATCCGCATAGGTGTTGTTCCTCGGGTCGTAGATCTGATAGCGGTTGGTGACCGTCGACCCGTCGGCGTAGTCGTTCGCGTTGAACCAGATCGCGCCCTTGATTTGTTTTACATAGTCGGCGGGCTCTTCCGCATTCAGCTCTTCGAACATGTCGCGCACCCACTTTAACTGGACGTCGCGATTCCTGCCGAGTTCGCCAGAATAGTCCCCGCCCGAGCCGCAGCCGAATTCGGAGAGGATGACGATCCAATCGCCGAACGCGGGCTGATTCTTCTCGTACAGCCCCGCGTAGAGTTCGCGGAAGCTCTTGCAGCTCGTCGGCGCGGCAGAAGCCGCATAGTTGTTGAGTTCGTAGTACGTTCCGCCGAGGATCTGCACATATTCCCGCCCGGGGAAGTAGCAAAGGTCCTCTCCCCACCCCGAGTAGGGGCAGGACGTCGCGACGGGATTCCAGATCCAGATCGCGTTGTCGACGCCGACTTCCTCGAAGATGTCGTAGAGCCGCCGCCACGTGATCGTGAAGATATCGGGATCGAGCAGGGTGATGAGCCCGCAATAGCTCGTCCAGTCGGTGTTCATCTCGTTGTTGAGGCGGAAGAGCACGGGATGGCGGTAGTTCTTGATGTCCTCGGCGAGTTCGCGGAACTGTCCGTCGTACTTGCCGCGCATGATGTCGAACATGGGCGTCGACCCCATGAGGTTGTTGTTCCCCGTGAACTGGTAGGTGAACTGCAGAACGGGCTTTCCGTTCGTGCCGTTCCCGCCCGCAAGTTCCTCTGCCATGTAGATGGGGAAACGCACCTTCTCCCCCGCATAGGAGAGCGCCGTGTAGGTCGGGTAGATGTCGTATTTCCACCCCCACGCCTCCTCGATGCCCTTCTCGTAGCGGGTGCTGAGGTCGAGCACATAGGTGTAGTTGGGGTCGGTGGGAAGATATTCGTCGCGGTAGCCCGGCATCGACATACTGAAGGCGCCCCAGAGGACTTCCTCCCGCGTAAGGAGGCTTTCAAAGTACGCCGCCGTCTCCTCGTTCCAACGGGGGTTGGGGAGGGGCTTTTCCGCCGAGAAGTAGTTGCGCGGGATCCCCTTCGACGGGATGCGCCGATAACTTTGGATGACGGTATCGAGGATGGACGAAGCGTCCTCCTTGCCCTTTAAGACAAAGATGGCGACTTCCTTCACTTCCTCCGCCTCGCGGATCGCCGCGATGTGGTAGTGGTCGCGCTCGATCTCCCCTTCCGTGTTCTCGAGGAGGAGGTCGTAGCGGTAGACGTCGTACCCGGGCTTTATTTCGAGGTTGCCGTGCGGCGACTCCTGCGTGAAGCGGAAGCCGGCCTCGCGCAGACGGGAAATGCCGTTGGCCTCGAGGAAGCCGTCGCCGAAGTACTTGAAGACCCACTCGCTGCAATACTTATACCATGCGTCCGCATCCGCCGTGTAGGGGTTGCCCGCCTCGAGGCTCGCCGTGAGGATGTTCTCCCCGAAGGTGTACTGCGTGCGGTATTTGGCGATGGAATAATCCGCCTCGTACTCTGCGGCGGGAAGGGTGAACACATACCCCGCGGAGAGATTCGCAAGGCGCACCGCGCTCTCCGTACGAAATTCGAGCTTGACGTCCCGGCGGGAGGACATCTCCTTGAAGGAGCTCTTGTACTCTCCGTTCACGAAGATGCGGGCAGAGGAAAGCGCCGAGGCGGCGGAAAATCCGTTCGCCTCGTCTTTGAGTTCCCCGTCGGGATAGAGCTCCTCGAACGCGTACTCAAGAGAGCTCTTATCCGCCATGGCGTCCTTTCCCGAGGAGGGCGGCGGATCGTCGCCCTCCCCGCCGACAGGCTGCCGATCGCACCCCGCAAGCGGCAGGATCGCCGCCGCAAGCAGGGCGCCTCCGACAAGCAATGCTTGCCAACGTTTCATACCCTTCTCCTTACTTCTTTGCCGCCGCAAATCCGTCACGGAAGGCCTGCCACGTCTCGGCAAGGTCGGTGTAGGTCTCGCCCGGACGGTCGCCGATCTCGGCGTCGGTGAACTTGAGACGGTTGGTGATCGAGCTGCCGCTGTAGTCGTTGCAGTTGAACCAGATGAGGCCCTTAATTTGCTTCACATAGTCGGCGGGCTTTTCCGCGTTGAGCTCGGTGAACATGTCGCGGACCCACTTCGCCTGTGCGGCACGGTTTCTGCCGAGCGTACCCGTCGCGTTGCCGCCCGAACCGCAGGCGAACTCGCCGATGATCATGCTGTATTCGGAGAAGTAGTCCTTATTCTTCTCGTACAGCTTGCTGTAGTGCTCTTGGAAGGAGATCATCTGCGTCGAAGCGTCGCCCGTGTAGTTGTTGAACTCGTAGCAGGTGCCGCCGAGCAGCTGGACGTACTCGACGCCCGGGAAGTAGCAGAGGTCTTCGCCCCAGCCCGAATAAGGTGCGCTCACGCCGATCGGGTTCCACACCCAGATGACGTTTTCGACGCCGTTCTCGATGAAGATGTTGTAGAGCCGCTTCCACGTCATCGTGAATATGTCGGGATCGAGCAGATTCATGATGCCCGAATAGCTCGTCCAGTCGGTGTTCATCTCGTTGTTGAGACGGAACATGATGGGCTTGCCGTACTGCTTGATGTCGAGCGCAAGGCGCTTGAAGTAATCGTCAAACTTGCCGCGCATGATATCGAACATGGGCGAAACTTCCTGATCGACGAGGTTGTTGTTGGTCGTAAACTGGTAGGTGAATTCGAGGACGGGCTTGGTGCCGTCGCCGTTGCCGCCCGCAAGTTCCTTCGACATATCGACGGGATAGTAATGCGGGACGCGCTGGGGATTGTCCGCGGCGCCCGACCCGAGGTGGGTATAGGTCATGTAGACGTCGAACTTCTTGCCGCCCCAAACTTCCTCTTCGATGTATTTCTGCATCGTCTTGCTTCTGGAGAGGTAGGTGTCGTAGTTGCCGCTGCCTGCGTGGAGGTTATTCGCCTCGCCCGGCATCGAATAGCTGAACACGCCCCAGCTCTTCGTCTCCTGCGAGCAGAACTGGCGGAAGAAGGCGGTCGTCTCCGCATTCCAGTGCGGATCCTCGACGGGCTTCCCGGGGTCGAAGTAGTTGCGCTGGAGCCCCTTGGAGCCGAACTGGGTGTAGGATTGGAGGATGGCGTCCATCATCTCCGCCTTGTTCGACTTGGACTTCATGACGAAGAGGCCGAAGCTCTTTACGTCGTTGACTTCGTGGATGATGCCGATGTTATAGAACGGCCGCTCGATGTCCCCCGCGTCCTCGATCTCGAGGTCGAAGCGGTACACTTCGTACCCGTCGCGGAAGGTGAGGTCGCCGTGCTGCACCGTGGGATAGGCGCGCTCGCCGTCCGACGTCCCGCTTGCGGGATCGACGGGCGTCACGTCGAATTTGAGGTCGGAAAGACGGGTGATGTGCTGATTCTCCATGTACTTGTCGTTGACAAGGTGGCGGATCGCCCACTCGTTGACGTACACATACCATGCGTCGGGGCGCGACGTATAGGGATTCTGATATTCCGCGCTGAAGGTCAAAATGGAGTCGTCGAACGTGTACTGGGTGCGGTATTTTGCGATCGTGTAATCGGTCGTGATCTCCGAGCTCGTCGGAATGGTGAATGCCATGCCCGCCGAAACGTTGGCCATACGCGCCGCCTTGCCGTTGTAGAGCTCGAGCTTTACGTCCTGACGGCTGCCGACCGAACTGAACTTCTCAAGATATTTCCCGTTCTGGAAGAAGCGTGCGCCCGTGACGTCCGTCCCCTGCGAGAATCCGTTCGCCGCGTCCTTGAGTTCGCCCTTCGGATACAGCCCCTCGAGCGCGAAGTTGAGCGATTCGCGGTCGGTCTGGAGCTCCGTTCCGACGGTCGAGGGCGTCTCGTCCGGATTGGGATTGGGATCGGGATCGGGTACATGGTTGCACCCCGCGAGGCAACTCGCGCCGAGCATCGTGATCCCCATAAGAACAGCTGTGAGTTTCTTCATCGTTTCATTCTCCTTATCATCATTGCCTTGCGGCGATTTTTCATGCGACGGGGACTTCCGCAAGCTGACTGTACAGCCCGAACGAGACCCCTTCCTCTGCTTCCTGCGTGAGGTGGAAGAGGACGTATGCGCCCGTCTCCGTCTCCTCTACGGGAATGATCTTACAGGTCCTTGTGACCTTTCTGCCGTTGTACGTTCTGCAAACGACCTCCGCTTCGCCCGCCGCGAGCATCGCGGGGGTGAGTGCGGGAACGCCCTCGATGGTCTTAATGAGGTTGGCGCACCCCTCCGCCTTGTTCGACGTCGCGATGTTTGCCTTGTAGTCGAAGTGGGAGAGGTCCTCGAACGTCCACGTGTTCTGGACGTAGCCGCGGGCAAGGTAGTTCTGCGCGGTGGTGTTCGTCGACGTTGCCATCGTCTCGTCGAGGACGATGTTATACTTGCGGAGGAAGGCGATCTTCGCGGCGATGTTGGTCATTGCCGTGTGGCCGCCGCCCCACGCCTTTTCGCCCGCAGCGGCTTCCTTTCCCGACTGGGCGCCGCCGAGGTATCCGACGGGGATCTCGGGAAGCACTTCGCGCATCTTCTCCGCATACGGACTATAGAAGGTGATCGTGAACCAATGCCCCTTCATCTTGGGGTATTTGTCCATGACCTCCTTGATCGTCTCGATCGCCTGAAGGGTGTCGACCGCCTTCGCGGAACCCGCGTCGAGCTTGAGTTCCATGATGAGGATGACGTCCGACTTCTGAAGGACTTCGATCATCTCCTCGAGGGAGGGGAAGGTGTCGTTGTACTTCTTGCTGTAGTTGTTGAGTTTGAGCTTGCGCATCTGGTCGAAGGTCGCGTTGGCGAAATACTGCCCCGAGACCCCCGTGACTTGCAGCGCATCGGTGTTGTGACAGATGAGGATGCGGCGGTCGGCGGTGATCTGAACGTCGACTTCGACGTGCGTCGACCCCTCGTTGACGGAGGCCGCGATGGCCGTCAGCGACTGCTCGTTCGCGTACTTCGTGATGCCGCGGTGCGCCGCCACGTACTGTGCCCGCGCAAACCCCTCTTCCTTGAATACGGAGATCGCATCCTTCAACGTTTGAGCGCTGTCCGAGACGATCCCATAGGAGCCCGCCGCGATCGCTCCGACCGCCTCGAGCTTACTTTCGACGCGCGCCCAGGCGACCTTCGACATGGCCTCGACGTACTCGGCGACGACGGGATAGTTTTCGTCCGACCCGTCGTACATGAGGATGTTGCACCCCGCCGCGTTCGCCGCGCCGATGTGCTCCCACTCCGCATAGCGGTCGGAGGAGAGCTCCGCGGCCGTTAAGTCGTACACGGTGTTGACAAGCGCCGTCGCGGGGTCCGAATACAGCGTTTGTATGACTTTGATATCGTCGGAGACGGCCATGATATCCGAGACCGTATAGCGGTTTTGAAGCCAATTGCCGAACGCCCCCACCGTCTCCGAAGTGAGGCGGACGACGGGGATGAACTTCCCGCGGAGGTAGGTCGTATAGGTCGACTCGAGCGTCTTTTCTACGCCGCCGAGGCTGACCTTCATGTTCTTATCGGGGGTGAGGATGACCGACGCATAGCGCACGGGCGCGGAGAGCGTGATCTCCGAAAAGTTCTGCGGCTCGAGGATGAGCGTGGGCTCAATGTCGAGCTTGCTCCCCGCCGTCGGGATATTCACGTAGGAGGTATCGGTCTCGGGAGCCGCCCCCGCATAGACGGGAACGCTTGCCCCCGCCGCGGCCGACGCCATGACGACAAGGGAAATGCCGATCGCAATGGATTTTTTCATACCCTACCTCCTTATGAGATGCCGACGATGAGCGTGAAGCTCGCCGCGTATTTACCGCAAGTGACGGTGATGGTGCATTCCCCGCGCTTGACGGCCGTGACGGTCGCAACGAAGCCCTGTCCGTCGACGGTGCCGATCGCGCTGTCCGAAGTCGTCCAGACCGCCGTCTCCTCGTCGAGCGCGATCTCGCTGTGCGCCCTCACAGACGCCGTTCCCGCCGCCTTGAGGACGAGGATGCCCTCGGGAATGAACACGGAGAGCGGCGACCCTTCCACCTTGACGGTGCAGCTTGCGACTTCTTTTTCGCCCTGCATCAGTTTGACTTTGGTCTCCCCGACGCCCGTCCCGCGGACGGTCACGGCGTACTCCCCGTTCTCTTCGGAGAGGGTGACGTTCGAAACGACTGCGACCGATCCGTCCTCCGCCTCCCACGTAAGGCCCTCCGTCTTGCCCTTTACGGAGGCGGTCAGCGTATAGGACGCGCCGACGGTGAGTTCGATCTCCTTAACGCTCAGCGTCGCGCCGCCGCCCGAACAGGCCGCAAGCGCCGCCGTGCACAGAAGGAGCATGGCAACGATCCACCAAGTTTTCTTCATAGTTCCTCCTCAGACCCCGAAGAGTTTGTCGCGCTCGATGTGTAGCACGCGGAAGGGGGTCTCCGCTTTGTTTCTTGTCGTATAGTGATTGGTCTCGGTCCAACGGAGCACGATGGAATTGCCCAAATCGTCCTCGAAGTGATAGCTTCCCGACCCGCTCACGAGGAAGGTGAGCTCGGTGTAGCCGTCGAGCTTGTTGCCGACGTCCGAGAAGAGCTTCCCGCCCGCAAGGTTGAGGGGAATACAAGAGTTCCCCCGCATAAAGACGGGCAGATGTTCCTCCCCGTATGTGACTTCGAGCCGCCCCGCCTTCACGGGTTCGCCCGTGAAGAGGTCGTACCACGTGTCGCGGGGAAGATAGACGCGGCGGGTCTTTGTGTAGTCGTCGAGGACGGGCGCGATGAGCAGCGCATCCCCGAGCATGAACTCATCCTCGATCGAATAGACGGAGACGTCGTCGGGGAACTCGAGCGCGAGATGCCGAAGAGGCGGCGCACCCGTCCTGCCCGATTCGAGCATGAGCGCGTATTGATAAGGGATGAGGTTGTAGTGCAAAAAGAACTGTTTGCGGAGGAGCTCGAGGAGCTTCTCGTCCTTATGGAAGGCGGCGATGTTCCAAGGGCTCCTGTCGTTTGTTTTCCATGCGCCCGAGAAGTCGCAGCGCTTGTTGGAGACGGGGTCGCTGTGCCACTGCATGACGGGCGCGAACGCCGCCGTCTGCACGGCGCGGAGGTAGAGCTCGCGCGTCGGGAGGTAGCCCGAGAAGCCCGCGATGTCGAATCCCCAGCATCCGATGCCCGAGAGCCCCGCGGAGAGCCCCGCCTTGAGCACGGAGCGGAATTCCGACCACGTCGACTCCTGATCCCCCGCCCAGACGACGGTGAATGTGGGGCTGTGCTGTCCGCCCGCCCTCGAAAAGACGACGCCCTCGGGGCCGATGAAGTCGGCAAAGGCGCGGGTGTACTGTTCGCTGTAGGCGTTCTGTCCTTCGATCCCCGTCGTCCCGTCCGAGAACTTGACGGTGCGGTCGTGGATGAACTCCCCGCCGTCCGTCTTGAATCCGTCGACGCCGATCTCCTTCAAGTGGTTGAAGTGGGCGAACCAGTGCTTGCGGGTCGTCTCCTTCGTGAAGTCGGGGACCATGCTTCCGATGCACCATGTGTGCGGAATTTCGTAGGGCGTGCCGTCGGCGTTTGAGACGCATTCGCCGTATGCCTTCACGTATTCGTTGTCGCGGAGGCACTGCTCGACGTTGCACTTCGTCTCGAGGTTCTCCCCCTGCGCATAGATGGGAATGACCCATAAAAGCACATGGAGGCCGTCTGCATGGAGGGCGTCGACAAGCCCCTTCGGGTCGGGCCACGGGCTCGACTTGGGGAAGCGCATCTCCGAATAGGAGGCGGCTTCGTTCCCCTCCTTGGGCGGAACGACCGACCCGTTCCAAAGATAGTGGGTCGTGAGGTCGCTCCACGGCTCGATGACGAGGACGTTGTGCGGGAAGTTATGGCGCTTGGCAAGGAGACGCTGCTCCTCCACTTCCGCCTGCGTGTGCCAGCGGTTGGCGCTCATCCATGCGCCGAGCACCCACTTGGGGAACACGCGCGGAAATCCCGCCAGATTGCGGAATTGGCGGAGGATCTCCTTGGGCGTGCCGTCGAAATACCACACGTCCGCCTGTTCGCCGTTGCTTCCCGCCGGGAAGGAGATGGTGAGCTCCCCCTCCTTCGTGAAGTCGAAATCCACTTCGACATAGGTGTCGACGTAGATCCCGAACCCGTCGGGCGTCAAAAAGAAGGGCATGGAGAGATAGGCGTATTCTCCCTGATAGAAGCACTTCTCGCGCACGCAGGCGCGGACGAAGCATCCCTTCTGGTTGACGTGATCGAATTTCTCGCCGAACCCGTACACCGCGCGGTATTCGCGTTCGAGAGTGAGGCGGAATCCCTCCTCTGTCCGCAAGATGTGTTTCGCGTTGATCTTTTTCATAACTCAGTCTTTGGTTTTCAGGACGAAGTCCATTTCGAAGGTGCGGTTCCACGGTGCGCTCACGTCGACGTCCTCGACGAGCGCCGCGAGCTCGGGATAGTTCTCCCCCATGTAGCGGAGAAGTTCCCTCTTGGCCGCTTCGACGCACTTTCCGCGCTCGCCGTCGAGCACGAATACGGTGCAATTGTTTTCGGGGACCGCATGGACGTCGATCCATGTGCGCGTGTGCGAACAGTAGCCGACGTCGTCGTAGTAGCGGTGGAGGAGGAAGTCGCGGTTGCCCCGCTCGTCCCTTCCGAGAAAATAGAGACAGGATTGGCAGAGAACGGTGCCGAGGGTGTTGCTCGACGTGTTCCAGCCCGCATAGGCGGTGAGGGAAAGAAGCAGCCCCTCGTCCCGCAGGATGCGCATGAGTTCGAGGTCGTTGTGGGTGGGATAGGCAACGTCCGCAACGGCGACGAGTTTTCCCCGAAGAATCCCTTCGCGGATCTCGTCGATGAATTCGGGGAGACTGCGCTCCACGTCGTAGGCGGCGGTCGCCTGCTCCCAAGTGGCCTCGTAGAGCATTTCCGCGCCGATGTTGACGGCAAGAAGGATGTCGCACTCGGGGAGGCTGTACACCCGCCTTGCGCCTGCCGCGCGGATCTGGTTTTTCACGGTCGCGTCGATCGTGCGGTCCTCGAAGGAGGGAACGACAAAGGGCCCCTTCGCCGAGGCGTAATAGACATAGACGCGGGGCGTGACGCCGTTTAACTCGTTGAGGGCGCGGGCAAGGAGGGTCATCCCCGTGTCGTCCGCGGCGGGATAGACGGGCACCTTGAGCTGAAGTCCCCTCTCGATGAGGTACTTCCGCACCTTCTCTTGATCGAGGGAGGTGAAGCCGTAGGGGGCGCTGTCGTCCTGCGGGATGATGAACCCGTCGACCGTCCCGTCCTCCACGGCCGCAAGGGTGCGGAAGAGCACTTCGAGGTTGACGGCGCGGCGGGAGGTATAGTCCTCGAGGTCCCCTTCGGGGATCTTCGCCTTGACCCGCGCAAAGTCCTTTTCTTCCTCTTCCGTCAACAGCCCGAGCCGCGCGCGGTGGGTGTATTTGCCGAAGAGATGGATCTCCGCCCCGCACTCCGCGTAGTAGTCGGGCTCCTCGTCGGAGAGGGAATAGAACGGGCAGCGCATGACCGTCTCGAAGGCGTAAATTTTCAGTTTGGGATAGCGGGCACGCAGCCGCCGAAGGATCTCCGCGCGGGAGAAGAGCTCTTCCTTCGGGGTGTGGTGCAGACGGGAGGGAATGAGACCGCCGTAGACGAGGGTATCCATCGAGAGGATGCACGCGTCCGCGTCCGCCGCCGCTTCCATCAGCCAATCGGCAAGGCGGAGCACGTCGGCGGGGCGTTTTTTCAACCCCAGTAGCGATTTCGGCGGGAGCAGAAGGGTGTGATCGGCCTTCGGCATGAGCGCGGGGAAACGGTAGTTGCAAGGGCGCTCGTCGAGGGGCACGAGGAGGATCTTCTTCACGAAATCACCCCTTCACCGAGCCGATCTGCAGCCCGCTCTTGATGTACTTGACGACATACGGGTAAAGGAGAAGGATGGGAATGATACTTGCGACCATCGCCGCCGCCTCGACGTTCTGCCCGTTTGCCATGAGCCAAGAGTTGTTCTTATCGAGCGTCTTGTTCTGCAGCATGAGGTAGATGTAGTAGGCGAGAGGCTGGGCAAGTTTCCCCTGTGCGGACTCGGAGATGAAGAGAAGCGCCGAGCCGTAGCTGTTCCATGTTCCGACGATGGTGAAGAAGCAGCAGCTCCCGATGATGGGCAGCGACATCGGCACGACGATCAAGAAGAAGAGCTGAAGGTCGCCTGCGCCGTCGAGCCGCGCCGCTTCCTCGATATCCGTCGGGATGCCTTCGAAGAAGGTCTTGAAGTAGAGGAGGTGCGTGACGTTGCTGATCGAAATGAGAATGACCGACCAGATGGTGTCGAGCAGTTTGAACATGTACATGACGAGGTAGATGGGCACGATCCCGGCGGAGAAGAGCATCGTGATGATGAAGTACATCAGGATCCCGCCGCGGAAGGGGCAGTCGCGCTTGGAGAGCGGATAGGCCGCCATCGCCTCGACAAGGTTGGAGACGACCGTCACGATGAGGGTGATCGCCACCGAGTTCCCGAACGCCCGCCAGAAGTCGGCCGCGCCGTCCCCTGCGAGGACGTACTTGAACGCGGCGAAGGTCGGCCGAACGGGGAAGAATACGACATTGATGTTGAAGTTCCCGTCGTTGAACGCGAGCGAGAAGTAGTTGAGAAGAGGCAAAACGACGATGAGGACCATCGCGAAGAGAAGGACGATATTGAGGACGGAAAGTCCGATATCGAGCTTGCTTTCGCGGATCTTGTTGGGGTTCTTTTGGAATGGATTCTTCATACCTTTATGCCCCTCCTTACCAAAGTCCGCGGTGCATCGTCTTGGACGTTATCTTGTTGCCGACAAGCATGAGCGTCAGGGCGATGATGCCGTTGAATACGCCGAGCGCCGTTGCGAACGGGATGTTCGTGCGGTTGACGACGGAGATCTTGTAGAGATAGGTATCGAGGATGATCTGCGATTCTTCGAGGACGCCGGCGTTGATCTGCATCATCGTGTAGACCTGTTCGAAGCCCGCGGCCATCATGCCCGAGATGTTGAGAACGAGCATGAGCGCGATCGTCGGCATGATCGAAGGAATGGTGAGATACCACATCTTCTGCAGACGGTTTGCGCCCTCGAGGGTGGCGGATTCGTAGTACGACTTGTCGATCGCCATGATCGCCGAGTAGAAGAGGATGCACCCCCACCCTGCGCCCTTCCACGCCGAGAAGAACACGACGAGCGGTTTGAACCACGCATCCTTTGCCATGATGTGCCCCGTCACTCTTCCGAGGAGCCCGATATCGGGGTTGAGAAGCCCCGCCCAGATACCGATGACGATCGCCCACGAGAGGAAGTTCGGGATACTGATGATGATGAGGATGGTCTTTGCAAGCCCCTGATTCTTGAGCTCGGAGAGCTGCACCGCGATGAAGATGGAGAGCGGGAAGCAGATGAAGAGGCGGATGACGTTGATAAGCAGCGTATTCCCCACGGCGCGGTAGAAGGACTTATCGACGAAGATGTCGAGGAAGTTCGTAAACGTCCACGTCCCGTGCGAGAGGTTCCAGAGGACGTCCCCTTTCGTCAGGTTGAACTCGGGCCCCTTGAAGGCGAAGAGAACGCCGAGCATGGGCAGATAAGAAAAGACCAGTGTAAAGAGCGCAGCGGGAAGCAGGAACCAAAGGAGCTTCCGATACTTCTTGATGCGTTTACACTGATCTTGCCAATAGGTGGGTTCTCGGTGTTCGTTTCGCACCGTTTCCGCGGCTTGCTCTTGAGGAGCCGGGGGGGCGAGCTCCCCTGCCGATCGCTCGGCAGGGGTCTCGACTGTTAAATTCTCGAATTGATCCATACGATCACCTCTTTTTTCGGGAAGGCCCGAAAGGTCAGCGGCCCAACTTGACGCTGTTGTACCACTCGGTCATTTCGTCGGAGATCGCGTCCGACCAGTAGAAGTACTTGACGCCGTTCTTCTTGGCGAAGGTCGTCTTGGCGCCTTCGCGGGTGGTGTTGAGGGAGCTTACGCATTCCTCTGCGGAGGACTGATCGATCGCCGTGCAGATGCCGTTTTTGAGAAGGGTCCTCGAGAGGATGGAGATGGGCGCCCACAGCTTCATCGGGGGGCACATCCACATCGGGTTGGGGATGCGGCCGATGCCCTCGTTGTCGGCGACGGGCCATGCGTCGAAGCCCGTTTCTCGGAGGTGGAAGAGGGACTTCGCCGAAATGGAGTTGGTGCCGTTGCAGTACTGGGAGTTGTCGGCGATGTGGGCGATGTAGCGATCGGTGAGTTGGATCCACTGGCCGCCGCCTTTGACGGTGATCTCCTCCTGCCCCATCGTCTCTTCGTCGAGGATGTTGCCCTTCGAAGGATCGGTGTTGTAGTAGCGGGTGTACTTATACTCGTAGGGACGGATGAAGATGATCTTCTTCGCGAGGTCCTCGTGCGCCGTGAATTCGGCGTCCGTCTCGGGGGTATAGGTCTCGGGCGCGGGTGCGCCTTCGGGGGTGGGAATGACGTTCCAGTGCGTCCCCTCTTCGCCGGCGTAGAAGCGGTCGAAGTTCACCATCTTCTTTGCGAGGAAGTCGATGATGTAGAGGGCGTCCTCCGCCATGTACTGCGGGATGACGGTGTAGTAGGAGACGCCGCCGGGGTCGCCCTCAAGACGGCCCACTTCCTGTACGACCGACTCGTCCGAGCCGTCGCCCTTGATACGGAGGGACCATGCGACCGCGTTGTCGCGCATGTACTCGTAGTTATTGAGGGTGTCGGCGCCCGTCGTATCGATCCCCATGGACTTTGCGATCATGCCGTTGGAGACGACGGCGTTGACGAGCGCGGTCATGTTCCAATAGGAGATGTAGGTGCAGGAGTTGAGTTCCTGTGCGAACTTCTGATTGGCGCCCGCCTGCGATTCCCCTTGCCATGCGTCGGAGAGGATCCCTTCGCGGCGGAGTTTGTTCATGTACTTCGCATAGCGGGTGGTGTTGTCGCTGAAAACGTACTGCTGGATCTTGCCGTTCTCGTCGACGTAGAAGTTCCACGGAACTTCGAACGCACTCTTAATCTGCGAAATTTCGACGCTGTTGCTCCCGGGGATGCCGAGCGCGTGATAGGCGGTGTCGTCGGCGCCGAACTTCTCCTGAAGGTGCTCGAGCGCCCATGTGACCTGTCCGAGCGTTTCGGGAATGTCTACGCCGTACTGGTCCTTAAAGCCGATCTGCTCCAAGTGGTTGACGTTCCACACGAGGGCGGAATCGGTCATGCAGACGAAGCCGAAGTCGGGGATCGCATAGATGTGCTCCTGCCCTTCGTTGTCGACGTACTTCACCGAATCCCAGCCGTAGTCCATGAGGTCGATGAGCTGATAGAGCGTCCTGCCCGCCTCCGTCTTGGTGAGAAGATCGGTGAGGTCGAGGAAGGTGCCGTCCTCGAGGTAGGGGTGATACTGCGCCTCGGTCAGCTTCATGATGTGGAACTCTTCGGTGGTCGAAAGGAAGTTGTTTACGTCGTTGTCGGCGTTGCTTCCCATCTCCTGATAGGTCATCTTGTAGCCGGTGGCCTTTTCGATGATCTTGGACGAGTCGTCGTCGCCGAAGGAACCGAGGCCGGTCTCGGGATAGAGGCCGCGAAGCGGAATGGGATTCGAGAGGTCGACGTCCCAATCGATCTCTGCCGTATATTCTACGCAACCGGCAAACGCCGCGAGGCCCGTGAGCATCATGGCGCCCGCCATTGCGACGGATAACAGTTTTTTCATGTGATTTCCTCCCTTACGGATTTTGTTTGCGTTCGATGTGTCTTGTCTTGTTTGGAATTTGAATAATGGAAGCAAGGTGACCCTTCGACTTCGCTCAGGGTGACGGATCGGAAGCTCTGATTACGTCATACTGAGCCGTGCCGAATGTATCACCTTATTTTAATGCGGTGACCCTTCGACTGCGCTCAGGGTGACGGATCGGAATGCGTGTTATGGTGTGAATTAAGAAATTTTTGCTTCAATCCTACTCCGCCCCCGCGTACGGGGGCGGGTGGAATGAGGTTTCCGATCACTAAGGGGGGGATGAGTGATAGGAAAAGCAATGTTGTTCCCCCTAAGGTGGAGCGTTGCCTCCCCTTGGCGCCTTCTTTCTTGCCCCCTCCGGTGGAGGGGGAAAGAGAGGGAGGACTTAGGTTTTTGTTCTCGCCCTCTCCCCCCGTGAGGGGGGAACGGGAATTCGGGGAGGGGGGAACCCCTATGAGAACGGGATCGGTTGGTTATTCGGCGGCGGGAAGGCTGATCGCGGAGACGATGCCGTACCCTTCCGCATTCGCTTCGGCGCCCTGCGTTCCGAGGAAGGCAAGGACGTCGGCGATGATCGACTTCAACGTGAGCGAAGGAGCGACGCCGCAATAGTTCTTGTAATTAGTTCCACGGTAAGGAGCCAAGTCGTCATCATCGCCAAAGCCGTAGTTGTAAGCAATGCCGGCTTCCGTGAACTGGGTCTTGCCGACCATCGTCGCGTTGATCATGTCGACGAGGTTCTGGGTGAGGGTCGCCGTGCCTTCGCCGTCAAGGAGGAGCTTCTTGATCGTGAGGACGGTCGTCAGATATTCGACGTCTGCCTTGAGATCTGCCGTGTTCTTCCCCGCCGTAGCGTCTGCCCGTTCTTTGAGCGCAACGATCGACTTGATTGCATCCGTGAGCTGCGTCGGGACGGTGAGCCCTTCGGTGTGCTCATACATGAAGAGGAAGAAGTAGATGCGATAGTATCCTTCGTATCTGCCCTGATCGTCCGACGGCGCATCTGCTGTTGCGTAAGGGAAGGAGACGGAGGCGACTGCCGTAAGGATCTCGCCGAACGTTTCCTTGACCGTGTAGGTGTGCGTTGCGCTCATATCTCTCGTCGCGGCGGCGATCTCGGTGTTCAGCCAAGCTGCGTCTTTATTCGCGTGGATCTGCGTTGCGAGCGCTTCCCAGAGGTCGTAGTTGGTGGAACCGACGACGCTGAGGACGACTTCCTGATACTGCTCGGTGAGCGCTTCGTAAGCGGGCTTAATGGTGTTCACGAAGTACTCGGATTCGCTGAGAAGGTAGCCGGTGATGTTGTCGTCTTCCGCCTGCCAACCGTTCGAGCTGTAGGTTGCGAAGTTACCGAGCTTGTTGAAGTTGTTGATGACGTCGAGCACGTCCTGCGTCAGGCTGATGTTGAAGATCCTGTCTGCCGTGACGCCCCATTCATTTGCGTTGAGCGTATAGTGCTGCTCTGCAAGGAAGGCGGAAAGGTACCCGATGTAGGTCATAGGCTTTCCTGTTGCGTCGAAGATGTCCTGCACGAGACGAGGAGTACGTTCGCCCCACCAACCGTCGAGCTTGCCGCCGGCGTTCCAGTGGGTGAAAAGGATCCCCTTCTGTTCGTAAGAAGCCGTCCAGACCTCGTTGAGGAAGGCGATCTGCGCTTCGGAGAAGTCTTCCATCTTCGTGATCGTGCCCTCGTGAATGATGTTGCCGAGCTTCATCGATTCGACGACGGGATAGTAGAACTCGTTGTAGTACTTC
Organism: uncultured Clostridia bacterium; assembly: GCA_947626005.1. GTDB lineage: Bacteria > Bacillota > Clostridia > Christensenellales > Borkfalkiaceae > Gallimonas. The sequence continues at coordinate 39,104 of CANQQM010000008.1, forward strand.
TCGTATTCGTGAACTTCCAGCTTGTCGCGGACGAAGTCGGGAAGAGTGAGCTTCGCGTCGGTGAAGAAGGTGACGAATCTTGCGATGTAGGACGCCGTGAAGAAGGTCTCGTCGCCCTTCGTTGCGAAGGAATCGGTGCCGCTTCCGGTTTCACCGTAGTAACCCGCATTGATCGTGCCCGCCTCGAAGGCGTAGAGGGTCTTGAGGATCTCCGCAAGCGCCTGCTGCCCCGTGAAGGTGTTCTTCTGCGTCTTTTCGTGGCCGAGCTCTACGACTTCGATCGTCTGCGCCCAGACCGCATTTGCTTCGAGCGTTGCGAGCTGTTCGGAGAGCTTGAGCCATGCGTTGTAGTTTGCAACCTGTTCCTTGGTGTTGGCGTTGACGTATGCCTTGCCGGCGGCGTCGAGCGCGTTGCGGGCGGTCACGAGGGCACGGAATGCCGTCACTTCGCTGAAGAGATAGCCGGTCTTGGTCTCATCCGTCGTCGTCCAACCCTTGTAGTTGTACTCAGAGTTGAGCGCCGTGAGGGCCTTGATCGCCGTTTCGACAGCCATTGCCTCGGGCGAACCGTTGGTGGAAGGATCGGCGGCGAGCGCGGTGACCTCTGCGGTGAAGCCGAGCCCGTTTTCGGTGACGGAGACGTTGGAATCGCACGTCGTAACCACTTCGATCACGCGGGCGATGTTCGCCTTGAAGTTCTTGTCTTGATTGTCAAGTCCGAAGTAAATTTCGTAATTGGTCTCGCGGTCGCGGATGTCGCCGCTCGTGATGTTCCAATTGAAGCCGCCTTCGGTGAACTTGAAGTTGATCATGTACTTGTTGACGATCGCCGCCATGTCGGCGTCGAGCCAAGCGTACTCTTCGGCTGCATCCATGTCGCGGATCTTCTTCTCGAGGGAGAGGACGTTGTAGATGTAGTCGAAGTCGGTCGCGAACCCTGCGGAACGCGGCGTCGCGGTGAGGGCCGCATAGGTGACGTCCCAATACGCGTCGGGAAGATCGATCTCCTCGTTTTCGAACACTTTGAGAAGGTAGAGAACGTGGAAGGAATCGAAGTAGCAGCCGTTGGCGTCGGAGTCGAAGGTGCCGCGCTCGTCTGCGGGAACTTCGTTCGCGCCTTCCGCGTTGAGGTAGTTGCACTTACGGATGCGGAAGGAGACTTCGAAGAGCTTTTCGATCGCTTCTTCTACGGTGTATTGAACCGTGCCGCTCATCGTCTCGTTGCCGACCGTGACTTTGCCCTCTTCGCCGCTGAAGGTCTCCTGTTCGATCGTGAGGACGTCGAGGAGGGATTCCCAGCTGACCCAGTTGGTCTCGTCGACGACGTTGAAGAACACGCCCTTGTCGTCTGCGCCGAGTGCGTCGTAGGCTTCCTTGATGGTCTTGAACGCTTCGATCTCGCTGTGGAGGTAGCCCTTGATGTCGGCCGTGCCTTCGGGAGCATCCCAGCCCTTGTAGTCGTAGGTGACGTAGGTGCTGATCGCTTCGAAGTCGCTGCGGATCTTTTGCGCCGCTTCGGAGAGCTTGAAGCTGTTCTTATAGGTCTCGCGTGCGGCAACGAAAGGCGCGAAGTCGAGAACGTTGTAGTACTGCGGGAGGCAATCCTGCGCGTTCGCGTGCGTTTCGTCTGCGCCGTACCACTTCGCGACCTCGTCGATCTGCGCCTTCATGGTCTGCGCGTTGTCCTCGGTGACGGCCTTCAAGGCGTCGATCTTATCCTGATACTCCTTGAGCTTGCCGCCGACCTCGTTCTCGGAGACGGGGCTGCCGTCGAAGCGGAAGTTGTAGACGTCTTTGCCGTTCTCTGCCGTATAGGTCGCGCAAAGGTAGTTGTTGAGGATGGTGTAGTCGTACGTCCCTTCGGTGTACTCGCTGTTCGCGAGGAGGGCGTCGTGATACTGGCCGCGGACGGCGGGATCGATCTTACCGATCGCGTACTCTTTGTCCGTCATCTCCTCTTCGGTCGGGAAGTAGATGCCCGCCTCGGTGACGGTGAGGTTCTCGAACTTCGCCCCGTTGAAGTAGTCGACGTTCTTGACGTTGTTGCCCTTCGAGATGGGGTTCTTGATGTCGAGCCCGGCCGTGAACACGAAGCCGTTGTCCGCCGTGAGCGGAACGCCCGCGAAGAGGTTGTTGAGCTTTTCATCGTCGAGCGTGATGGAGTAGGTGACGTCCTTCTTGCCGTGAAGGACGAAATTCAACTGGTCGACCCAGTAGTTGTCGCCCTCTTCGTCGGTCATGCGCTGCGTCTTGACGTCCATGTCGAGAGAGGTGAAGTCGGGTTTGAAGCAGCCCTCCTTCTTGTCCCACGTGGAGCCCATGATCTTGTCGCCGATGTTATAAACGTAGTCGGAGAAGCTGTTGTCGCGAGAGGTGCCCTCGTAGGCGTACCAGTCGCCCGTCGTCACGTTGCACGCGATGCCGAGGCCGACGACGTAGTAGTCTTGCCATGCGTAGAATCCGATGTACGCATAGACGGGATCTTCGACGCCTTCGTAGGCGGGGGTGATCTTCACGTTGGAAAGATCGAGTTTGTACTTGAGACCGGAGTTGCCCTTCTTACGCGCGGGGAACATCATGACGCCCGCGTCCATCGGCGAAGAGAGCTCCCACGACTGCGCCATGACGGTGGTCGTCGGGATCTCCTGTCCGTTCTGGTCGAGGAGGCCGTAGCCGTTCCAGGACTGGATGGAATCGAGGCCGTTCGTCGTCGTCTCGTGGGCGATGATCTTCGCGTTCTGAAGGGTGGAGATGCCTGTGGTGTTGTCCCAGCAGTTGAACCCTGCAAGCTCCGTGCCGTTCTGATAGTACCAGAAGCAGTCGGAGTTGCCGTCTGCAAAGCCCTTGCGGTTGTCGAAGAGGTGGCGCGTTCCGCCCTTCTTCACGACATAGCCGCCCTGACTTGCGACGACGGTCGACTCGGCTTCGAAATAATCCTTGTCCGCTTCGACGGTGGCGTTGATGGCGTCTGCGATCGTCTTGTAGCCGCCGATCTTGGCGCCACTGTGATCGTATGCCTCATACGCGTCCGCCGCACGGGGATCTTCTCTTCTCGAGACCGAGCCCTTCCCGCAGGCTGCTAAGCCGGCTATCGACGTTAAAGCCATAGCCGAGCCGAGTATTAGCGCTGCAAACTTCTTCATAATTTTCCTCCTATATTCCCCCTATTCGGTGACGGGAATAATTTTTGTACTACCATTGTACTCCTGTTTCGCGAAATTGTCAATAGATTTTGAAAAAAATTTTTATTATTTCGATTATTTTGGGAAAATGTAAACTATTTGAGGTGAAAATGAAGTGAAATTGAAAAAACTTCCCTTCTTTAATTCACATTGCGAACGATTTTCGTACGATAAATCGGCTATTTTGTGTTCTCCTCCCCTTTGAGATACTATTTTTAATGATTTGGCGTAGAATTACATCATACCGAGCCATATTTATAAATGCGGCGGCCCAGTTGCGGCGGCAGGGACCGCCGCAACCCCGTCGGGCTTGCCGGCCCTCCAGTGGGCCGCCACTCACAGCCCGCAGGGCTGTTGAGTAAGAAGCGGCGGCCCAGTTGCGGCGGCAGGGACCGCCGCAACCCCGTCGGGCTTGCCGGCCCTCCAGTGGGCCGCCACTCAC
>CANQQM010000009.1 GCA_947626005.1 uncultured Clostridia bacterium
GATACCCCATTCTCCGAAGTTCGGTGATGATCCGCGCCGTGTAGAGCGCCTCCCCCGCTTCCTCCTCCGCCTCGTAGTAGATGGGCCGCTCCCCCTCTTCCGCCTCCGTCCAGAGTTTTTTGCCCTTTCGCATCAGGTTATGCGCGATGGCGGCGTTCGCAAGCGCGAGGATGGCTCCCGTCGAGCGGTAGTTGCGCTGAAGTTTATACACCTTGGCGGCGGGAAAACTCTGTTCGAAGTTGAGGATGTTCTCGATCCGCGCCCCCCGCCAGCCGTAGATGGACTGGTCGTCGTCGCCGACGACGAAGAGGTTCCCGTGCGTCGTCGAGAGCATCTTTATGATCTCGAACTGCACGGCGTTGGTGTCCTGAAATTCGTCGACGTGGATATAGCGGAATCTGCCCGAGAGGTAGCCGAGCGCCTCCTCGTCCTCCGAAAGGAGGGAACGCGTCTCTGTGAGAAGATCGTCGAAGTCGAGGGCGTTGTACGCCTTGAGGTGGGCGGTGTAGCGCTCGTAGATCTTCATCACGGCGTCGATCTCCCGCTCGCGGGCATGGCGGCGGCGATAGGCTTCGGGCGATTCGCCGAGCATTTTGAGGTTGGAAATATGATAGCGTGCGGCTTTGAGCACGTTCTCGTCCTTGTAGCCGCACTCCTTGGTCGCCTGTTTGATGACCGCATTGCGCTCCTGTTCGGAATAGATGGAGAAGTTGTCGCGCAGGCCCCGCCGCTCGGCATACATGCGCAAGATCTTCACGCACATGGAGTGGATGGTGCACACCCACATGCGGCGGGTGTCGGTGACGCGGGCAAGCCGCTCCTTCATCTCCCCCGCCGCCTTGTTCGTGAAGGTGATGGCGAGGATGCTCTCGGGGTCGACTCCCTTCTCCGAGAGGAGGTACTCGATGCGGGTGGTGAGGACGCGCGTCTTACCGCTCCCCGCCCCCGCAAGGACGAGGACGGCGCCCTCCGTGTCGAATACGGGCTTTTTCTGCTCTTCGTTGAGTTCTTCGAAGTCGTTCATACCCGTATATTATAGCACAAACGCGCGCGCATTGCAAGACTTCTGCGCCCTTCGCTTCCGATCAACGGCCGCGAATTTCAAATTCGTATTCCCGTTTGAACCGTTCGAGGGCGCGGAGGTACTTTTCGGAGAGCTCGAGGTTGTAGCGCTGCTTCTCGGAATAGGAGAGCGTGTCGTAGTAGGCGCGGTCGGTGAGCCGCCCGATGGCGTCGGACACCTCCCCCTCCGAAAGGAGAAGGGCGCGCACTTTGAGATAGAATTCGTCGGGCGTCTCCCCGCGGATGCTCTCTTCGACCTTCTCCTTCATGTAGCGGGAAAGTTTGCTTTCGTTGATCCCCTGCTGTTTCGCATTCGAACGTTCCTCCTCGAGCTTCGTCTCGCATTCCTGCCAGAACCCCCGCTTCATCCGCTGTTTTGCCTCTTTCGCAAGCGCTTTGAGTGTACGTTCCATGATTCGGCGCAACCGCCCTCCTTTCGACTTTTTTCGCAAAAAAAATCCGTAACGTGCGTTACGGATCTTCTTTCAGTTTCTGCTTCTCTTTCTTGCCGCTTCCGACTTCTTTCTCTTTTTGACGGAGGGCTTCTCGTAGAACTCCTTCTTGCGGAGATCGCCGATGATGCCGTCGCGCGAGCACTTTCTCTTGAACCGACGGAGCGCGGACTCGAGATTCTCGTTTTCACCGACCCTGATCGTAGACATTTTTCAACCCTCCTTCGCCGAAGCACTTATTCACCCGATTATTATAGCAAACGGGAAGGAGGTTGTCAAATGTTTTTGAGCGCGGAGAAGGGAATTTTTTACAATTCTCAGACGGCGCGGATGGCCTCGACCGGCTTGCGCTTGGCGGTGAGCGAGACGGGCACCGTGACGGCGACGACGGAGGTCGCGAAGGCGATCGCAAGCACGATGAGGGCGTTCAAATAGTCGAAGAAGAAGATGCCGAACTCGAGCACGCCCGCCTTTATCATGATGGCGTTCGCCGCCGTACAGGCGACCCATGCGCCGAGGCTGCCGAGCGCAAAACAGAAGAGAGTGATCGCGATGCCCTCGACGATGAAGATCTTGAAGATATCGATGCCGCGGGCCCCCACCGCGCGGAGAATGCCGATATCCTTCCGCTTGGCGTTGATGCTTGCCGAGATGAAGTTGAAGAGAAGGAGCGCCGCGAACACGGCAAGCACGGCCGCCGCCGAGCCGAGGATCGCGATGATCTTGTCGAAGTCCTCCATGCTGGCGCGGATGCCGCTCATGAAGGAATAGGGCGCCTCGTAGTCGATATCCGTCTCGGGGAAGAGGGCGCTGTCGAGCTCCATCACCGCCTTGGAGACCGCCGTGCGGTCGGTGAATGCCGAATAGAGCGCGGTGATGTAGCTCCCCGTCTTTTCCGCTTCCTCGTTGAGACGGTAGGACGGGATCCGCCACGGCCCGCCGAATTCGTTCCAAGTCGTCGCGAGGGTGCCGTCCTCGTTGTGCTGAAGGTAGTTGGTGTCGACGAGGTATTCCGCGATCTGCGCGATCGACCGAGAGGTCCAGCTGAGGACGCGGTCCTCGTAGCTGTCGGGGCGGTAGGCGGCGTAGAAAGTTTCGTCGACGACGCAGAGAGAGGAGAAGGAATAGCGGAACGCCTCGGCGAAGCGGCTCTTCATCTCCCGCCATTCGCTCTGCTGGGCGGAGGCGGCGGCAGAGCCTTCCTTGATGTATTCGTAGTCGTCGAACGATTCGTGCGGGTCGAAGATGCCCGTGATCGTAAGACGCATCGTCCCCTTGGAGTTGAGGGTGTTCGCAAGCGCGATGGGAAGACCGATGAGGTCGTCGTACGAAGTAACGGGCGATTCGCTCTGGGTGTGTCCGAAGTAGGTGTACGTCTCGAACACTTTGGCGGAGACAACGCACTCGTCGGCGCTCTTCGGCCACTCCCCCGCGACGAGGTCGAACTTTTCGGGGTACTGCTTGGCGTAAGAGACCTCTGTAAAGCCCGCGAAGGAGTCGATCGTGCCGTAATACTCGTAATCGACGCCGAACCCCGTCGCCTGCCTGTTTTGGCTGTTGTACCAGTAGGGAAGTTCGCCGAGCTCGAGGTTGAAAACGGGCACGAGACCGAGGGCGGGGTATTTTTCCCGAAGCGTCCCGATCTCCTCCTCCGAGAAGTGCGCCCAGTCGCCGTTTCCCGTACCGTATGCCGTCGTATATTCGTTTTCGCCGTTCTTGCAGTGGGCGACGGCGTGCTTTTCGAGCACCGCCGCCTCGTAAGAGGAATCGATGAGCGTCGTCGCGGCGACTTTGCTCTCTTTATAGGTGATGAGGGTGGAAAACACGCCGAACACGATGAAGGCGATCGTCGCGAGGAGCGTCGTAAAGACGAGGCGGACGGGCTTTGCGAGAAGCCCCGAGACCCCCATCTTGAACGCATAGCGCATCGGGAAGCGGGACTTTATGAAGGCGCTCTCGTCCTTTTCGGGAGCGGCGGCGGTGGGTTTGGTCGGCGCAAACGAAAAGCGGGGCCCGAGGTCGACGGGGAGGTTTTTCACGTCCTCTTCCTCCGCCGAAATGACGACCGTCCCCTTGTTGCGTTTGAGGAAGGCGACGACTTGCGCCTCTTCCTCCTCGGAGAGGGCCGTCCCGCTCGTGAGCGTGAGCTTCTTTTCCGACACTTCGGAGAGGTTCTTCGCCTCTCGGACGATCTCCCCTTCCCGGGTGACGTCCGAGACGATGTGCCCGTCTTTGAGTTCGATGATGCGGTCGGCGTACACTTCCGCGAAGTCGCGGTCGTGCGAGACGATGACGACGAGCTTTTCCGCGGAGAGTTTTTTGAGAGTATCGAATACCTGTTTGCCCGTCGCCGAATCGAGGGCGCCCGTCGGTTCGTCCCCCATGATGATCTCGGGGTTCTTGACGAGGGCGCGGGCGATCGCGACCCGCTGCTTCTGTCCCCCCGAAAGGGTGTTGGGCTTGCGGTCGCCGAAGCCGCCGAGGTCGACCTCCTCGAGAAGGGCGGCGATGCGCTCGGGGTCCTTGGGCTTCCCCTGAAGCTCGAGCGCCAGCGCGACGTTCTCCGCGACGGTGAGCTCGGTTAAGATGTTGTATTCCTGAAAGATGAATCCGACGTAGGTATTGCGGTAGGAGTCGAAGTCGCTCGGGGTGAAATCCTTGGAGGACTTCCCCTTCACGACGACTTCGCCCTCGTCGGGCGAATCGAGCCCGCCCGCGACATTGAGGAGGGTGCTCTTCCCGCTCCCCGATTTTCCGAGCAGGAATACCATCCCCTTCTCGGGGAAGTCGACCGACACATGGTCGAGCGCGACGACCGTCTCCCCCTTCGTCGTATAGCGTTTTACGAGATCTTTGACTTGTAGCACGTTCTTTCCCCCCGAATGAACGGTTTTTCACTATTTTATCATACCCCGCCCCCTCCGTCAACTTTTTGAAGATGAAAATTTCGTGAGCGGGAAAACCGCGGCTAAGGTCCGCCGCGGCGCTTTAATAGAATTTTTCGGTGAGCTCCTCGATCGCTCCCTCCATGAACCCGTAGGTACAGTAGAGGGTGAGAATGGTGAAGCGGTCGCGGATCTTGTAGGCGTCTTTGAGCATTCCGACGAAGGTGTCTTTGGGGATCCCGAGCTCGGAAAAGCGGGTCGGACAGCCGAGGGAGGAGAGCTTCTTTGCGACCTCCTCCGAGGAAGGGAGGCGATCGGCCTCCGCATACACCTTCTCCGCGCCCGCAAAGGCGGGACGGCGGCGGAGGGTCCCATAGAGGTAGAGGGAGACCTCCGTCCCGAGCCCCACTTTGACGCCGTGGAGGGGAATGCGCTCCCCGCGGCGGAGGAAATCCATTTCGAGGTAATGGCTCATGTGGTGCTCCGCGCCCGAGGCGGGGCGGGAATTGCCCGCGATCACCATCGCATAGCCCGAAATGAGCAGGGCGTCCATGAGTTTCTCCACCCCCTCGGGGCGGCGGAGAACAAGGTCGCCGATGCTTGCGTCGGCGGCGCGGACCGCCTCTTCCATGAGGTCGGCGGAGGAGGCGTCGTACCTCTCCCCCGTGAGAAGGGAGGAGATCCGCCAGTCGGTGAGGCAGCAATACTTTGCGAGAATGTCCCCCACGCCCGCGCCGATCATGATCCTCGGCGCAGAGGAGAGGACGGAGAGGTCGATGAGAACGTTGGAGGCGACCTGTGCGGGGCGGGTCACCTTGAACCCCTTCTCGATGAGGGGGGTCACCCCCGAAGTGAAGCCGTCCATCGAGGGGGCGGTCGCAAAGACGCCGCTCTCCCGATGGGTGAGAAAGCCCGTGTATTTGGCGACGTCGTTGAGCGTCCCCGCGCCCACCGCGAGGAGATAGTCGCACCCCTCCGTCCCGTCGAGGGCGAGGCGGATCGTCTCTTCGTCGGCGACGGGCTCCGCTTCCTTATAGGCAAAGATGCGGGGAAAGGCCCCGTGTTTTTCGAGGGCGTCCGCCATTCCCTCCGCAAAGGGACGGGTGTTGGCGTCGCAGAGAAGGGCAACCTTTTTCCCTTCGACGCGGCGGAAAAAGAGGGGAAATTCGTACCCCATCCCCCGTTCGGCGTTCACGCCGAAGCGCTTCGAAAGCGCGGAAATATCCATTATTCTTCCTCCTTTGCTTCCTTTCGGACAAAGCGGCAGGTGATGCCCTCGTCGTAGTCGCCGAATCCCCTCCCGAAGAGGGTGATCCCGCCGCGGTGCTCCGCGTCCTCGGGAACGCCGACGCGCAGACGGATCTGCGTCCCCGCGCCGATGCCGAGGTCGGCAAGCCGCACGGGAGAGATGCGCACGCCCGAAAGGTAGCTCCCCTCCCCGTTCACGGAGAGGACGATCTTCTTGCCGTACTGGCCGAGGTTCCCGAACCACCAGTCGGGCCCCGCCGATCCCGCACGGTCGTTGTATTCCCCCTTGCTCAAATAGCTCCCGAGGCGGCGGCCGTTGACCGAGAAGGTGATGTCGCTCGGATAGTGGGCGGAGTAGCCCGGGGCCTCCGAGGCGACCTCCATCGAGATCTGCAGTTCCAAGAGATCCTCCCCTTCCGCAAGATAGTTGGGAATGAGATATTCGACGTACCCGTATGCAAACCAAAGAATGCCCGCGCGGACGCGCTCGGGATAGGAGAAACAGGCGGGGTCGTCGAACCGCCCCACCACCTTTTCCCGCGTCGCGAGGCCGCAAGTGGGATGGACGCTGTAGTCGGTGTAGTGTCCGACGTCGATATGCGCCGTCTCGATGCGCCCCGCGGCCCTCGGACGGCTCGAGAGGTCGACGACGATCTTATCCGTCGCGAGGCGGCAGATCTTCTGCGTCCCGCGGATGCCCGAGGCCGACTCGATCTCGATAAGCCCCGCCTCGTGGAGCTTGCGGATGTGGGAGGTGATGGCCCCGTTGGAGACGCCGAACTTCTTCGCGAAGTGGGCAAGGTTCATTTCGCCGTGGCGCAGAAGTTCGTCGAGGATGCCGAGGCGGACGTCGGAGTCGAGCGCCTCGTAGAGTTTCTTCCCCTGTTTGAAATCTTTGAGATAGATCATGCCGTTATTCTACGCCGAATCGCCGAAAAAGTCAACTTTTTGCGCAAATTTTTTCGGATTCCTTCATAAAAAAGTAAAATAAACCGCCCTGCGAGGCCTTCGCGGGGCGGGAATTCCGAAGGAGAATTTATGCTTTTTCGTCGGGAGCGGGAAGCTCCGGGTCTGCGGTCTCGTCGGGCGGGAGCGGGAATTCCACCCAAAAACAGCTCCCCTTCCCCACCTCGGACGTGACGCCGAAGGGGCACTTCTGGAGGAGAAGGATCCCCTTTACGATAGAGAGCCCGAGCCCCGTTCCCTGCACGGGGCGCTTGTGCGACTTGCTCCGATAGTACCTGTCCCAGATGGTGCCGAGCTCCTCTTCGGGGATGCCCTGCCCCGTGTCGGTGACGTCGAAGCGCGTCCCCGTCTCCGTGCGTTTGAGGCGGATAAAGACCTTTTTATCCTCCCCCGTATAGTTGACGGCGTTCCCGATGAGGTTGTAGAGGACCTGCTCGATGCGGGCGCGGTCGGCGTAGGCGTAGCACTCGTCGTCGACGTCCGTCTCGAGGCAGTACCCGAGGGGCTCCCGCAAGAAGTCGAACCGACCGACGATCTTGTACACCGTCTCGGAGAGATTGAATACCGTGGGGGCCTGTTCCCCCACGCCCGCGCTGAGCTTGGAGAGGTCGAGGAGGTCCCCGACGAGCGCGGCGAGACGGTCGGTCTCGTCGATGATGATCTGCGCATGGGCGTCCCGTTTTTGCTTGTCGTCCCCCGAGATCTCGCGGATCATCGAGGCGTATGCCTTGATCATCGTGAGCGGCGTCTTGAAGTCGTGCGAAACGTTCGCGATGAGCTCTTTCTGCATTTTGTCCGTCTTGGAGAGCTCCTGCCGCGCATAGTCGAGGGCCTCCGAGAGGTCCTCGATCTCCGAGCAGAAGTAGTCGCGCCCCGTCTCCGCGTCGAAATCGAAGCTGCCGAGGGCGAGTTTTCGCGCACGCGCCGTGACTTCGGTCACGGGCTTTGTGATGCGCATGGCGACGAACCCGCTCGCAAAGAAGGCGAGGACGACGGAAAAGATCGCCGTCGCAAGCGAGAGCCATTGGAGGGACCGCTCGAGGGCGTTTAGCCGCACCATGGAGCTTGAAATGTACAAAAAGCACCGCTCTCCGCCGAATTCGACCGCCTTCGCATAGCCGAGCTCGGTCTCGCCGGAGAGGACGGCGTCGGACGCGCCGCGGGAAAGGCGGCTCTCGATCTCCTCCGCAAGGGCAGGGTCGTCCTCGTTCCCGAGCTCCCCGCCGAATACGTTCCTCCCGTCCTCCGCATAGAGAAGGCGGATGCCGACGTCGTACTCCGTCTCCGCCGCCGCGATCGCCCGCCATACCTTTCCCGGAACGGTCTCCCCCTCGATCTCCGCCGAGAGGCGCCCCGCCGCCTCCTTCATCGTGTCGACCGTCTCCGTGCGGTATTGCGTCCCGACGAGAAGGCTCTGCACGGTGAGATAGAGGAGCACGATGACGAGCGCGATCACCGTGAAGGAAAACCAAAGAATGAGGTTTAAGCTCCACCGTGTGCGGGTCTTTTTTGTTTTTCGGACTGTTTTCATCATGCTCAGACTTCGAATTTATAGCCGAGCCCGCGCAAGGTGACGATGAACTTGCGGTACTCCTTGAGGTTGCCGCGGAGCATCTTCACATGGGTGTCGACCGTGCGGTCGTCTCCGTAGAAATCGTACCCCCACACCTTGTTGAGGAGCCGCTCCCGCGTGAGCGCCACCCCCGCGTTCTGGACGAAGTAAAAGAGAAGTTCGTACTCCTTCGGAGTGAGCTCCGCTTTTTCGCCGTCGACGTAGACATTCCGCCCCGTCACGTCGATGCGCAGCCCCTCGAATTCGTACACCTCTCCCCCCTCTTGCTTGCGCGCGGCACGCCGTACGACGGCATGGATGCGCGCCATGACTTCCTTCGGGGAGAAGGGCTTGGTGACGTAGTCGTCCGAGCCGATCTCGAAGCCGAAGAGCTTATCGTATTCCTCCCCGCGCGCGGAGAGCATGATGACGGGCGTCGAGGAAAATTTGCGGATCTCCTTGACGGCGGAAAATCCGTCGAGACGGGGCAGCATGACGTCCATCAAGATGACGTCGTACTTCCCCTCTCGGCACTTCTTCACGGCCTCCATGCCGTCCTGTGCCTCGTCCGCTTCGCCGCCCTCGAATTCGATGTATTCGCGGAGCACCGCGCGGATCATTTCTTCGTCGTCCACGATGAGAACTTTCACGGTCGACCTCCTTGCAAAAATCATGCCACACTTTCTTCACGGCTTGTTTACCGAACGGTGAAAATCGCGTGAAACCCTCTGCTTCCCTATTATACCACATTTTGCACACTTGTGCAAGGGAAAATTTTCCAAACGAAAGTTCGGAAAATAAAGAACAAACGTTTGACTTTCCCCTCTCGGCGTGGTATAATACGGACGAAAAGGAGGGCGGCATGATCGCGGAAGAAAAGCTGAAGATCCTCACCGAGAGCGCGAAGTACGACGTCTCCTGTTCCTCTTCGGGGAGCAAGCGGAAAAACGGCGGCGGGATCGGGAACGGCTACCCCGCGGGGTGCTGCCATTCCTTCACCCCCGACGGGCGGTGCATCTCCCTCCTCAAGATCCTCTTGAGCAACGACTGCATCTTCAACTGCCGCTACTGTCCGAGCCGACGGGATGCCGACTGCCCCCGCGCGACGGCGACCCCCGAGGAGGTCTCCGAGCTTGTCATCGACTTCTACAAGCGCAACTATATCGAGGGGCTCTTTCTCTCGTCGGCCGTCCACATCTCCCCCGACGAGACGATGGAAAAGCTCCTTCTCACCGTCAAAAAACTGCGGCGGGAATATAACTTCCACGGCTATATCCACCTCAAGGGCATCCCCTATGCCGACCGCGCCCTCACGGAGGAGGCGGCGCGCTACGTCGACCGCATGAGCTACAACCTCGAACTCCCCTCCGAGGAGAGCCTCCGCCTTCTTGCCCCGCAAAAGAGCAAGGAGGCCCTCCTCCGCCCCATGAAGGAACTGCAAAAGAGCCGCCTCGTTTTTACGGCGGAAAAGCGCAAGGGGCTCTTCCTCCCCGCGGGGCAGACGACGCAGCTCATCGTCGGCGCCTCGCCCGAGACGGACGGCCATATCCTCCGCCTCACCCAGTCCCTCTACCGCGGGATCGGGCTCAAGCGGGTGTACTATTCCTCCTACGTCCCCGTCGTGCACGACGCGCTTCTGCCCGAAAAGCCCGTCGGGGAAAGACGGGAGCATCGGCTGTATCAGGCCGATTGGCTGCTCCGCTTTTACGGGTTTTCGGCGGAGGAGATCGTGGAGAGCGGCGGAAACCTCTCCCTCGAGCTCGACCCGAAGTGCGCATGGGCGCTCCGCAACATGCAGATCTTCCCCGTCGAAGTAAACACCGCCCCGCTCGAACTCCTTCTCCGCGTGCCCGGGATCGGCGCACGCAGCGCCTATAAGATCCTCGAGGCGCGGCGATATACCCGCCTCAACTTCGAACACCTTGCCAAAATGCGCGTCGTCCTAAAACGGGCACGCCACTTTGTGACGGCGGGCGGAAAGTTCTTCGGGAACGCAAATCCCGCCGCCGTCCGCGGCCTTCTCACCGCGGGAGAAGAAAAGAAAAACGCCGAACAGCTCAGTCTCTTCTCGGATGCGGAGACGGCGCTTTCGGCACATACGGGGGAATTATGATCTATTTTTATGACGGATCGCGGGAGAGCTTCCTCACCGCCTTTCTCCTCGCCTATCCCGACGAGGAGGCCTGCCTCACTTCTTCCGGCCGACAGCTTGCGATCGGCCAGCAGTCGATCTTTGTCCGCGCCGACCCAGAGCGCGCAAAACGCGCCGAAAAGCGGCTCCGCGAGATCGACCCCGACTGCCTCGACGAGCTCGATCTGATGCTTCGGAGCGGCGACAGGGACAAGGACAGAACGCTGTTCGAATACTTCCGCCTCATCGCGGCGCGGGGAGAGCCCGTCCGAAAGATGCTCGCGGAGGACGCCGTCTCCGCCGCCGACGAGTGCATGCGGCGGATCACCTTCGAAGTGCACCGCTTCCACGGGTTTTTGCGCTTCATGGAGAGCGCAAGCGGCGCCCTCTACGCCCCCATTTCCCCCGACCACGACATCTGCGATCTGCTCGTGCCCCACTTCCGCACCCGCCTCCCCCAATATCCCTTCGTCATCCACGACGTCAAGCGGAAAAAGGCGGCGGTGTACGACGGATCGCACACCTTCCTCGCCCCGCTCGAGAAGGCGGAAGTCGCCCTCTCCGCCGACGAGGCGGAATGGCAGAAACTGTGGCGGCGGTACTATGCGAGCGTCAACATCCCCTCCCGCGAGCGCCTCGCCCAGATGCGCGGCTATATGCCCGTACGGTATTGGAAATTCATGCCCGAGAAGTGACTTTTGCGAGCTCCCCGAGGGCAAGAAGGCGGCGCTCACAGCCCCCTTTGAGCGCCTCGGCGGCGCCGATATCTTTGAGCGCGGAGAGGACCCTTAAGACCGCTTCTTCGAGGCGGCAGTCGGCCGCAAGCATGGCGGGAAGGGACTTCGAATAGTCGACGCTCTCCGCCGAATGATAGGAGACGGGATAGGGCGGGCACGCCGTAAAGACGGGGTCCGCGCCGAGTTCCCCCAAGAGGGAGCCGAGCCGCTCGAAGTCGAGGAGGGCGTCGGCGGCAAGGGCACGAAGCGCCGCCCCCGTCTCTCCGCCCGATACGGCCGTCTGATAGACATATTGCAAGACCAAGGTGAGCATCCCCTCTCTTCCCGCGTATGCCTTGGCGGCGATGCGGAGCGCCGCTCTCCTTTCTTCTTCCTTCATATCCCCTCCGTCTTTTTCCGTATCTTATGCAGACGGGCGGGAATGTGTTCCCCCATTCAAAAATTCGAAAAACCCCCTTCGCACGCTTGCCTTTTGCGAGGGGGCGTGCTATAATGTGTGCAATATAAAAAGGAGGCCCTGTATGCAGGAAGATCACAGCGGAAAAAAGTTCGTCGGCGGAAGGTGGATGGACGAGCAGACGTTCAAGCGCATTCTCATGAACAAAGAGCGCATTCCCGACCCCATGCGCTATAAAAAAGAGGCGATGCACTATCGCCGTGCGGGAAAGAGCGGGCTCAAACTCCCCGAAGTTTCGCTCGGACTGTGGCACAATTTCGGGAGCGTCGATAACTTCGAAGTCATGCGCGACATGATCTTCACCGCCTTCGACAACGGGATCTGTCACTTCGACCTCGCCAACAACTACGGGCCGCGGGGCGGCTCGGCGGAGGAGAACTTCGGGCGCATCCTCCGCGAAAGTTTTTCCTCCTACCGCGACGAAATGTGCATTTCGACCAAGGCGGGCTTCGGCATGTGGAAGGGCCCCTACGGCGACGGCGGGAGCAAGAAATACCTCACGGCCTCCCTCGACCAGAGTTTAAGCCGCCTCGGGCTCGACTACGTCGACATCTTCTATCATCACCGCCCCGCCCCCGAGACCCCCATCGAGGAGACCTGCTACACCCTCCATCGCCTCGTCGAACAGGGCAAGGCGCTCTACATCGGCATCTCCAACTACGATCGGGCGCAGACGGAGGCCGCGGTCGAAGTGTTCCGCGAACTCAAGACGCCCTTCATCCTCAACCAGTCCTGCTACAATCTTCTCGACCGCCGCGTCGAGGAGGACGGCCTCAAGCGCTACGCCGAGGAACAGGGCTTCGGGCTCATCGTCTATTCCCCGCTTGCGCAGGGGCTCCTCACCGACAAGTACCTCCACGGGATCCCCGAGGACAGCCGCATCCGCAAGAGCTTCACCCTCAAGGAAGAAAAACTCACCCCATCCCTGCAAAACAAGCTCGAAGCGCTCCGCGCCGTCGCAAGGGAGCGGGGGCAGACCCTCCCCGAGCTTGCCCTCTCGTGGGTGCTCAAGGACCGCGCCGTCGCCTCCGTCATCATCGGGGCGTCCTCCTCCGAGCAGATCCTCGAGAATATCCGCGTCAACCCCCTCTTCACCGAGGAAGAACTTGCCCGCATCGAGGAAATTTGCAAGGCGGAATGAAAAACGTCGGGAGCGCCGCGGCAAGGCCGCGGCGCTCCTTTTCATCTTCGGTTGTGTTCCGTACCGTCCGGAAGAGTAAGCGGCTTCCCGCTTAAAATTCCGTTTCGTAATGGCAGTCGGAATACTGCGTGGGGGGCATCGTTTCGCCCTCGCCGACATAGACGGTGTTGACGACTCTGCCTTCCCGATCGATGACCTTATACGCGCCCGTCTTGGGGCAGACGTCTCCGGCATTCAATCTCATTTTGCACCTCCGATACTCTCAGTATGGGAGGTTTTTTCGCGTTTATGCAACGGGGGCGAAAATTCCCGCCGCGGCCGCCGAAAAACTGAAGAGCGCAAGGAGGAGAAGGTACAGCGCAAACCACTTGTAGTTGGCCTTCCCGACGACCTTGAGCATGACGCGGATGGCAAAAAAGCCCGAAGCCGCCGCCGCCGCGATCCCGACGATCATCCCGACGATCCCCGCCGCCCCCATCATGGAGAAGGTCTCGGGTTCGTCGAAGATCGCCCCTTTCAGCCCGACGAGCACGCTTCCGAGGATGATGGGAATGCTCATGAGGAAGGAAAAACGCATCACATCCTCCGTCTTTCCGCCCGCAAGTGTCCCCGCAGCGATCGTCGAACCGCTGCGCGAAATGCCGGGGAGCACCGCGATCGCCTGCACAAGCCCCATCGGCACCGTGCTCCGCCAGCCGAGCGGGAATTGCCTTTTTCGGCGGGTCGCGACGAGTTCGCAAAGAAGGAGGAGCGCCGCCGTCAGCCCGAAGCAGATCGCAAGGTACGCGATCCCGTTCTCCCCCGCAAAGAGGGCGTCGATCCTGTCCTCGAGGAAGAGCCCGACGAGCCCCGCGGGGACGGTCGCGACGACGAGCATAACAAGCGGCTTAAAGGGCTTTTTGAAGAGGGCGAAGATGTCCTTCCGAAAGGCGACGAGCACCGCGATGAGGGTGCCGAAGTGCAGCATCACGTTGACGAACGTCATGCTTCCCCCCTCCAAACGGTAGCCGAGGAGACGCTGCAGGAGGACAAGATGCCCACTTGACGAAACGGGCAGGAACTCTGTGAGTCCCTGCACCGTGCCGAGTAAAAATGATTTCCAAATCGCTTCCCAAAAACCCATACAAAATCAGTTGCCGAGCGAAGAAAGATCCTTGAAGCGCTCGCTGTAGATGTTCGAACAAGCGTCGACATACGTATTGATGGCGTCCTGCTGCTTGTTGGTCGCATACGACCCGACCGCCGCAGACTTGAGCTGTTCGAAGTAGGAATAGGAGAAACTGTTCTCCGTCTCCCGCGTGCCGCCTTCGCGCTCTTCGTAGTCGAAGGCGAAGGGTGTATCCGCACCCTCGGGCGTGTCCGCAAAGGAGAAGGTGCAGTAAATGATGTGCCAGCCGTAGTCGGTGGGAACGACGCAATACGTCCCCGCGCCGCTTGCGACGGCGATCTGTGCCGCATACTCGAATTCGGACATGTAGTCCGTCTTGAACGGAGAGACGGAGTAGCCGAGGTAGTCGTTCAGCCCCGCCGTATCCGTATTGTATGCGAAGGAGAGCTCGTTGATGATGGAAAACGCCTTGTATTCGTTGGTGCCGTCGACGAACATGCGGTTCGCGTCGAAGGGCGCCTCTTCGAAGGCGGTGAGCTTGCCCATCTCGTAGATGAAGTTGTCGTAGTTGACTTCGCCTGCCGTCTCCGCCCCTTCGGTGTAGTCGGTGCGGGTGAAGTAATCGGGAGAAGCCGTGCGGAAGCTCTCGTTGAGCGTCTTGTCGTTGGTGACGGTAAGGCCCTCTTTTGCGAGGTAATCCTTCATTTCTTTGAGGAACCCGTCGATCGTGATCGGCGTCGCCTTGACGGTGTACTTGCCGTCGTCGTCCTTTTCCGCCGTCCCGTTGAAGGTGTACTTGCCATAGTAGTTTTCGAGCTTTTCGTACTTGGCGGGGGAACCGTCGGCGTTTTCCGCCGCGTTCTTGATGCCGTTCTCGAAGAAGAGGTACTTGCGCGCCGCATCTCCCCCCGTGAAGGCGCCGTCCGCC
Organism: uncultured Clostridia bacterium; assembly: GCA_947626005.1. Taxonomy (GTDB): domain Bacteria; phylum Bacillota; class Clostridia; order Christensenellales; family Borkfalkiaceae; genus Gallimonas. The sequence continues at coordinate 14,668 of CANQQM010000009.1, forward strand.
TCTTCCGCAACATAGGAATAGTCGGTCGCGCCCGTGAACCACGATTCGCGCTGATCGGTCGCAACGACCTTTTCAAGCAGCTTTGCGCGCGCCGCGTACTTTGCGCCCTTCGCGTCATTGAAGTCGTTGGTGAACCCGTCGAGCTCCTGCGTCTGCGTCGTGGAGAAGGGAAGAAGGATGTTGATCACGAAGCCGTAGTTGGTGTCGTAGGGGGCAAACACGAAGGAGGTGTCGCTCATGCCGTCGAGCGCCGTCTCGAAGGAGCTCTTGTCCTTTGCGAAGCTCTCCTTCTGCGCCGCAAGGGTGGAATCGAAGAGGTCCTTCGCCCACGCCTCGGTAAGCTTCTCTTCCGCCTCTTTTTCGAACTTTTCGCTCACCTTCCCGATGATCGCCGACTCGTACGCCGACTTGAGCTCCATCGCGAAGTAGTTGATCGATTCGATCTTGCTCGTGTCCTCCCCTTCCTCCAAAAGGTCGTTGGAGCGGAGGCTCGCAAGGTAGCGGGTGTAGGCGTTGCGGCGGGTCGTCGGCGTGGAGCCCTCTTTCTTCTCGTAGCTGCCGAGCGCCGTCTCCTTGCCCGTGTAGATGGCGTAGTCGTTGTCGTAGTAGTCCTCGTTCTCCGTCTCCGCGTCGGTGGGCAGGGTGCGCACCGAGACGGAAGAGGTCTCGTCCTCATCGGCCTTGATGAAGTCGTCCTCGAGGGAATCGATGGAGGAATTGATGGAGACGCGGAGGTCGTAGACCGCCTTGTCGCGCTCCTCCTCGGTGAGGAAATAGGCAAGGCCTGCGGCTTCGCGGGCGGCGTCGCTCGCAAAGTCCCCTTCAACGGCCTTCTTGTAGCCGTCGACCGTATAGACCTCCGACTCGGTGAGACCGCCGTTCGCGGCAAGATAGACCTTGCCGAACTGGATGAACACCTGACGGTTGACAAGGCTCTCCGCGATCGTGCGGAAGGTCTCCGCATAGGAGAGGTTGTACGAATTCATGTAGCTGTAGCCGCTCGCGACGAAGCTGGCGACCATATCGCGCTTGATGATGTTCGCCTTGCCGACGAGATCTTTGTAGGCGGCATACTTCCCGCCGCTCTCGAAATCGGCGCTCCGCGTGATATCCACTTCGGCGATGACCTGCCGGTAATCCTTTCCGACGTTCGTCGTGATGAGGGAATCGCAACCCGCAAGGGCGCCGCATGCAAGGATGGCTGCGACCGCGACCGCGACGGCTCTCTTCTTGTTCTTCATAGAAACTCCTTAACGCTTGACGTATTCGGCAGCGCCGACGCTTCCGCGCGGGCGAAACGTACGCGCGCGAACGCCCGTACGACCGATAACTCTAACTATTATAACCTATTTTACCGAATAGTGCAAATAATTCTCGGTGAAAATCAGTGAAAAGTTGCCGCAAATTTCAAAAATCTCGTCATTTCGACCATCGTGCGGCTGCTGTCCCCCATGCTTTCGAAGCGGATCGCGGGGACGCTCGTCATGTCGAGACGGATGCGGGCGCGGTATTTGTCCATCGCGGCGGCAAGCCGTTCGTCGGAGAGCGCCGTGAGGGCGGCGAACTCGAACGTCCCGCCCTTTTGCCCCACTTCGATCTTCTTGACGCGGAGTTTTTGGGCGTAGCTCTTCATCACGGCGATGACGAGAAGGTTTTTTGCGGGAAGAGGGAGCGGACCGTACATCTCCTCCATCGCGGTGCACACCCGCTTGTAGTCGGCGGCGGAGCGGATCTCGGCGATCTGCTTGTAGCAGTCCATGCGTCCCGCACCCGACTCGATGTACGATTCGGGGAGGAAGGCCGTCGCCTTGATGTCGAGGTCGATGGTCTCCGTCGTCTCCCCCGTGATCTCCTCCTTGAGGATCTTGGCGTACAGCTCGTAGCCGACTTTATCCATGTGCCCGTGCTGCTCCGCGCCGAGGACGTTCCCCGCGCCGCGGATCTCGAGGTCGCGCATCGCGATGCGGAAGCCCGAACCGAGCTCGGTGAACTGCATGATCGCCTTCAGCCGCTCGGCGGCGCTGTCCGTCATGATGCGCTCTGGCTTATAGGTGAAATAGGCGTGGGCGAGCCGCGTTCCGCGCCCCACCCGTCCGCGGAGCTGATAGAGCTGGGAGATGCCGAGACGGTCGGCGTCGATGACGATGAGAGTGTTCGCATTGGGGAGGTCGATGCCGTTCTCGATGATCGTCGTCGTGACGAGCACGTCGAATTCCCCGCGATAGAAGCCGAACACGTTCCCCTCGAGGGCCGCACGGTCCATTCTCCCGTGCGCAAGCGTCACCCGCGCCTCGGGCACGAGGGCGCGAATTCGGGCGGCGTAGCGGTCGATGGTCTCCACGCGGTTGTAGAGGAGAAAGACCTGTCCCCCGCGGGAGATCTCGCGGACGCAGGCGTCGCGGATGAGCGTCTCCGTCTCCTCGGCAACGTAGGTCTGCACGGGAAGGCGGGCGCTCGGCGGGGTCTGGATGGTCGAAATATCGCGGATGCCCGAAAGGGAGAGGTGGAGGGTGCGCGGAATGGGCGTCGCCGTCATCGTGAGGCAGTCGACGTCCCGCTTGATGTTCTTGATCTTTTCCTTATGTTCGACGCCGAAGCGCTGTTCCTCGTCGAGGATGAGGAGCCCGAGGTCGCGGAAGCGGACGTCCTCCGAGAGAAGGCGGTGAGTGCCGATGACGAGGTCCACCTCCCCCCTTTGAAGGGCGGCAAGGGTGCTCCCCACCTCCTTTTCGGTGCGGAAGCGGTTGAGCGCCGCGACGCGCACGCCGAACTCCCCCATCCGCTCCTTGGCGGTGCGGAAGTGCTGTTCGCTTAAAACGGTGCTCGGGCACATGAGGGCGACCTGCCGCCCCGCAAGAATGCAAAGATAGGCGGCACGGAGGGCGACTTCCGTCTTGCCGAACCCGACGTCGCCGCAGAGGAGGCGGTCCATCACCTTATCCGAGCACATGTCCGCCTTGATCTCGGCAAAGGAGACGAGCTGGTCGGGCGTCTCCTCGTAGGGGAAGGCCGCCTCGAACTCCTCGAGCTCCTCGCGGTATTCGGGAAAGACGTACCCCTTGCGTTCGCTTCGCTCGGCGTAGAGCTGTTTTAAGTCGAACGCCATCTTGCGGAGGGAAGCGCGCACCCGCGCCTTGACCCGCTCGAATTCGCCGCCGCCGATCTTGGAGAGAGGCGGATCGTCCCCGCCCATGTACTTGGAGAGGATATCCATCTGCTCGACGGGAACGTACAGGGTGTCGCCGTCCCGATATTCGAGCGCGACGTATTCCTTGACGCCGTCCGTCGTCTCGATCTTGCGCATGCCCGTGATCTTCCCGACGCCGTACGTCTCGTGGACGGCGTAGTCCCCCACCTCGGGCGCGACGAAGAGATCCCCCCGCCGCCGCTTGATCCTCCGCGCTTCGGCGACTTTGGGGAAGAGGTCGGAGGAGCCGATGACGGCGAGTTTGCATTCATGCAAAACAAACCCGTGCTCGAGGGCGTCGGAAAGGAGGGCGATCCCGCGGAAGCCGTCGAGCCGCGCGGGGAGCTCGGGAAGGCAGGGGAATCCCTCGTCCAAAAGGGAATCCCTCAGCTTTGCGGCGCGCTCGCCAGAGGCGCAGTAGAGAAGGACACGGTAATCGGAACTCTGCCATGCGCGGAGGTCGGTCATGAGGTCGGGCAGGGAATTCAAATACCGACGTGCGGGGGTCGAGACGAAGTTATAGATCTTCATCGGGTCGAAGAACCCGATCCGCCCCGCAAAGGTCTGCAGGGCGACCGCGCGCCGTCCCGCAAAGTCGAGCGCCTCCCGCGGGAGGTACTGCTCTTTGGAAAAGCGCATCGTCTCCCCCGCCTGAAGGAGGGCGTTCCACCGTTCGGCGTGCTCGGAATACAGCCCGTCGAGCTTGTCGCGGATGAGCTTGCATTCGTCGAAAAGAAAGACCGTATCCCCCCCGACGAAGGTGAAGAAGTCGGTCGTCGAGGAGAGGAGAGGAAGGAGGAAGTCCGAGCGCATCCCCTCCGCCTCGAGCTGGGCGCAGATGGCGTTCATGCGCGCATAGGCCTCGGGCGTCCGTGCGGCGGAGAGCTCCTCCCGAAGGGCGGCGGAGAGTTTTTCCTCCTCCCCCTTTTCAAGGAGGACGTCGGTCGCCGCGGCGATCTCCACCTCCTTGACAATGGGATAGCGTTCGGCGGTGACCTCGTCGTAGGGCTTGATCGCCTCTACCTCGTCCCCGAAGAAATCGATGCGGACGGGGTGCTCGAGGTTGACGGGATAGACGTCGAGGATGTCCCCGCGGACGGCGAAGGCGCCCTTCCCGTCCACCGTGTAGCCGCGCGTGTAGCCCGCCCAGACAAGCGCCTCCGCGACCTGTCCCAAGTCGACCTCCCGCCCCACCGTAAGGTGCAGAACGGGCAGCGTTTTCGGCACGGGCTGGATGAGCGCCTCGATGTCGGCGACGAGCACTTCCGCCCCCTTCTGCCACTCGTAGAGGGCGTTGAGGCGGCGGTAGAGGGCGTCTTTGGAGAGCGCCTTGCGGTAGGTCAGGACTTCGTCCTTGGCGGAAAGCAGGGCACAGCGCTTCCCCGAGAGCGCGGAAATCGAACTCGCGGCACGCTGCGCCGAGAGCGCGTCCGCCGTAATATAAACCGCCCGTCCTTCGACGAGCGCGGCGATGAGATATTTGTGGGCGTCCGAGACGCCGAACGCGGCAACGGGCACACCGTGCGAGAGGTCCCCGCCGAGGAGCGGATAATCTCCCCCCAGTTGTTCAAAAGAGAAAAAATCCTTCATCCGTTATACTTGTTCATGACGAGGTCGAACCGCGTTCCCGAGGCGAGTGCGATCGCCGCCTCCGCGGCACGGGTACAGGCGGAAGCGAAGAGGTCGTAGTCCTCTTTTTTGATGTCGGAGAGGACGTAATCGATGAGCGGGATCTCCGTCCCTTCGTCGCGGATGCCGATGCGGATGCGGGGAAATTCGGTGATCCCCGTCTCGGCGATGACCGAGCGCATCCCGTTGTGGGTGCCGGCGCTCCCCGAAGGACGGATGCGGACGTGCCCCTTGGGGAGGTCGTAGTCGTCGTAGATGACGACAAGTTCGGAGGGCCCGACGCGGTACTTCCGCATGAGCTGTTTCACCGCCCTTCCCGAGGCGTTCATATAGGTGAAAGGGCGGGCAACGATCACCTTCTCCCCCGCGAGATAGGCCTCCGCGACCGACGCCTCGCACTCCTTTTTCTTGAACTTGGTATGCAAAAGCGCCGCGCAGTCCCCTGCGGCAAGAAAGCCGAGATTGTGAAAGGTCTTGGCATATTTTTCTTCGGGATTGCCGAGCCCGACGATCAGAAACATCGCTTCTCCTTTTATGAAAAAGCCGCCGCTCATCGCGGCGGCATGCGCTTTTTTTGTGGATGACCTTGCCTGCCCCGTTCCCATTCTCGGCGCCTCCGTGAGGCGGAGCGCGCCGGTTCTTACTCAACAGCCCGATGGGCTGTGAGTGGCGCGCGCCGGGAGCGGTGGCCTCCGCTCCGGGGTTTCGGCAGTCCCTGCTGCCGAAACAGGCGGGTTTCATTGGCGGCCCACCCCCCTACCCCCCTCCGATGGAGGGGGCAAGAGTTAAGAGTAGCCCCATTCCCGATTCCTGAAAAAACAAAAACCACGCTTTTTGTTTTTTCCCCAATTTGCGCCTTGGCGCTTCTTGTCTGCGAGAACAAATAGGTTTGTGGCCGAAACCCCTGAGATATGTACCAAGCTAACCCCTCGAATGATTTGTTGCGCAAGCAAGAAATCATTCGAAAGCCCCACGCTTTTTGTTTTTTCCCCCAATTTGCGCCTTGGCGCTTCTTGTCTGCGAGAACAAATAGGTTTGTGGCCGAAACCCCTGAGATATGTACCAAGCTAACCCCTCGAACGATTTTTTGCCAAATCAAGAAATCGTTCGAAACCAGCGTTTAGTCGTAAATCTTGCTCATCGGCTTATCGAGGTAGACGTTTTCGATCGCCGCGGCGAAGATATCGGCCGTCGAGAGGATCTTGATCTTATCGAGCCGCTTTTCCTCGGGCAGAGGGACGGTATCGAGCATCACGAGTTCGTCGATGGGCGACGCCTCGAGCCGTTCGATCGCAGGCCCCGAGAGCACCGCATGCGTACAGCACGCCTTGATCTCCCGCGCACCCGCGTCGACGAGCGCCTTCGCACCCTGTACGATGGTCCCCGCCGTGTCGATCATGTCGTCGACGAGGAGGCACTTCTTGTTTTCGACGTTGCCGATGATATTCATGACTTCCATCACGTTGGCGCGGGGACGGCGCTTGTCGATGATGGCCATCGGGCAGCCGAGCCGCTCCGCCACCTTTCTTGCGCGGTTGACGCTCCCGACGTCGGGCGAGACGACGATGAAGTCCCCGTCAACGCGGTCGGCGAAATAGCTGTAGAGGGTCGGGCCGCCGAGAAGATTATCGACGGGGATATTGAAGAATCCCTGGATCTGCGCCGCATGGAGATCCATCGTGAGCACGCGGTCGGCGCCCGCACTCGTCAGAAGGTCGGCGACGAGCTTTGCCGTGATCGGGTCGCGCGAGCGCGCCTTGCGGTCTTGCCGCGCATAGCCGAAATAGGGCATGACCGCCGTCACCCGTCCCGCCGAAGCGCGTTTTGCGGCGTCGATCATGATGAGAAGTTCCATCAGATTGTCGTTGACGGGGGCGCAGGTCGACTGGATGATGAAGAGATCGCGCCCGCGGACCGTCTCCGCGATGTGGACGGAGGTCTCCCCGTCCGAGAACTTCGTCACTTCGACTTCGCCGAGGCTGGTGTTCAGCTTGGAGGCGATCGCCTCCGCAAGCGGATGGTTGGAATTCCCCGCGAACAGCTTGATTTCGTTGCCGTGTGTGATCACGTCCGTTCCCTCCGTGGTGCAATCTTATTGTAACCGCTTTTCCCCGATTCGTCAATCGTTTCGGGGGTGTCGCCAAAAACTTTTTGCGCCGTCAGAGTGCGGCGACGCCTGTTCTTCTCGCCGCCGCCGCGACCGCCTTTGCGACGGCCTCGTGCGCCCCGAGATCGTACGCATAGGGCAGGATGTAGTCGGGGGAGAGCTCCCCCTCCTTGACGCAGGACGCGATCGCTTCGCTTGCCGCCTTCATCATCTCGAAGTTGATGTCGCGGGCGCGCACATCGAGCGCACCGCGGAAGAGCCCCGGGAATACGAGGACGTTGTTGATCTGGTTGGGTTTTTCCGAAGAGCCCGTCCCGACGACCGCCGCCCCCGCATGCAGGGCCTCCTCGCGGGAGATCTCGGGGGTCGGGTTGGCGCAGGCAAAGACGATCGCCCCCGCCGCCATTTCGCGCACCATGTCCTCCGTAACGCAACGGGGACCGGAGACGCCGATAAAGACGTCTGCCCCGCGGAGGGCGGTGGAGAGCGTTCCCCGAAGCCCCGTACGGTTGGTGAGCGAAGCGATCTCCCTCTTTGCGGGATTGAGGGCGGGATCCTCCTCGGAGAGGATGCCGCTGCGGTCGCAGAGCACGATGTCCCCCACGCCGAAGCGGAGGAGGAACTTCGCGATGGCGATCCCCGCCGCCCCCGCGCCGTTGATGACGATGCGGAGGGAGGAAATTTGCTTGTTTACGAGCTTGCAGGCGTTGAGGAGCGCCGCCGCCGTGACGATCGCCGTTCCGTGCTGGTCGTCGTGAAAGACGGGGATATCGAGGTCCTCTTTGAGCCGCCGTTCGATCTCGAAACAGCGGGGCGCGGCGATGTCCTCGAGGTTGATGCCGCCGAAGGACCCCGCAAGCAGTTCGACCGTGCGGACGATCTCGTCCGTATCCTTGGAACGGATGCAGAGCGGGATCGCATCCACCCCGCCGAACGCCTTGAAGAGGGCGCATTTGCCCTCCATGACGGGCATTCCCGCCTCCGGGCCGATGTCGCCGAGGCCGAGCACGGCCGTCCCGTCCGTGATGACGGGAACGGTATTCCAACGCCTTGTGAGGAGGAAGCTCTTTTCGACGTCCTCGTGAATGGCGAGGCAGGGCTCCGCGACGCCGGGGGTATAGGCAAGCGAGAGTTTTTCGCGGTCGGAGACCTCGACGCGGGGCACGACTTCGATCTTCCCCCGCCACTTTTCGTGCAGTATGAGCGATTGCTTTCTGTAATCCATAGTATCTCCTTACGGTCCCGAGAGAATATTATACACGCCGCCCCGCCGTTCGTCAAGCGAATCAAGGACAAAAAGAGAGACCGCCTTCGGGCGGTCCCCCTCTTTCGCTCTCTTATTTTGTGGGAATGCGGATGGCCGTCACGCTGTAGGCGGGCGCCTCGTAGCCGAAGGTCGACTTGACGCCGAGCGTGTAGGTCTTCGGCGTGATGTCCTCCTTGTCGAGCGTGTTCTCGCCGAGGAAGCCGCACTCGCTGCCGTCGAGGACGGTGACCGTCGCCACCTTCCCCACCTTATCCGCGAGCTCGACGTTGAGCTTGATGCTCTCAAGGCCCGCATTGACGAACTTGACGATGATATCCCCCGTCGCCTCGTCGTACGTCACCGCCTGATAGACGCAGTCGACTTCGATCTCTTCGGGAAGAACGGTGACGTTGTCGAAGGAGCCGAAATCGCCGAAGACGGAGCGGAGGGAATGGGTGCCCGAATTGCACATGAAGAGCTGCTGGACGTAGTAGTTGGTGGACCGCACGAGCTTGGTGTTCGTGACGTACATCATGTCGACGTCCCACTGGATGCCGCTCGGAGCCGTCTTGCCGTAGACGGCGAACATGGGCGCATATGCCGCGAGTTCGACGATGTCGCCGTTGCGCTCGAGCCCCGTCATGTATGCCGCCTCGGAGAGCGCCGTGACCCACGTGTTGCGCTTTGCCGTGAGCTGTACGGTCGTCTCGTAGTAGCGCGTCGCATTGTTGGCGGAATATTCGCCGACGAATACCTTGTAGCGGTCTGCCATCTCACGGCTGTACTGGTCGTAGATGCAGGTCTCGGGGGTGGCGTAGTGGAAGAAGTCCGCATGCCCCATATAGTAGTGATGGTCGACGATGCCGTAGTCGGAGACGCGCTTCACGGAGCTACCGCTCTTGCCGACGAAGGAGGTCGCCGCCTTGTTCGCCACGTTTGCGCTGTTCGGCGCGTATTGGCAATCGGCGAAGGACATGCCGTTCCCGACGATGAACTGAATATCGCCGTAGAGGGCGGCGTTTTCCTTCTTGGCGTCCTGAAGGGCGTCGACGAACCGGCCGTAGTCGGTGTAATAGACCGTCCCGAACTGTTCGTTGCCGATCCCGATGTACTTGACGCCGAAGGGCTCGGCGTGCCCCATGTTCACACGGAGCTGCGCCCATTCCTTCTCGTGCGCGTCGGAGGAGGTGACGCTGCCGTTCGCAAAGGCGATGAGGTCGAACGCGTCCTGAATGTAGTCCTCGACGTACTTGCCGTGACGGCCGTACATCGCCGTTCCGCGGGCAGACGCGCTTGCCGCGCCGCCTTGGTCGGAAAGACCGCAGTTGAGGATGGGAACGGGGCTTGCGCCGATCGTGTCGCAGAGGACGAAGTAATCGTAGAACCCGAGGCCGTAATCCATGTTGTAGCCCCAGAGGTCGTAGTTGTTGGTGCGGGTCGCCCATTCGCCGTAGGTCGTCGTCTCGGTGACGTTGCCGTTCTCGGAGACCTTATAGGTGAATGCGGGAATGGTGTCGTCCCCCGCCTCGGGACCGTTCACGACCGCGCCGACCGAATTCTTCCAGTCGTACACTTCGACGCATTGGCCGTCGGCGTCTTTATTCGCATTGTCGCCCTCGATGATGCAGCCGCCGGGGAAACGGAGGAACTTGGGCCCCATCTCCTTGATCGCGTCGAAGATGTAGTTCTTGATGCCGGCCGTCGAGTTTCTCGTCTCGAGCGCGACGGCGTCGACATAGTACTTCCCGGGTGCGGAGAAGGTGATCTGCAAGGAGACGTTCGAATTCGACCCCTCCGAGGCCCCGATGAGCGCCTTATACTTGATCCATTCGTTGCCCTCGGGGAGGGAGAAGCTCGTGCTTGCAAGCTCCTTCCCGTCCGAGACGACGGCGACCGTCATCGTCGCGGCGCCCTCGGGGGCCTTTGCGAAGAGGGAAAGGTCGAACTTCTCCCCCGCCGAGACCGCCATCGGAATGAACTCGTAGCCCTTGTTCGTAATGCCGCCGTTTGCCGCCGTCACCGTGACCGCGGCGTAGTTCGGGTTGACGTTGGCGGAATAGGCCTCCGCGTCCGTCTTGGTGTGACGGTAGACGGCGTGATCGGCAAAGATGCCGTCTGTGTTCTCGACGGCAAGCGTCGCCCCCGTCAAGGCCGCCCAGCGGTCGCCGCGGCGGTCCTGCCCGTTGTCGCTGAGCGATTCGAAGTTGCCGTTGGCGACAAGGTTGTCGTCGAGCGCGTACGAGGCGTAGTTGATGTCCTCGAGGAAGGCGCCGAAGAGAAGGTCGGAAATGTCGAGCGCATCCGAGATCGCCCCCGCCTTCACGACGACGTCGGGCGTGGAGAAAGCGTCTCCGCTCACATCCGCCGTGGGGCCGCAGCCCGCCGTTCCCGCAAGGAGCACACAGGAGACGGCGCCCGCAAGGCACGCAGTCAAAAGTTTTTTCATGATGATCCCCCCTGATTGGTTGTTGAAAGCATTATATCACAAATTCTTCCCGATGACAAGATTTTTGCACAAATTTTTCCGTATTTCTATGAGGTCGTATGCTGATACGTCATAATCATTCCGATACGTCGATTTTGATATGTCACCCTGCCCGCCCGCGGCTTCCAATAACGTCATACTGAGCCGTTGCCCCGCCCTCTCTCTTCCTCTTGCCCAGCCCGCCCTCTCTCTTCCTCTTGCCCCCTCCGTCGGAGGGGGGTAGGGGGGTGGGCCGCCTTATTAGAACCCGCCCGTTTCGGCAGCAGGAACTGCCGCAGTTTCTGCACCGCAAAGAAGCGCCGCAGAGACTGCGGCGCTTCTTTGCGATATCGCCCCATTACAGGCCGACAAAGAACTTCGCATAGCGGAAGGCCAATGCATTCAGCGTATCAACATCGATAAGACCTTTTCCGATCGCAACCTTAAGATATTGTCCGTTGAACGCCTCAAACACTTCACGCGAAACGGGAACGAGTTCCGCAAACTCCTCATAGGTAAATAGGCCATATTGTTCGATATCCTCTTGCATGGAGGCCTCGTCGTAACGCATTGTGTTTTTGTCGACCTCGAAGATGTTGAATAGCCCTTCGATCCCGCCCGGCATCGAAAGCATTCCGTTTACGAAATAGCACAGATGCCCGTAGGTGACGGGGCTGTACGCCGTCGTTTCCTCCGTTTGGATATTCACATCGACAAGTTGAACAAGTTCCGTTGCCGCATTCCCGAATTCGTCGGCCGTTTGGCTGATGAACCGATGCCCGAGATACTGCGCCGCGTCTTTGTCGAGATATACATACCGATTCAAGTCGTAGTCCCAGAACCCGTGCTCGGAGATCACCTTCACCTTTTCCCCATTCGAGAAGGTCAAATTGATGACGTTGTACTTCTGCGTCGAATCGATATCGATGAACAAAATCGGCGCTGCGTCGTATTGTCCCGTGTACATATTCCACACGAGAAGAATCTCATCGCCCGTAAGTTCCTCCACGGGTTTTTGCGTTCCGTCCGCAAGCGTGATGAGCGTCCCTGCCGCAAGGCATTTATCCTTGCCGACGATCTCGACGTCCGTTGTGATACCATATGTATTCCTACATTCGTCGGCGGTTATGTTTTCATCGTTTCCGATCACATAGCCCATCATGTCCTCACCCTCGCTGTAGTCGTCGTTCGTAAGCACAATAGACACTTGGCAACCTCTGAACTGTTCCACCGAATCGGCGATGCCCGCCATGCCGCCGATGATCCCGCGGGTATTATTTGTGATACTCGAAGTCTTACCGCTTTCCACGGTCACCTTGCACTGCTTCGCGGACGTATAGAGGAATGAACCGGCGATCGCGCCGATGCAAGCCCCGGAGATCTTACATTCGATCACGGGATTTCTCACCTCTACGTTTACCAAGTCGGACGACTCGTAAAATGTCCCCGCAACGATCCCGATATAAATATCCTTGCCCGAATTGGAAAGCTCTTTTTTCGTATCGCTTTCGATCTTGCAATCCTTAAGGATAAGGTCGTGGATCTTCCCTCCGTTCGAAACAAACCCGAATAGCCCTTGGTATTCGCTCAAGGTGATATCTGCTTGGTATAGATTCATGCTGTATGTAATACTTTTACCCGCCCCGTTGAAATCCCCTGTGAATTTATAGGAAAACGGAGTCCAGTCCCCTGAAATATTGATGTCGTTCACAAGCTTAAACGCATAGTCGATTCTGTTTTCGTCTCCCTGTCCCGCCACATAGACGGTTCGGAATGCATCCCCTATCGAGCGGAATTGATTTGCATCCTTTATCAAAAACGGATCGGCTACCGTTCCGCTTCCGCCGCCGAACAGGGAGGGAATGTATGTCACATCCCAAGTCGTATAACCGCATGTCGTGCACGTTAACGCCCGATAGTTTCCTTGATTCAAATAAGCATCGCGGAACGTATGTTGATGAACGACATTCATTGTGACTTGATAACCCAACCAACTCTCAGGAACCAACATTTGCACATTCGCATCATCCCAACCATAATGTGTTATATAACACAATTCTCCGTCATAGTTTGCATATCCATATGCTACAACAACATGTCCGGAATGTCCTTCGAATAGATCAAATCCGACAACCACAGGACGCCCCGCATCAAGTTCGGATAACACTTCTTCCTTGCGATAGGATCCATTCTTGATGGTCCAATCACTCAAGTCGGAAGCAAATTCCAAGTAAGACCTTGTTGCGCTTGCCGCAATGGGGATTGCCTGTCCGAGTCCGGGAAGATCTCCTATTGATTCATCAACGAATATCCTATAAAAAAGCTCATCCAAAGTGCCGATACTACTTCTCCCAAGGCCACCGTTATCATCGGATGGATAATACATTAACGTAGGATGCTCATAAATGTTTCCATAATCATCCGATAAAAGCTGATAGCCGCTCTTATATTTAGGCAGCAACCGCCGATCGGAATAATAATTGTGGTACCCCACAAGCATTTGCATTGCAACCGTTGTACATGTTCCCAATAAATTATCTGCCTTTACATTGTCTCGATGTTGCGGATTAGCCAAAAAATAGTTTGCATTCTCGATATAATGCAAATTCGTGAGGGGCTTTCCGTCCTCCACTTCATAACCTTCTGTGCGACGAAAAGCGCCTAAATTCTTGTACTCGGCTTTGTCCTCACTGAAAATCGATATCGGCACGGAAAGAGTTTCCGCGTCGGGCACGGTTTGTTCGCTATACGGCTCGGTAGTTCGATCTTGATAGCTTTCCGCCGAAGCCGTTATCCTACTTGTTACCGCAATTGCAGAGCAGAAAACAAGCAAAATAAGCAAAATGGAAATGACCCTCTTTTTTAGTTTCTGTTGATACATAATTTTATCCTCCTTATAAATTTATAAATCAAAATCGGGTTTTGGGATAAAGCCACAGCGCATCGTTGCGTAGGAATCCGAATAAACACCCGGCTTATAGTCGAACAGTTCCCCGCTTGTAAGATTCAGGTATTGCTCGTCGCGCTTGACGGCAGGGATCCAAGACGGAGATTTGTCTCTTTCGTCTTTATAGACCCGCAAGGCGTAGCGCCGTTCGTTTTCGATCCCCGCCACCTTGAACTGGCTATCCGTGTAGTAAATCCGCTCTCCGTTTTCGTCGAGGAAATACTCCTCTTTCCCGTCCACTTTGCGGTAGGGCGACCAGGGTTCCGGCGGATGATTCTCCGACAGCATGTACATACCCACTCTGGTGAGCCATTTCAAATAGTTATTAGAAATCTGTACATACACGTAGCCATACGGCTCGAACTCAATGAGCACAAGCTCGAGCCTCTCCGCCTCGTTGTAGAGCGGATAGACCTCTAAGTCGGTGAACTCGCTTCCTTCGTCCAAAAAACGTTCCTCGGCACGCTTTCGGATGCGCGAAAGATGCTGCTTCTCCGAGTAAACGGCCGGACTTGCGCTAAGGTACAAAACAAGTAGCCCCACGGCAAGAAGAAACACCCCCGCCGCCACGCACGCATGGATCTTAAACCGCTTGTTTGACATTTTTTACCTCCTTAAAGATCAAAATGGTCAAGGTGAAAACGATTCGCTTTTTTAGTTTCTACGGGTTGGGGTTGACCTCATCCCGATAGCGAGTTCTCGGCAGGAAGGAAGCCGCTCCCCCTCCGCGATGATTCCGAGCGCGACCTCCCGCTTGACCCGCTCCGCGATCCCCGCGCAGACGCCGTCCTTCGTCCGTTCGCACGCTGCCCGTTTTCGCTGTATTATCTGTATTTTGATTGTAACACATTATTTTCATCTTGTCAATAGATTCCGCAAAAATTATTTCAAAACACCGAAGTCGGGGAGCACGCACGAATGTAGCACCTTGTTAGAATGCGGTGACCCTTCGACTGCGCTCAGGGTGACGGATCGGAATGCGCACGGCTCAGTACGGCGTATTTTGAAATGTACCCCCCATCCGTCACGGCTACGCCGTGCCACCCTCCCCCCACAGGGGGTAGGGCTTGGGCGCGGCACCCCGTCCTCTCTTCCTCTTGCCCCCTCCACTGGAGGGGGGTAGGGGGGTGGGTGCGCCGTTCTTACTCATCAGCGCAGTGCGCTGTGAGTGGCGCGCCCACTGGAGGGCCGGCAAGCCCGACGAGGTTTCGGCAGTCCCTGCTGCCGAAACTGGGCACCTTATTTTTAATGCGGTGACCCTTCGACTGCGCTCAGGGTGACGGATCGGAATGCGGGGTAGGGCTTAAATAGAATGCCGCCCGTCGCGGGACGCGACGGGCGGCTGATGCTTTCTTACTTTTCAAGATATTTCCGAAGGTCCTCGGCGCGGTCGACCTTCTCCCAAGGAAAATCGGGGCAGCCGAAGTGTCCGTATGCCGCCGTGCGGGAGTAGATGGGCCGCTTGAGCCCGAGCGTCGCGATGATCGCCGCGGGACGGAGGTCGAATTCCCTCTGAACAAGGTCGGCGATCTCGTCGTCGGGAAGTTTCCCCGTGCCGAAGGTGTCGATGAACACGGAGACGGGCCGCGCCACGCCGATCGCATAGGCGATCTCGAGCTCTACCTCGTCGGCAATGCCCGCCGCCACCAGATTTTTACACACGTACCGCGCCATATATGCGGCACTGCGGTCGACCTTCGTCGGGTCCTTTCCCGAGAACGCCCCGCCGCCGTGCGCACAGCGTCCGCCGTAGGTGTCGACGACGATCTTCCGCCCCGTCAGACCCGAGTCCCCTTCCGGGCCGCCGATCGCGAAGTTCCCCGTCGGATTGATGTAGTACTTCGTATTCTCATCGAGGAGCGCCGCGGGGATGACCGCCTTCACGACTTGCTCCTTGACGTCTGCATGGATGCGCTCCTGCGGAACGGTGGGCTTGTGCTGGACGGAGACGACGATGGAATCGACGCGTACAGGCGTCTTGCCGTCGTATTCGACGGTGACTTGCGTCTTTCCGTCGGGGCGGAGATAGGGAAGCTCCTTCGACTTTCTCAGCTCCGCAAGCCGCCTTGCAAGTTTATGCGCAAGCACGATGGGAAGAGGCATGAGCTCCTCCGTCTCCTTCGTCGCATAGCCGAACATCATGCCCTGATCGCCTGCGCCGAGGGTGTCGAGTTCGTCGCCGCCCGCCTTCTTCTCGACGGAAGCGTCGACGCCGAGGGCGATATCCGCCGACTGCCCATGGATGCGCGAAATGATCTCGCACGCGTCGAAGGCAAAACTGCCGTGACGGTAGCCGATCTCGCGGATGACCTCCCGCGCGACCGCTTCGTAGTCGATGACGGCCTTCGTGCGCACCTCTCCCGTGATGAAGAGCGTGTTGTAGGCGGCGCAGCATTCGATCGCGGCACGCGCCTCGGGGTCCTCTTTCAAGAGTGCGTCGAGGATGCCGTCGGAGATCTTGTCGCACACCTTGTCGGGATGCCCTTCCGTCACGCTTTCACTCGTAAAAAATCTTCTCATGCGTATTCCCTCACTGTCGTACCGTCTTATTATAGAGAACCCGCACGGAAAAGTCAATCGAAAATGCCTCCCTCCGCAGGAAAAGATCCTTATATGAAAATATTCAAAGCGAAGCGATTCCGGATCCCCCCGCGACTTATTATTGACTTTTTTCGGAAAATGTGCTATCCTCTCCTCATGCAATGCAAACTGTGCCCCGTACGGTGCGGGGCGGATCGGCCGAATGCCGCGGGACGGTGCGGCGTAAAGGGATTGACCGTCGCGAAGGCGTATCTTCATCCCTATGAGGAGCCCCCCATCTGCCATACGAACGGGGCGGGCGCCGTGTTCTTCGGCGGATGTTCCCTCCGTTGCGTATTCTGCCAGAACTACGAACTCTCGCGGGCGCAGCGGGGGCGGGAGGTCACCCCGAAGGAGCTTTCGGAGATCTTCCTCTCCCTCGAGGAGGCGGGTGCGGACGTCATCGACCTCGTCACCCCCGACCACGTCTCCGACCTCATCGCGGAGGCGCTTGCCCTCCGCCGCCCGGGCGTCCCCGTCGTGTACAATTCGAGCGGCTATGCGACCGTCGACGCCCTCCGCCGCATCGACCCCTTTATCGACGTCTATCTTCCCGACCTCAAATTTTGCGACCCGACCCTCTCAAATCGATACACGGGTCGGTCGGATTACTTCGAAGTCGCCAAAAAGGCCATTTCCTTCATGGCGCAAAAGCCCCTCAAAAGGAGAGAGGGCGGCGCGATCGAGAGCGGGATCCTCGTGCGGCATCTCGTCCTCCCCGGGGCGACGGGCGATTCCCTCAAAATTCTCGATTTTCTTGCACATGCCCTACCCCAAACTTCGCCCCTTTCCATTATGCGGCAATACACGCCGATGGGCGATATCGAGAGCTTCCCCGAACTTCGTCGCCGCGTGACGTCGCGGGAGTACCGCCGCGTCGTCGACTATGCGTTCGCGCTCGGGTTCTCGGAGATCTACACGCAGAGCAAGGAGAGCGCTTCGGCGAGTTATATCCCCGACTGGGACGGCTAAACGCCGTTGATCCAGTCGTCCTTGAGCTTTACGAGCGTCTTGGTGAGTTTTCCCGCCTCGCGCGGGTCGGCGCCCTTCAGCTTCTTTTCGAGGAGCCGAACGGTGCCGAGCGGCTTATGTTTCATACAAACAGTTTCCCTCCCGGAGAGAAAAGCTATGCTTGTTTGCTTCGAAAACGTCACATTCGGCTACGACGGCGTCCCCACGGTGGAGGAGGCCTCTTTCGAGCTGCACGAGGGGGAACGGGTCGGCTTTGTCGGCGGAAACGGGGAGGGCAAGACGACCGTCCTCCGCCTCCTTCTCGGCGAACTCACCCCCGACTTCGGGCGCGTGTTCCGCAAAAACGGGATCCGCATCGGCTATTTGGCGCAGTCGGGCGGGTTCGAGGCGCAGTCGACCGTCTACGATGCGATGCGGGAAGTGTTCCGTGAGGACGAGGAGCTCCTTTCCCGTCTTTCCGAGACGCAGAGGGCCATGGCGGAGGCGGATCCGCGGGAGCTTGCCCTTCTCTCCGCACGGGCAGAGAGCTTGGAAAAGCGCATCGCCGCACGGGACAGCTATCACTTCGAAGTGCGCATCCGCACCGTTCTTGGGGGAATGGGGTTCGAAAACATGTACGATCGCCCCGTCTCCGTCATGAGCGGCGGCGAAAAGACCCGCCTCAAACTTTGCCGCCTTCTCCTCGAGGAGCCCGACCTCCTCGTTCTCGACGAACCCACCAATCACCTCGACCTTAAGACCCTCTTCTGGCTCGAGGAGTACCTTCTCGGGCTCAAGGGGGCGATGCTCGTCGTCTCGCACGACCGCTATTTCCTCGACCGTGTGACGGGAAAGACCGTCGAGCTCGAGCGCGGGAAACTTTCCTCCTACAAGGGGAATTATTCGGCGTATCGGCCGCAGAAGGAGGAACGCTACAAGGAGCGCCTCCGCGCCTACGAAAGGCAGCGGGAGGAGATCGAAAAGCTCCGCACCTATGTCGATAAGAACATCGTCCGCGCGACGACCGCCGGAAGCGCCCTCTCCCGCGTCAACCGCCTCGAACGCATGGACGTGCTCGAAAAACCCCTTCCCCCGCCCCGTCCGCCAAAGTTCGTGTTCACCGCGAAGGAGCGCCCGTACGAAAAGGTGCTCTCGGCGGAAAATTTCGACCTCCGCGTCGACGGGAACGTCCTTCTTCGGGACGCCTCCCTCACCCTCCTCCGCGGCGAAAAGTGCGCCCTCGTCGGCGACAACGGCACGGGGAAGAGCACCCTCGTAAAGTTCCTCCTCTCGGGGGATCGGCACGTGACGCTCGGGAAGTTCGTCTCCCCCGCCTACTACGACCAGGAGAACGCCGACCTCGACCCAGAGGAGCGCGTCCTCGACCTGTACCGCGGCACCGACTCCTCCCAAACGGACGCCCGCAAGGCGCTTGCCCGTGCGGGACTGGGCGCGGAGGACGTCGAAAAGAAGGTGAAGGAACTCTCGGGAGGCATGCGCGCAAAGCTCGAACTCGCCATGCTGCAGCAAAAGCACGGGAATTTCCTCGTCCTCGACGAACCCACCAACCACCTTGACCTCCCCGCCCGCGAAGCGCTCGAGGAGGCGCTCCGCGCCTTCGACGGGACCGTCCTCTTCGTCTCGCACGACCGTCGGTTCATCGAATCGATCGCGACCCGCATCGTCTGCATCGAGGACGGGGTCCTCACCGCCTTTCAGGGCAGCTACGCCGAATATTTGCAGTCGCGGCGCACGCCCCCTCCCCCGTCGCCCGAGAGGAAGGAGAAGAAGGTGGAGGGGTACCGCTCCAAGGAGGAACGCGCCCGGGAGGCACAGCGCAGGACCCGCACGAAGGAGATCGAAGCGCAGCTCGAGGCCCTCGAACGGGAGGAGGCGGCGCTGAATGAGGAGCTTGCCCGCTCCGCCGCGGACTATTCCCGCGTTCGGGAGATCACCGATCGGCTCGGGAAGATCCGGGAAACGTCCGACGCCCTCTACGCGGAATACGAGACGCTTATCTGAGCGGAAGGGTTTTTTCAAAAGTCGGATAAAAACGCTTGCAAAATGCCGATACGTTTGTTATAATATGATTCGCGGTCGAGGCGTAGCGCAGATTGGTAGCGCGCTTGGTTCGGGACCAAGAGGTCGTGGGTTCAAATCCCGTCGCCTCGACCAAAACAGGGCACAGACTTCCGTCTGTGCCCTGTTTTGATGTGTTGTCCCACGGCCCCTTGTCGCCCCGAACCAAGAATTTATGGGCTCCCAAAAAAAGACGAAGTATTTTTTTGGGAAAAGGAGCGGTCGCTCCGCCCAATCAGCTTTTCGCAAGAAAAGCACAATTGTCGAGTGCGCGGCGACGCGGGGTGCTTGTTTTTGATACGCTAACACAGTTTTATTAAAATCTATATTGCCCACATTAAGTGCTATTCTTCTTTCCGTCGGGGCGTCCGAGGCAAAGATTCCAGTTTAAGCCGTCGCTCAAAGCACTCTTTTGGTAACCGTGAGGGATAGCACTGCGATGCTTGGGCGTCATAGTAACACTTCCTGCGTTTGGTACAAGCTTTTTGTCAATTTCGGAAAAATCAATCTCCGCATCCGTATATTTTTTAACATCAACTTTTCGTTTGATATCAAAACATTATAAAATTAAGCCCGTTCGGTTTGCGCAGAGATGCTTTTTTGTACAGCCAAACATGCTACCGCTAAAGCTTATTTTCGTTATCCAAGCCGCAGCGCGACGGTCGCGTGGTTTTCGTATACCAAAAAACCGAGACAGGGAGGCTGCCTCGGTCGATTGAGATGCAAAAGCTGTCGAAAAGAGTTATTTGAAGATCTCTTCGCCGTTGGTTTCGATGACTTTTTTGTAGAACCAAGCGCTCTCCTTGGGGGTGCGCTCGAGGGTGCCGTAGTCGATGTGGACGAGCCCGAACTTCTTGGAAGTCCCCTCCGCCCATTCGAAGTTGTCGATGAACGACCAGTAGAAGTAGCCGGCGACCTCGACCTCCTCCGCCGCGCGTGCGAAGGCGCGGAGGTACCTCTTGATGAAGTCGATGCGGGAATAGTCCTTGATCTCGCCGTTTAGATCCTTCCACTCCGAAATGGCGACGCCGTTCTCCGTCATGACGATAGGAAGATGATAGCGTTCGTAGAGGAACTTGGGTCCGTAGTACAAACTGTCGGGGTAGACGTTCCAGCGCATATCCGTCTTGGGAACGGTCATGGGCGGGACGACGCGGACGAGTTTGCCCTCTTTTTGCGTCACATAGTCCCCCGAATAGGTGTTGACGCCGTAGAAGTCGATCTGCGACTTGATGATCTCCATATCCGATTCGGGATAGGAGAACCCGCTCTCCTCCTGCCATGCGCGGAACTCATCGGGGTACTTGCCGAAGATGAGGGGATCGGTGAAGTAGTTGACCGACCCGAAGTTCCTGTGGCAGTCGAAGCTGTCCTTCTTCGCGAGTTCGTAGTCCTCCGCCCTTTCGGGAATGGAGAGCCAGAACGCCTGTGCCGTGCCGATCTGTACGGGGCGTTTGACCGTCGCGCGGATGGCCTTTTCCGCCCTGCCGCAGGCAAGGAGGACGTTGTGTGCGCACCGCATGACGTCGCCGTCCGACAGCTTCAAAAAGGGAGCGTGGCCGCCCGTCTTGTGCCCTTCGCCGAGGAACACCTGCGGTTCGTTGATGAGGATGAATTTATCGCAGAGGTCGCCGAAGAGCTCGGCGCACACCGTTGCGTACGCTTCGAACCACTTCGGGCTCTCGGGATTCAGCCAACCGCCGCGGAGGTAGAGCTCGTAGGGATAATCCCAGTGGAAAAGGGTCATCCACGGTTCGATGTCCGCCTCTTTGAGCGCTTCGAGAAGTTCGGTGTAGAAGCGCTTGCCGTCCTCGCTGATCCGTCCCGTTCCCGCGGGAATGAGCCGTGCCCAGTTGACGGAGAAGCGGTACGCCTTGATGCCGAGCTCCTTCATAAGTGCGACGTCCTCGCGGAACTTGTGATAGTGGTCGCAGCCGACGTCGCCCGAGTGTCCCTCAAAGACGCGCCCCGGCGTGGCGGAGCCGACGTCCCAGACGTTGAGCCCCTTATCGGCCTCGTGTGCGCCCCCTTCGATCTGATAGGACGCCGTCGCGACGCCCCAGCGGAAATCCTTAGAAAAAGCCATACCTTTCCTCCTTTATTCTTCGACGCCTGCGATCTCGTCGACGGACGAACCCTTCGCCGCCGTGCGGATCTTCGCGATCATTTCGTCCATGAGTTCGGGGTTATCCCTCAAGAACTGGCGCATCTTTTCCCTGCCGTTTGCGACTTTGTTGTCGTTATAGCTGAACCATGCGCCGCTCTTTTGAATGATGCGGTACTGAAGGCCGAGGTCGATGACGCAGCCCTCCTGCGAGACGCCTTCGCCGTAGATGATATCGAATTCCGCCTGACGGAAGGGCGGCGCGAGCTTGTTCTTCACGACCTTCGCGCGGGTACGGCTCCCCGTCGGGCCGTCGGTATCTTTGATAGTCTCTGTCTTGCGCACGTCGATGCGGATGGAGGCGTAGAATTTGAGCGCTTTGCCGCCCGGGGTGACTTCGGGATTGCCGAACATGACGCCCACCTTTTCGCGCAGCTGGTTGATGAAAAGGACGCACGTCTTGGACTTATTGACGATCGCCGTGAGTTTTCGGAGGGCCTGCGACATGAGCCGCGCCTGAAGCCCGACGTGCGAATCTCCCATATCCCCTTCGATCTCCGCCTTGGGCGTGAGCGCCGCGACCGAGTCGACGACGATGACGTCCACCGCGGAGGAACGGACGAGCGCGTCGACGATATCGAGCGCCTGTTCCCCCGTGTCGGGCTGGGAAACGTAGAGTTCGTCGAGGTTGACGCCGAGTTTCTTCGCATAGACGGGGTCGAGCGCGTGCTCCGCGTCGACAAAGGCGGCGATCCCGCCCGCCTTCTGCGCTTCGGCGACGACGTGGAGGGCGACCGTCGTCTTGCCCGACGATTCGGGGCCGTAGATCTCCACCATTCTCCCCCGCGGCATTCCGCCGATCCCGAGGGCGAGGTCGAGGGCGAGGCAGCCCGTCGGAATGACTTCGATATCCGTGCTGCCCGCGTCGCTCCCGAGCTTCATGATGGCGCCTTTGCCGTACGCCTTCTCGATCTGGGAGAGGACGGCGTCGAGCGCCTTGCGTTTTTCTTCGTTCATCTTTGTTCTCCTTTCGGTTTTTTGCTTTCGGAACTCTATTTGATCTCGCGGTAGGCGAGAAAGAGCGCAAAGTTGATCGCGGTCTCGGTGACCGTCTCGCGGTCGCCGGGGAGCTGATAGCGGTAGACGTGGATGCGTTCCCGCGTCCCGACCGCAAGGTAGCACAGCCCTGCGGGGGCGCCGCGGTCGGTCTCCGGCCCCGCATAGCCCGTCGTGGCGACCGCAAGGTCGCAGTTCCCCTCCTTCAGAAGCCCCGCCGCCATCTCGTAGGCGGTGTCGTCGGAGACGGCGCTCTTGGTGCGGAGGGTGTGTTCCGTGACGCCGAGCCGCTCCGTCTTGGCCTTTTCGTTGTAGACGTTAAGGCCCTCGTAATAGACGGCGCTTGCCCCGGGGACGCGGACGAGCGCCCTTCCCACGCCGCCCCCCGTAAAGGACTCGGCGACGGAGATGCGCATCCGCCGAAGCTTCAACAGTTCGACGAGGCGTTCGGCGATTGTGACGTCGTCGACGGCATACAGGTATTCGGAAAGTTCGGTCGCGAGGATGCGGACGACCTCGTCCGCCGTCATCTTCGGAGTGCTCCTGTCGTAGAGCACTTCGATGCGCGCCGCGCCGTACTTTTCGGTCGCGTGGAGGGTGACGCTCCCCCTACCCGCCTCTTCCGCCTTGCGGAACGCCGAGGAAAGGACCTCGGAAGGGGCGGACACGGTGCGCAAAATCACCCGCTCGTAGCTATTTTTGCGACGGGCGTTCACCCGTGGGACGGCCTCCGTTTTTACGACCTCCGCGCCGCGCTGTCCCGTCGGAAGGACGCCGAAGAGGCACTTTTCCGTCTCGAGAAGGTATTCCTCCGAAAAGGGCGCATTCGCGGCGGCCGAGACCGCCTGCCGCGCAAGTTCAAAAAGAACGGGGTCGGCGATGAGAAAGAGGGCGTCGCACTCGAGAGAGAGCCGCGTGAGGGCGGAATTGACCGAGGCGGGCGCATCGTACGGGAGAAAGGTGACCTCGTCGAGGAATACGCCGCCCGAGAGAAGGGCGTTCGTCACCGCGGGATAGCCGACGCTCTCGAGCGGGCTCATGCGGTTATAGAGGACGGCAGCAGCGTACTTCATAGAACCGCCTCCGAGGCGCCGTTATTTCGCATTTTCGGCACCGTCCCCGCCCGTTTCTTCCTTCTTTTCGTCCTCGCGGAACACCTGACGGTTGCGGACGATGTAGTTGACGCCCGAGAAAACGGTCGCAAGCGTGCTGAGGAATAAGACCGCCATCCCGGCGCTCCCGATGATCTCCCCTGCCTTGTGGCCGAAAAAGGCGGCGCCGACAAGAATGAGGACGATCGCGACGTCCTGAAGGGTCGTCTTGATCTTGCCGAAGAAGTCCGCCGCAAGGACGATCTTGCGCTCGGCGGCGATCATGCGGAACCCGCTCACGATGAGCTCGCGCGCAAGGATGATCGAGACGCAGATCCCCGCAAAAATCGCACCCCATCCCGCAAAAATGCCGATCTCGAAGAGGAAAGAGCGGGAGAGAAGGAGGATGAAGGCCGTCGACACGAGCACCTTGTCCGCGATGGGGTCGAGGAACTTTCCGAGGTTGGTGACGAGGTTCCTGCTCCGCGCGATGTGCCCGTCGAGGAAGTCCGTGCTCGCCGCGACGGCAAAGACGATCGCCGCGATGAGAAATTCATAATGATACCCGTGAAAGACGTCGAGGTAAAAGACGACGAGAAAGAGCGGGATCATGAAGATTCTGGTCAAAGTGATCTTGTTGGGTAAATTCATAATATCTCCTCGGTGTGGCCGAATAAGTCGTAGTCCTCGGCGCGGTCGATCTTCACAAGGTAGCGCTCCCCCTCGGCCGCCTCGGGGGACTCGAAATAAACGTTTCCGTCGATCTCGTACGCCTGAAAGTACGCCCTGCCGACAAAGCACCCCCGTTCGTAGTCGATGCCGTCGCAGACGACTTCGAGGGTGGAGCCCACCCTTTCCGCCAGTTTTTCGCGGGAAATTTCCGCCTGCGCCCTATAGAGGGCGTTGACGCGGCGGCGTTTGACGTTTGCCGCGATCTGCCCCTTCATGCGGTAGGCGGGCGTCTCGGGTTCGCGGGAATAGGCGAAAAACCCGCAGTTGTCGAAGCGCGCCTCGCGAAGGAAGTCGAGCATCGCCGCGTGTTCCTCCTCCGTCTCCGTCGGGAATCCCGCGATGAAGGTCGTGCGGAGGGCGATCTCGGGGATCTCCCTTCTCAGCTTTTGCAAAAGAGCGCGGATCTCCTCCTTTCGGCTCCTCCTCCCCATGAGACGGAGGATGCGGTCCTCGGTGTGTTGGAGGGGAATATCGAGGTACGGGATGAGTTTTTTGTTCTCCTTCATCTCTTGGATGAGGGCGTCCGAGACGACCTCCGGGTAGCAATAAAGGAGGCGGATGTGCGCGATATTTTCAAGATCCGAGAGGGCGCGGAGGAGCGGGACGAGGCGGTTTTCTCCCCCGTCTTCGCCGTATCGGGTCGTATCCTGTGCGACGAGGACAAGCTCGTCCGTCTTGCCGAGGGAGGCCGCCTCGCGGAGGAGCTCCTCCTCGGGATAGGAGACGTACCCGCCGCGGATGCGCGGAATGAGGCAATAGGTGCAGCGGTTGAAACAGCCGTCGGCGATCTTGAGATATTTGAGGTGCGGGGCGGTCGAAACAAAGCGTTCCCCGCGCGAACCGTCTCCCCTTCCGACGGCGTTCACCCTGCCCTCCCTGTAGGAGCGCTCGAGGGCGGGGAAGAGTTCGGAGGCGTCCTTCACCCCCAAAAACACATCCCCTTCCGTAAGTTCGGGGAAGAGTTCATCGATGAATTTTTCCGAAAGACAGCCCGTGACGACGATCTTTTCGAGGACGCCGCTGCGGTAGCGGTTTGCCTCGAGCACCGCCTCGATGGACTCCTTTCTCGCCTCGTTGAGGAAGGCGCAGGTGTTGACGATGAGGATCTGCGCCTTTTCGGGGTCGTTTGTCACTCGGCAGCCGCGGCGGACGATCTCGCCGAGCAGCCGCTCCCCGTCGACGCGGTTTTTGTCGCACCCCAAGGAGATCATGCCGAACGTCTTATAAAGCGCCATTATTTATCCCCGTCGATGCTGCCGTACTTCGCTTCGTACTCTTCCTTGGTGAGGAGCACCGTCCTCGCCTTGGCCTTCCCGTCGAAGGGAGAGATGTAGCCCATGTATTCCATCCATTCGATGATCTTGCCCGCATGGTTGTAGCCGACCGCACAGCGGCGCTGGATGAGCGAAATGGACGCCGAACCGAGCTTGACGACGATGCCGAGGGCGCGGATGTATTGCGGATCGACGGCGCCGTCGCCGTCCTCCGACATGCCGCCGTCCTCCGACGCGCCGCCCGACTTATTGATGTACTCCGCGACGTTGCTGTCGAAGTAGGCCTCGTTGTTCGCCTTGACGTCGGCGACGACCTCCTGCACCTCGGCTTCGCTGAGGTACGCCCCCTGCACGCGCATGCGGTTGAACATGCCCTCCGTGCGGTAGTACATATCGCCGTTTCCGAGCAGCTTTTCCGCCCCGACTTCGTCGAGAATGGTGTGCGAATCCACCCCTTGGATGACACGGAAGGCGATACGCGTCGGAAGGTTGCTCTTGATGACGCCCGTGATGACGTCGACGGAGGGGCGCTGCGTCGCAAGCACGAGGTGGATGCCCGCCGCACGCGACTTCTGCGCAAGGCGCTGGATACGCTCTTCGATATCCTTCTTG
Organism: uncultured Clostridia bacterium; assembly: GCA_947626005.1. GTDB lineage: Bacteria > Bacillota > Clostridia > Christensenellales > Borkfalkiaceae > Gallimonas. Next base: position 40,727 of record CANQQM010000009.1, read on the forward strand.
GCGACCGACATGAGGTCGGCAAGCTCGTCGACGACGATGACGATCTTGGGAAGTTTCTCCTCGTCCTCCGTCCTGCAGGCGTTGTAGCCGTCGATCGAATTGACGTTGGTGCCGCGGGCGGTCTTTTCGCTGAAGAGGGTGTACCGCCGCTCCATCTCCTTGATCGCCCAGTTGAGCGCCATGACCGCCTTCTGGGCGTCGGTGACGATCTCGTTGATCATGAGGTGAGGCAAGCCTTCGTAGATCGCAAACTCCACCTTCTTCGGGTCGATGAGGATGAGGCGAAGGTCCTCGGGGGAGTATTTGCAGATGAGGCTTATGAGCATGGAGTTGAGGAATACCGACTTGCCCGAGCCCGTCGCACCGGCGACGAGGAGGTGCTTCATCTTGACGATATTCCCGCACACGTTGCGGCCCTCGACGTCCTTCCCGATCGCAAACATCAGCGCCTCGGGTTTGGCGTTCACAAACTCGTCCGCAAAGAGGATGGGACGCAGCCCCACCGTCGCACGGACGCGGTTTGGAACTTCGATGGAGATGGCGCCCGATTCGTTGTTGGCATACATGTTGACGCCGTCGCGCACCTGAAGGCGGAGGGCGATCTCCTGCTCACGCTTGGTGACGGTCCCCACCGAAATGTTGCGCGGGATGTCGATATCGTACCTTGTAAAGGAGGACCCGCAAGTCACCTTGACGATCTCGGCGTCGACGCGGAAGCCCGCAAGGGTGTCGACGATGATCGCCGAATTGCGCTCGATCTCCTCGGGCGGAACGCGCACGACGTCGTCGTATGTATTGAAGAGGTCGAAGTTCGGCACACGGTACTTGGGATAGATGTGCCTTTCGGGGGGCTTGGGCGCCTCGTCGGGGACGGGGACGGCGGGACGGCTTGCGGCACGGATCCCCCGCTCCCCGCGCGAACGCTCGGCACGGGCAGGGCGCTCGATGGGTGCGTCGTCCTGCGGCTCGTCGGTGTCGAAGAGGTCCGCATCCGAGGAAAATGCGCGGTCTGCGCCCTCGTCGGGCTCCGAAGAGACGGCGGGCGGGGCGGGTTCGTCGAAGAGACGGCGGAAGTCCTCCCGCGGGGCGTCGGGCTCCCGCGAAGGTTCGCTGAGACGGTAGGCGGTCGGATCGTCCGAACGGAAAGAGGTCGTCTCCGTGGGTTCGTTGAGACGGTACGCCGAATCGTCGCGCCCCGCTCCCCTGTCCGCAAACGGATCGGTGAAGTCGCGGGTGCGGTCGGGTTCGCGGGTGGGCTCCTCCTCCCGTCTTGCGAAGGGATCGGTGAAGTCGCGGGTACGGTCGGGTTCGCGGGTCGGTTCCTCCTCCCGTCTTGCGAAGGGATCGGTGAAGTCGCGGGTGCGGTCGGGTTCGCGGGTCGGTTCCTCCTCCCGTCTTGCGAAGGGATCGGTGAAGTCGCGGGTGCGGTCGGGTTCGCGGGTGGGCTCCTCCTCCCGTCTCGCAAAGGGATCGGTGAAGTCGCGGGTACGGTCGGGTTCGCGGGTCGGTTCCTCCTCC
>CANQQM010000010.1 GCA_947626005.1 uncultured Clostridia bacterium
TTTGCCGCTTGGATATCCCGTGCGTGCGCGGCGTTTTGTTCGAGTTGCGATTCTATAACGTCAGCCCGATACTTCATTTGATTGTTCTTGTTCCCCATGAAAGGGTCAAAATACACTTTCTTCGCCATAAAATCCCCCTAAACTCAGCCGATGAGAATGAGCGGCACGAGCATCTCCTCCGTAAGAGAGGTGTGGTGTCCCTTATAGGGGCGGCTGCGCGGGGTGAGACGGAAGATCTTATCCGTCGTCCCGACGGCAAGATAGTCCCCGAGAAGGGTCTCATGCTCTCTGTTTCCGCTTCCGAAATAATTTTGTCGGATGAGCTCCTTCGACCCGAAGAGGGCAAAATCCTTGCCGTACTTCTCCCGAAAGAGCGCTTCGAACTTTTCACGGCAGCGCTCCTTGACCCGAAACGCCGCCGCCCGCGCCTCGAGATAGGGCCGACATTCGAGAAGGGAGAGAAGTTCTTCGTCCTCGTAGAGGGCGAAGTTGCCGCGAATATCGATCTGTCCGTGGTCCGCCGTGACGAGGAAGAGGGTATCGGAGAGGGAGGAGGAGAGCGCCTCGACGCCCTTCGAGAGCGCGGCGATCGTCGCCCTTGCCTCGGCGGAGGTCACCCCGAATTCGTGCATGACGGAATCGGGCTGAGTGCAATAGGCATAGACGAAATGCTTTCCTTCCCGCCTGCAAAAGGCGGAGATGTGATCGAAAAACTCGTCGACCGTATTCCAGATGAGCCTGTCTTCCTCACCCTCCCAGAAGGGCGGGACGACCGCGCCGATCTTATATTCCGTGCTTGCATGCGTGTAGAAGGGGGTCGTCGGAAGTCTGCGGCTCGAATAGCCCTGTTCGATGGGGTCGCCCGTGAAGGAATCGACGTCGCGGAAGATATCGACCGCCCGATGCAGTTCCTCGAAATACAGGCTCCAGCCGAACCAACCGTGCTGCATGGGATAGGTATTGGTGCGGATGGAGGTCGTGGCGTTGGTGGTCGTGGAGGGGAATACCGAGGTGAGGACGCGGGCGACGCGGCTCCTCAAAAAGGAACAAGCCTCGGCGTTTTGTTCGAGGGGATACATTCCCAAACCGTCGAAAATGAGGAGGACGACATTCTTATATCCGCTCTTGAGGGCGCGGGAGAGGTCTTGAAGGACGGGCTTGTCGTTCGGGCAGCCCAAAAATTCCGCGACGGTCGCGGAGAGATTCACGATGCTGTTTTGAAAGTCCGGTCTAATGAGCGTGCGCATAGGGGCCTCCGTCCTCTTTATGATAGCATACTTTCCTCAAAAAGGCAAACGGAATGCGCCCATAACACCGAAAGAGGGGAAAAAGATGGGTAAAATAGGGGAATGGGGGACGGTTTTCGGCTTTTGCGGCGAAATCGGTCGAATTTCTGTTTAAGAAGGTCGAAAACGCGGTATAGGGAATATAGGCGGGTCGTTGCCCGAAGAGGCGTTCCCGCCGAGGAGAATATGTTATGTTGATCGCTGTCATTGTCGGACTCTTGTTTGTGTTTCTGGCGGCGGGCGGCATTGCGCTTTCCGTCGTCATGTGGAAGCGGCACAACCGTACATTCCAATGGGTCGGGATGGGCTGCGGCATCCTCTTTGCGGTGCTCTTCCTCTTCATCCCGTTCAGTATCCATACCGTCGATACGGGGGAGGTCGCCGTCGTCAAGCACCTCGGGAAGGCGACCGTTGTCCGCACTCCCGGGACTTATTTCGACTTTTGGATGACCGAGGAATACGCCCGTTACGACGCCAAAGTGCAAAACCTCGAGCTTGACGCCAACACCTATTCGAAGGACGCCCAGACGATGGATATCGCGATGGTCGTGCAGTATTCCATCCGTCAGGAAAAGACGCTCTCGATCGCCGAACAGTACGGCTCTTTGACGGCGCTCGGGAACCGCATCAGCTCGATCGCCGAGGCGACGACCAAGTCGACGCTCTCCGCGTATTCGGCGATGGAGATCATCGAGAGCCGCGCTTCGATCTCGGTGGAGGTCGAGTCCGCCGTGAAGGGAGCGATCGACGATACCTTCTTTGTCAACATCGAGAAGGTCGTCCTCACCAATATCGACTTCTCCGATGCGTTCGAACAGACCGTCGAGGACAAGATGATCGCCGAACAGGAAAAGCTCAAGGCGGAGTATGAAAAGGAGACGGCGCTCGTCAAAGCGGAGCAAGAGCTCGAAGTCGCAAAGCTCAACGCCGAGGCGCGGATCGCCGCGGCACAGGGCGATGCGGAGGCGACCCTTCTCATCGCACAGGCGGAGGCAAACGCCATCAAGGCGAAGTCTGTCGAGATCGCAAGGGCGCTCGGGTTTACCATCAAAGAAACCCCCGTCATGGAGACGGACGAGGAGGGGAATGAGGTGCAGACGGGCGTCGAGTACGAGATCGACTTCACGGACAAGAGCGACGCGCAGATCGCGCTCATCACCGAATACCTCAAATACATCGAATACCTCGAGGCATGGGACGGAAAACTGCCCGATACCGTTGTGACGGGGGAGGGCGCAAGTCTCATTCTTCCGCTTCCCGATCCCGGGGCGAGCGAAACGCCGTAACGGTGTGCAATTTTCGGGGGAGACGGCGAAAGCCGTCTCCCTTTTCGCGTCATATCGGGAAAATTTATCAAAGCGGGGTAAAAATGCGTTTGTAAGAAGAAATTTCCTGCCCGAAAAACGCGTTTTGCACCGCTTTTTTTCTTGAATACGGCCGATACGGTTGCAAATATTTTAATAATATGTTATAATTCGTCTGAAAGAATATTTATTCACGCGCATAACAATAAAGGAGGGAAGCTCATGAAACGACTGACCGCGGCGATCGCAGCAGCGGCGCTTGCCGTCTTTCTCGGCGTTCAAGCGCCTCTTTCCGCACGCGCCGAAGCCTCCTCCTACGATTTTGCCCGCGTCGGGAACGAATCGGGGGCGATCAATGTGCGCTCCGCCGATCTTCTCTCTTCCATCCTCGCTTCGCCCGTTTCGGAGGCGGAGCGGAGCTTCCTCGACCGCACCGAACCCGTCTCCTTCCGCTACAGCGGGACGGTCGCCGTCTCCAACGTCTTGGCGGAGATGGAGGAAGAAACTCTCCGCGTTCGGGCGCGGGAATATTCCTATGATGCGGTCAACGGAAGCACCGTCGTTTGGCGTCCCGTCGCCATGAACGGGATTCCGAATGGGGAGGGGGAGTGGACGCTTCCTCTTACCGACTATACGGAGGACTTTGTCACCGTCTCCTACGAGGCGCAGTTCGGTTTTTCCGCGGAGACGGTCGACCTTCTCAAAAATGCCTGGCGGGTCGCCGCCGAAGAGGCGAAGGGGCACATCGACGCGGAAGAGAGCCGCTACTTGGCGGAGATGCAGAAGTATGAGGGCGACCTCGCCGCGCGGGAGGGCTATCTTTCCGCGAAGAAGAAGTACGACGAAGAACTCTATCCCGCCTACCGCAAATATGTCGAGGACTACGGCGTGTGGTCGCGGAAAAACGACGACTATAATCGCTATCTCGAGGAATATGCGCGCTATGAACGGGAGCTCGAGGAGTACGAGCGCTACGATCCCGTCGCCGCACAGCAAAAATACGAGGCGCAATTACAGGCGCACCGCGAATATCTTGCCGGTCTTGACGAATATAATCGGAAATATGCGGAATATCTCGAGCTTCTTTCCTCGGACGAGGTCCGCATCTCCCGCGAACATCTTGCGGCGCTTGCCTATATTTTAACGCCGGCGCCCAACAATCAGACGCTCTACGGATCGATCATGGGCAATACGGTCACGCAGGTGCTTACGCGCAAGAACGAGCTTTTGCAGTTCGACGTCGACGAACAGGCGATCGATCTTGCGGGCGATGCGACCGAATCGCTCCGCCGCCTCTTTGCGCAGTACGACAGCCGTAAGACGGACGCCGCGCGCTACGAGTTCTACATCACCTGTCATGATCAGCTCCGCGATTCCTTCAAAGACCTTTTACAGGCGCTCGACTACCTCTTTACGCGGGGGGTCGTGCGGAAGGGAATCGTTGCGCTCCGCGGCGATGAGGGATTGGTGAAATTCCGCATCCTCCTTGCCCAGCTCTACATGATCGCGAATGCGCTTCACGACGGAACGTTCTACCGCTACCGTTCGATGAATAAGTTCGATTCGTCTTATCTCATCGACGGCAGTACGCCCGCCTCTTACCTCGGGGAGGGCGTCCTTGCGGACACCGAGAACGCTGCGCCGCTTGCAAGCGGCTATCCCGTCTGCGATCCGCCCGACAAGCCCGAGGAAGTGCCTCTTCCCGAGACGCCGCAGCGGCCCTCCATGCCCAAGGAGCCCGAGCCCGTCTCCTCCCCCGGAGCGGCGCCCGAGCAGGTGGAGGAGCCGACTGCGCCCCAATTCGTGGCGGAGCCGACCGCACCCGTTCCCTATCTTCCGACCGAAGAGGAAACGTCCCTTGCGGGGAGTTTGGAAGCGGGGGAGATCCCCGTCCGCGAAGGGGGAGAGGGGTACACCTATACCGCCAAAGCGGAGGTTATAAAGAACTTCCGCAATCTCCACGAGATCACGGTCCACTTCTTCGGGAGCACGGAGGACGAAACGCCCCTCTTCTCCACGACGGTGGAATCGGGGGACCGCGTCGAATACGCGGGACCCATTCCGACAAAGACCCGCGAAGGGTACACGTGCACATTCGACGGCTGGACGGATGAAACGGGGAGACTTGTCGACCTCGACGCCCTCGTCTCCGACCGCTCCGACCTCCTTCTCTATTCCCACTTCACCGAGACGCCGAACAGCTATCCCGTCGTTTGGAACGTGGCGGGCAGGCAAATTTCCTCCGAGGCGGCGTACGGCACCCTTCCCGTCTATCCCTACGGGACGCCCGAAAGGGAGGCGGAGGGAGCGCGTTTGTTCCGATTCTTAAATTGGGACCGCCCGATCGCGCCGATAGGGACGGAGGGTGCGGAATACACCGCCGTGTTCGAAGCGGGGATCCTCATCGATTGGGTCGTCGGAGGCAGCCGCGAGACGGTCTGCGTGTGGAAGGGCGATACGCCCGTCTATCCCCATGCCGAGCCCGTCAAAGCGTCGGACGAATACTGGTATTACCGCTTTACGGGGTGGGAGCCGACGATCGCCGCGGCGGAGGAGGATACCGCCTATACCGCCCGTTTCGAGCAGCTTCGCCTCGTCGTTTGCGAAGGATCCGCAAAGGTGCAAAAGACGGGGGAAGGCTACGTCGCCGACTGTACGGACGCGGGCTACGACGAGAGCATCGGGTTTTCGCCCCTCATGCTCCTTGCGAACCGAGACGGGTGCGCGGTGACGGTTGTCCGCGCCGACTGCGCCCTGTACTTTTCCGCAGGCGTCGTCTACGACCTCGTCCGCGCCGACGTTGCCGCTTTTTCCGTGAGCGTTGCCCGCTCGGGAGCGGACCGCTACAGTTACCGTACCCGCTTTACGGACAGCGCGGGGGAGGAGGTCGGCGGCTTTACCTTCCGCATCACCCTCAAGGGGAATTATCATCCCGACCGCTCCCGTCTCTACCGCATCGATGGGGCGGGGGAGCGCGCGGAGGTGCGCTTCGAACTCAGCGGAGGGGAGCTCTCCTTCACGATGCACCCCAACGAGACGTACGAGATCTTGCCCGAGTTCCATGTCAACGTCATTGCAAGCGAATTTGTTTCCGTTGAGGCGGATGCGTCGCTTGTCAGCGCGGGGACGGTCGTGCGGCTCACCCTCGGCGACCTTCGCGCGGGAATGTATCTCGGCGAACTTTACGTCGTCGACGGAGAGGGGAAGGACGTCCCGCTCGGGGGCGATCATACCTTCGTGATGCCCTCCTCCGATGTGACGGTGGGGGCCGTCTGCCTCTACATCGAATACACCGTCACCTTCAAGGCAGAAGGGAAGGTGCTCTCTTCCGCCGTCTACTTCTACGGCAGTATGCCGACCCCGCCCGCCGATCCCGTCAAGGCGAGCGACGGCGTCCACGAATACACCTTTGCGGGGTGGGGAGAGGAGATTGTCCCCGTCACGGAGGATAAGGAATATAACGCGGTGTTTACCGAGACCGATCTTCCCGAACCGCCCGAGCCCCCGACGAGTGTTCTCGAAAAAGTGTTCATTGCGGTCGGCGTCGTTCTCGGCGCCGCGGGGGCGGGGCTCGTCGCAGCCGTCGCCGTCCTTACCGTAAAACTGGTGCGCAAAAAGGGCGAAAAGTCGGACGCCGCTCCCGAGAAGAAGGAGAAAGAGGGAAAAAATCCGAAAAATCCGCCTTCCGTGCAATAAAAAATGTCATTATTATCGAATTTTTTACGAATTTTGTCTGTAAAGTCTTGACAAGGTTGCGATAAATGACTAAAATAAGGATAGGTAAAAATGGTATCTTGTAACTTCTGCCCTTTTTGACCGCAACATTTTGCGGTTTGGAGGAAAAGTTGCAACCAAAAAAACGAAAACAAATAAGGGAGAGACTCTTATGAAAAAGGTTTGCAGTAAGTTGACGCTTGCGCTCCTCATGCTGCTCTCGATCGTTTTCATGATCGGCGCCACGGTGCCCATGTTGACGGCGAAGAGACCCGAGGCGGCGCCTGCAAGTGCCGCGACCATCGAAGAGGGGGCGTGGTACTCCGTCGACTCGAGCGAAACGGCGCTCACGGTGCTCTTCACCGCGGACACGGCCCGTTTGGCCGATGTGACGCGTGAGGAGATCGCGACGCTCAAGAACGATCTCGTCGCAGCGATGCAGCAGATTCTCATCGACGGTCTGCTCGACAACGTTCCCGCAGCTCACGGGATCGCGACGGTCGACCTCGAGATCCCCGGGATTCCCGAGGAGATCACGAAGGGCGGCTACGAGAAGTTCAGAGACTACGTCAAGGAACGCCTCAGCTCGGAAGAGGAACTCGAGAAGTATTTGAACGGCGAGTACGACGTCCTCATCAAGTATGCTGCCAACGAGTATGTGCAGCAGAAAGAAGAGGCGGGCGAAGAGCCCAACGTCACCGAACTCCTTGAAAAATTCAAGCAAGAGGTCAATCAGCTCGTCGACGAAGTCATCGAAGAGGTCTACGATGGCGACACGGACGCGATCGAGCACGCCAAGGAACTCAGCCAGGAGGCGACGGACAGAGTCGCCCAGCAGGTCGAAGAGGGCAACGGCGAGATCACGATGGAGGATGTCCGCTCTGCGCTCCGCTCCGTTTCCGTCGACGCGGGCAACGGCTACGTCCCGATCTACGTCAACACGGCGGAAGGGGAGTTCGGCATCGAGATCGCGGGCGTGAAGGAGATCCTTCTCAACCTTCCCCGTCCCTCCGATATCATTAACCGCACCGACGACGAGATGCGTCTCGACTACGGCATCTCCGTCGAGACGGGGTTCGGTTCCGTCGCGTTCAGCTTTACGGTCGGACTTGAGGGCGACAGCTCTTCCATCCGCTCGTTCATCAAGCGCGTCACCGAGTACGTCGACTTCTACAAGACCGAAAACGGGACTTATACGGTCAACGTCCGTGCGCCGCAGCCGCTTCAGACCTTCCTTCTCAAGGTCGCAAACACGGGGCGCATTCCCGATACGGATAAGAACAAGATCTTCTCTCTCTTCGGAAAGACGAGTTCGGAGATCTTCGATCAGTTCGCAGGGTACTCCTACGACGAGCTCCTCGACCTTCTCAAGAGCGTCGACTATAAAACATTATTTAATAATGTATTCAGCGCAGAGCTCATCAACGGGTATTTCGCGGACTACGGCATCACCGCCGACCGCGTCTATACGCTGATCGACAAGATCTTCGCGGCGTTCGCCCGTCTCGACAACTACAGCAAGCAGGACATCAAGGACTTCTTCTCGAAGTATGTGCCCGAACTTGCGACGAGCGAAAAGTTCGATAATGCGGCAGGCCGCTTCGTCGAACTCCTCGACAAGATCGACTTCACCAAGTACGATGCGGAATTCATCAAGGAAGTCTGCAGCGAAGATTCCGCCTACACAAACGAGAACTTCTATGCGTTTATCGACCGCTTCGCAAACTACGAAGATCTCTACAACACCCTCCTCGGGTATGCGGAAGATCTCTTCAACGCCCTTCCCGAAAAGGTAAAGAACGGCTCCGTTCTCGACCTCTACAAGGGCTCGGGCGAACTCGCCTGGAACGGCGAAGTCAAGATCGACCTCAACAACATCTTCGAACGCATTTCGAACTATGCTTCCCGCAAGGGCTACGATAGCGTCCGCGAGAAGCTGAACGGCGTGCTTGCTTCCCTCGACCAGACCGTGTTCGACTTCAAGGCAAGCATCAATGTTTCCGTTCCCAACGTCCACAAGATCACGTACGTTGCGGAGGGGACCGAGATCCGTTCCGGTCTTCTTCCCGAAGGCGCCAACGTCCTTACGTTTGCCAACGTGACCGAATGGGAGGACGGCGAGATCGTCGCATGGGAAGACGAGAACGGCAACGTCTATAACGAAGAGTCGTTCGCGATGCCCGCAGGCGACGTCGTCTTAAACGCCGTCGTTGTCCGTCCCCTCGAAGTGACCGTCGAGTGGCCCGAAGTCAACTCCTTCGTGTTCACGGCCGAGGCGCAGCAGTATCTGCCCACCGTCACCCTGAACGGCGAATACAGCGCGGAAGAACTCCTCGATATCGTCTATGAGGGCACCGAAGAGACGAATGCGGGGGAGGGCTACACCGCGAAAGTCACGATCACCGTAAAGGATCCCACGAGATTCAAGATCGTCAACGGCAACGAAGAGGGCGTTTATGAATCCGAGGCAACTTGGTCCATCACCAAGGCGGAGATCGACCTCAGCGGCGCCGCGATCGGCTACAGCAGGACCGAGGGCGGCGAATATACCGAATACACCGATGAGACCGCGCTCGTCTACGACGGCAACGCTTACTGGTTCGGCCTTATCTATGAGACCGACGCCGTGGACGTCGAAGTCGTTTGGGACGGCGAAGGTTGGACGGGCACGAATGCGGGGACGTACACAATTGATCCCGCAACGATCGCCCTCGACGGCGCAAATAAAGACAACTATACGATCGTCGGCCTTCCCGAAGAGGTTTGGACGTGGACGATCGAAAAGGCGGAAATCGACCTTGGCAGCGCGAAGCTCGGCTACAGCAGATCCGCAAGCGGCGCTCTTACGGCGTACACCGCAGAAGCAAATCTCACCTACGACGGCGCGGCCTTCTACTTCGGCCTCATGGGATTCGAAGTCTCCGTTTCCGGCATCGAAGTTGTTTGGAGCGGCGAAGGCTGGACGGGCACGAATGCAGGGACGTACACCATCGATCCCGCGACGGTCACCCTCGACGGTGCCAATAAAGACAACTATACGATCGTCGGTCTTCCCGCGGACGGTTGGACGTGGTCGATCGCGAAGCAGACGATCGATTTCAGCGGCACGAAGCTCGTCTATAGCAGAACGCAGGGCGGCCAGACGGCCGACTTCCCCAACAACTACACCGTAACTTACGACGGGAACGACTATTTCGTCGAAATCACGGGGTATCCCACCTCCCTTCCCGAAGGGGTCTCGATCGGCCGCGGCGGCGAAGGTTGGACGGGTAAGGTCGCAGGGAACTATACGATCACGATCAGCCTTCAGGGCGTCAACAGCGAAAACTATTCGCTCGTCGGTTTTGTCACCGAATGGAGCTGGACGATCGCCAAGGCAACGGTCGATGTTACCTCCTACAAGTGGAACTATTCCGAACCGTTCACCTACGACGGCACTGCAAAGACGGTCGAAATCGAATCCACGATCTCGAACTTCCTCAATGTAACTTACACCAACAACTCCAAGACGGAAGCCGGCGCCTATACGGCGACCGCGACCTTCACCGTCAAGGAAGCCTACGATGCGAACAGCATCACGATCACGGGGAGCCCTCTGACCCTCAGCTGGGAGATCAAGGCACAGGCAGATAAGCCCGATCCCGGTGAGGACGAACCCAAGCCCGGCGACAAGGGTGAGACCTATCCCGGTGCAGACGGCAAGGTCTCCGTCGAGGATAAGACGGGTGCGGCCGCAGGAAGCACCCTTTCCACGCAGGAACTCAGCGAGAAGGATCTCGGCAAAGTCGACTATTCGAATGTGCTCGGCAAGCGCGAACGGGCGAAGCTCGGCGCGGCGTACGACATCCACTTCGAAAAGGACGGCGCGGAGAACAAAGTGAACGGCACCTTCGTCGTCCGCCTTGCGATCCCCGAAGACCTCCGCGACGGTGAGAGAAACCTCAAAGTCGTCTATATCGACGAGAACGGCGTGGCGACCGAAGTCGATCCCGCTGCGACCCGCGACGGCGACTACATGCAGTTCACCGCGGAGCACTTCTCCATCTATGCGGTCATCGAAGTGACGAAAGCTCCCAACCTCTGGTGGTTGTGGCTGCTCATCGCGATCATCATCATTCTTCTCATCATCATCATAATCCTTCTTATCATCATCAAGAAGAAGAACAGCGATGAAGAGGAAGAGGAGAAGGTCGAAGAGCCCGCAGAGCCCGAGGCGGAGAAGCTCGAAGCCGTCGAGGAGAACACCGAGCCCGAGGAGCCCGTAGAAGAGGCGCCCGTCGATGAGGTTCCCGAGGAACCCGTCGAGGAAGCGCCTGTCGAAGAGGAGCCCGTCGAGGAAGAACCCGAACCCGTTCCCGTCGAAGCGGTCGAGGAGATCCCCGAAGAGCCCGTCGAGGAAGCTCCCGTCGAAGAAGTTCCCGTTGAAGAGGAACCTGTCGTCGAAGAGCCCGTCGAAGAAGCTCCCGCAGAAGAGGAACCCGTCATCGTTCCCGTTGTCGAGGAGACCCCTGTCGAAGAGCCCGTCGAGGAAGCTCCCGCGGAAGAGCCCGCTCCGATCGCGGAGATCGCGGTTGCGGCAGCGGCTACCGCTACGGCTGCGGCGTTCATCCTTCCCGCAAGCGAAAAGGAGCAGAATGCGCTTCTCAACAGAAGCTTCACGGCAAGACTCATTCAGTCCGACGCGGAGACGCAGAGCTACTACTCCGAGATCAAGAACGCAATGCTCAGCTACAAGGGTGTCAAGTCCCGTATGAGTTGGGGATTCGATACCTTCAACAGAGGCAGAGACAAGTGCGCAAAGATCCAGATCCGCGGCAAGTCGCTCGTCGTATACTACGCGCTCGATCCCGAATCGCTCAATCCGAAGTATCACCACAAGAACGTCTCGGATAAGTCGAAGTATGCCGCTGTTCCGACGATGCTCAAGGTGAAGAGCAAGCGCTCTCTCAAGTACGCGCTCGAGCTCGTCGACGTCCTCATGGGCCTCTACGAGATCCCTCGTACCGACAAGCGCAAGTACGACTACACCCGCGAATACAAGACGACCGAACAGCTTATTCAGGAAGGTCTCATCAAATTCAAGCGCGGTGCAAAGCCGAACTTTGAAAAACTCAACAGCAACAACGAAGAGAAGTAATTTCTCAAGGAAAAAGGGCCGCACGGATGTGCAGTCCTTTTTTACGCAAAAAAATTCCCGCAGCAGGGGCGGGAAGGGGTACTTACTTAAAAATTTCTTTGACGGCGCGGTCGGTGGCGCGTTTCTCGTCGCGTTCGCGGAGGGCCTGCTTCTTGTCGTAGGTGTGCTTGCCCTTACACAGCGCGACCTCGACTTTTACGAGGGCGTCCTTCAAATAGATCTTCAAAGGGACGAGGGTGAATCCCTTCTCGTTCACACGACCGACGATCTTGGAGATCTCCTCGCGGTGGAGAAGGAGCTTTCTGTCCCGCCTTGAATCGCGGGTCGAGAAGGCGCCGCTCTTGTCGTAGAGGGCGATGTGCATGTTTTTGATGTAGATCTCGCCCCCGCGGATCTCGCAGAAGCTCTCCCCAAGCGACGCCTTGCCGCTCCGAAGAGACTTGACCTCCGCGCCTTCGAGCACGATCCCCGCCTCGTATTTGTCCTGAATAAAGTATTCGAAGGAGGCGGATTTGTTGACGGCTATGATTTTCATCGTAAGACCTCCTCAGCGGCCGATTTTTTCGAGATAACGGAAGTGGACCCGCCGCGCGCCCCAGTCGACGCCCTCGACGCGAATGCGGATCGCTTCGCCGAGGGCGAAGCTGTTGCGCGTTCCGCGGAGGAGGAAGCGGTCCTCGAAGTAGTCGTAGCTGTCCTCGGGCAGCGTCTCGACGGGGATATATCCCTCGACGGTGTTCTTGAGTTCGGCAAAGACGGCAAAGGACGTAACGCCCGAGATGACCGCCTCGTACACTTCGCCGATATGGTCCTCCATGTACGCGACGATGTAGAGAGCGTCGGCGTCCCGTTCGGCATCCGCGGCGTTTCTCTCACAGAGGGAGGACTGCACCGACGCCTCCCGCACGAAGTCGCGGTAGTTCTTTGTGGCGCGTTCGGGGGAGCGGAGCGCCTCTTTGATCATGCGGTGGATGCAGAGGTCGGGATAGCGGCGGATGGGGGAAGTGAAGTGACAATAACACTCGGACGCAAGCCCGAAGTGCCCGACGTTCTCGGGTGAATAGACGGCCTTCATCATCGAACGCAGCATGACGCGGTTGACGAGGGGATAGAGCGGAGAATTTTCGAGGGAACGGAGGGTCTTTTCGTAGTCCTCGGGCGTGACGTGTTCGGGGTCGAATCGGGCACGGATGCCCGCCTCCGCAAGGAAATCGGCAAAGGCGCGTGCCTTTTCGGGTGAGGGACGCTCGTGGACGCGGTAGACGAAGGGGACCTTCTTTTCCGTCATGATCGTCGCGACGCTCTCGTTGGCAAGCACCATGAACTGTTCTATCATTTCGTGTGCGAGGGTGCGTTCGGCGTTCGGAATGCTGATCTTCCCGTCTCGGTACTCGATTTTGGCCTCTTTTACGTCGAGCGCGACGCCGCCTCGGCTCTCCCGCGCTACCTTCAGGATCTTCGTGAGCTTCATCGCCGTTTCGACGAAGGGAACGAGGTCGGGATAGCGCTTCACCGTCGCTTCGTCGCCGATGCGGATGTGTTCGATCTCGGTATAGGTCATGCGGTGACGGGAACGGATGACGGAGGGGACGATGCGCTTTTCGAGCACCTTCCCGCGCGTGTCTACGGTCATGAGACAGGAGAGGGTCAGGCGGTCGACGCCCTCGTTGAGGGAGCAAATTCCGTTCGAGAGGGCCGCGGGGAGCATGGGGAGGACGCGGTCGGGGAAGTAGACGCTCGTGCCGCGGCGGAAGGCCTCACGGTCGAGAGGGGAATTCCGCGCGACGTAGTGGCTGACGTCGGCGATGTGCACGCCGAGCTTATAGGTGTTTTTGCTTTTTTCGATGGAGATCGCGTCGTCGATGTCGCGGGTGTCCTCTCCGTCGACGGTAATGATGAGCTCCCCGCGAAGATCGAGCCGCCCCGAAAGGTCGTTGGCGCCCCGATTTTCCTGCGCTTTTGCCTCTTCGAGGACGTCGTCGGGGAACTTTTCCCGCAGCGCGTGGGCGCGGATGAGGGCAAGCTCCTCGGTGAAGAGGTCGCCGTTGTCGCCGAGGACTTCGGTGATCTCCCCGATGAGGTGCTCGTAGGAAGTGATGCGCGCGACCGCCTTCTTTCCGTCGGCGCAGCCCGCCGTTTTCCCCGGGGCAATGGCGATCTCGGAGGCGAATTTGCGCTCGTCGGGGCGGAGAATGCCCGCTCTGCCGCTCCGATAAAAGGTGCCGACGACTTCGCGGAAGCCGCGCTCGAGAACGGCGACGATCTCGCCCTCGTCCTCCGATCTGCCTTCGACGCGGATCGCAAGCACGGTGTCGCCGTGGAGGGCGCCGCCGAGGGCACGGCGGGGGATGAAGAGGTCGCCCGAACCGTCGCTCGGCGTGAAAAAGCCGAATCCGCGCTCGTTTTTAGAGAGCGTTCCCGTTTTTGCGCAGAACTGTTCCGCCGTCCCGAAACGGGAACGGCTGTCGACGAGAAGTTCGCCCTCCCGCACGAGTGCAAGAAGGTATTTTCTTACGGCAAGCGCTTCCTTCCTCCCGAGTTTGAGTTTTCTCGAGATCTCTTCGTCGGTGAGAAGGGCAAAGGCGCCGCTTCGGATCTGTTTTAAGAGAGACTGTTTTGCGTTCAAATGATGTTCCTGCCGCATTCGGATATCAAAAACGGGCGTGCCGTATCGGCTCGCCCGCTCGCGTTCATGTTTCGATCAAGCACCCCAGATCGCGTTGATCTGCAGGATGAAGAATACCACTGCAAACACCGCAAGGACTGCGAGGCAAATGATCGTCCACAGTTTGAGTTTGGCTTCGGTGGACTTGCCTTTATTCTTTCCATAGAAGGTTTCGCTCGAACCGCCGAGCGCGTCGATCCCCTGCGAATTCCCCGGCTGAAGCATGACGAGGACGATCGCCGCGATCGAGGCGACGCCCATCGCGATGATGAGCACAAGACTGACCGTGCGGTAGGTCACATACATCGCGTCGCTCGGAAGGGGAGCGAGAAGATTCGCGATCACAGAAAGCACATTCATATCCTTTTTCCTTTTATAGCCAAAATACAGCATACAGTATAACATACCCGCACTAAAAAGACAACTCTTTTTGCGCGTTTTTCGAAAAATCGTACAAAAAAACCCTCTCCCGAGGGGGAGAGGGGAAGAAAAACTTTCTTATTTCGTGCCCTTGAAGATGTCTCCCCCTGCGACGCCGCAGAAGAAGCAGTTGCCGTTGACGGTGTCGAGCTTCTGAAGTTCGTCGTAGACGTTCTTCGCATCCTCGGCGGTCACCTTGTCTTTGAGCATCTCTTCCATTTCCTTGGTGGACTTGAATTCGACGATGATCGCAACCGATGCGATGAGGCCGTCGCCCTTCTTCATGACGTGGACGGTGAAAGCCGATTCCTTGTCTTTGCCGAAGATCCCTTCGATGATCGCGGTCTGCGTCGCTTCGGCGTCGGTCTCTTCGTATCCTTCCTTTTCATAGGCGGATTTGATCTTGCCCCACGTGGAACCGCAGGCGCAAAGGGAGACCAACATCACGACGATGAGGGCCATGGCGCTGACAATCAAGCCAAGTTTCTTTTTCATGTTTCTACTCCTTGTTTGTTATTGCCGTTATTATAATACGAAGGAAAAAAATTGTCAAGCGGAAAACAATCATTCCGCTGAATTTGTAAAAAGAAATTCCCGATGTAAAAATTTGCGCGATGCTTTTCAAGCGCTTGATAAAAATGCGCAAGTATGGTACAATATTACGGAAACAAGGGCTTAGCGGGGAACAATTCCCGCAGGAGAGAAAAGGGTGAGGATCTGTGTCTATGGCGCAGGCGCGATGGGAACGTCGCTCGGCGCATTTTTGACGGAAGGCGGGACGGCGTGCGAGCTCATCTCGAGGAATGCCGAGCACATCGCGGCGCTCCGCGGACGGGGCGCGCGGATCGTCACGAAGAGCGAAGCGCGTACGGTGCCCGTGAAGGCGCTCCTTCCCGAGGAGATTTCGGGGAAGTACGACGTCGTCTTTCTTGCGACCAAACAGCGCGAAAACAGGGCGCTCCTTCCTCTTCTCTCCGAGCTTCTTCGCCCCGACGGGGTGCTCGTGACCGTTCAGAACGGGCTTCCCGAGCGGGAACTTTCCGAAGGGCTTTCAAACAGCGTCTATGGCGCGGTGCTCAGTTGGGGCGCCGAGCGCACGGAGGCGGGGACGGTGCGGGTGACCTCCGAGAGCGGCTACCGCTTGGCCCTCGGTGCATTCAATGAGGGCACGCGGCTCGAGGAGCTCAGAGCGCTCTTTTCGGGGAGCGCGATCGAGGCGGAAGTCGGGGATCTTCACGAGATCCGCTTTGCGAAACTTGCCGTCAACGCCTCTTTTTCCACCCTCTCAGCGATCTCGGGGCTGACGTTCGGGGAGATCGCCGCCCGTCATCGCCGCGACGCCGCCGAACTTTTGAAGGAAGTGTTCCGTGTCGCCCGCGCATACGGATGCAAACGCCTTCCGCTCAACGGACACGACCTCTTCCGCGTATTCAAAGTGCCGAGTCTCACCCTTCCCATTGCGATGAAAAAGTACAGGGAGACGCGCTCGGGAATGCTCCTCGACCTCATGGCGGGGCGGCGCACGGACGTCGACTTCGTCGCGGGGGCGTGCGTTGCGGCGGGAAAGGCCCGCGGGGTGGAGACGCCGCTACTTCTTCGCGGGGTGGAGATCGTACACGAGATCGAAAACGGGCTTGCGGAGATCGCACCCGAAAGTCTGTACCTCTTACGAACGAGAATTTAAGGGGAAAACCATGGAAGAATATGTACGCAGCGAATGTCCGTGCTGCAGCGCGCCCATCGATCCGAGCGCCGCGGTGCGCGGGGTATTGACCTGCAAATATTGCGGAAACATCCTGACGATCCCGAAGGAGACATCGAATAAGGAGGCGCTCTCCTATCTTCGGCAGGGAGAACTTCTTCTCGACACGGGAAGATTTTCCGACGCGTGGTCGGCGTTTTTCAAGGCGTCCGAGATCGACGCGTCCGAGCCCGAGGCCTATTTCGGCATGGCGCGCGCCCGTTTCGGCGTACGCTATCTGCGCGACGAGACGGCCGATCCGCCCTGTATTCGGCCGATTGCGGAGATCTTCTCGGAGGAACGTTTCTCCGAGGACAAGGACTTCCGCCGCGCCCTCGAGACGGCGACCTTCGAACAGGCAGACGAATATCGGCGGAAGGCGGGGGAGATCGACCGCATCCATGACGAATTTCTCCGCCTCAAAAAGGCAGGCGTTTCCTACGACTGTTTCCTCTGCGTCAAGGTGACTTCGGAAAGCGGCATGACGACGCAAGACAGCCACGAAGCGCTCAAGCTCTATCATTTTTTACAGCGCGAAGGGTACCGCCCCTTCTATTCGGAGGTGGAGACGGGAGAGCGCGCCGGGGTCGACTATGAGGCGCTCATCCTGTATGCGCTCTATTCTTCGGACTGCATGGTGGTCGTCTGCTCCAACGAGGAATATCTGCGCACCAAGTGGGTGAGCAACGAATACAAGCGCTTTCTGCACCTCATCGCCGATGAGGAAAAGGAGCGCGACGCCGTCACGATCGCCTACCTCGGCAAGCCTGTCGAACGCCTTCCGGGGCGGGAGGGAAAGCTGCAGGGGGTCGATCTGTCCCGTCCCGACGCCTATACGAAGATCCTGGCGTTCGTCGAGCGGCATACGCCCGCCGCACGGGAACGCCGCGGCAAGGCGCGGGAGGAGGCGCTCAGCGAGGCCGAGCGGCGGGAACGCGAACTTTCCGAGCTTCGGATGAAGCTCGAACGGCTCGAAGAGGAACGCGCCGAGGCGAAAAAGGAGGAGGAAGATCACTTCTTCGACGACCTCACGCCCGAGGAACGGGCACGGCTCGAACGGAAGGAGGCGGAGCGTCGGCTTCGGGAGGGGATCGAACGAAAGATCCGAAGCGCCGTCGAGTTCACCATCGTCGGCGGCGTCCTCAAACGGTATAAAGGGCGGGGCGGGGAAGTCGTCATTCCGCCCGACGTCACGGAGATCGGCGAGGACGCCTTCCGCGGGAACGTTAAAGTGACTTCGGTCATGATCCCGTCCTCCGTCAAGGAAATTTCCGCACACGCCTTTTTCCGCTGTGAAAATCTGGCGCGCGTCGTTTTCGGCGAAGGGCTGACGGTGATCGGGAAGGAAGCATTCGCCGAATGCATCCGCCTGACCGCGGCGCCGCTTCCCGACACGATCCGAGAGATCGGCGTAAAAGCCTTTTCCCGCTGTGAGCGGCTCGAGGACGTTCGTCTCCCCGACGGGCTCTACAGGGTCGAGGACAAGGCGTTTTCCGAATGCAAACGGCTCAGCGGGGTGCTCGTTCCCGAAGTTACGCACATGGGGAAGAACATCTTCCGCGGCGGTGGGGAGGAGTTAACGCTCTTCTGTAAGCCCGCCGCGCGCCCCAAGAAATGGAAACGCGGTTGGTGCAAGCGCGGATGCGTCAAAAAATATGCAGTCGTCTGGAATTACCGCGGCTGAAGGGAGAGGAGAATATGGACTATCAAAAACTTGCGGAGCGGCTCTTGCCCGGCGAATATCCTTCGCCCGAATTCTATGAAGAAAAATATCCCCCGCGCAACCTTCCCGAAAAGGCGGAAGTCACGCGGCTTGCTCCGTCGCCGACGGGATTCATCCACCTCGGCAATCTTTTTGCGGCGATCGCGAACGAGCGGGTCGCCCATAGAAACGGCGGCGTTTTATATCTTCGCATCGAAGATACCGACTTAAAGCGGAAAGTGGACGGCGCGGTCGAGGCGGTCATCCGTGCGCTCAAGTATTTCGATATCACCTTCGATGAGGGCGCTGAGATCGGCGGGAACGACGCTTACGCCCCCTGGTATCAGCGTCAGCGCGCCGAAATTTACCGTACGTTCGTCAAAAAGCTCATCGCCGAGGGGAGGGCGTACCCTTGCTTCTGCACCGAGGAGGAGCTCTCCGCCCTCCGCGAAGAGCAGACCGCCAAAAAGGAGATCACGGGCTATTACGGCAAGTACGCCAAGTGCCGCAACCTTTCCGAGGAGGAGATCTATAAGAACCTCGACGAGGGCAAGCCCTTCGTTATCCGCCTCAAGTCCCTCGGCGACCCGAAGAACAAAATCACCTTCCGCGATGCGATCAAAGGGGAGATCACGGTCACGGAGAACGATCAGGACGTCGTCATTCTGAAGTCGGACGGCATTCCCACCTATCATTTCGCCCATGCGATCGACGATCATTTCATGCGGACGACGCTCGTCATCCGCGGGGAGGAGTGGCTTGCCTCTCTTCCCATTCACCTCGAACTCTTCGACGCGCTCGGCTTCCGCCGTCCGCGCTACGGGCACAACTGTTCGCTCATGAAGCAGGACGGTGAGACCCGCCGCAAGCTCTCCAAGCGCAAGGACCCCGAGCTTTCCCTCGAATTTTACAGAAAAGAGGGGTACTATCCCCGCGCCGTCAAGGTGTACATGCTCACCCTCCTCAATTCCAACTTCGAGGAGTGGTACCAAAAGAATCCCGACGCCGACCTCGCGGAATTCCCCTTCAAGGTCGAAAAGATGGGGAAGAGCGGCACGCTCTTCGACCTCGACAAGCTCAACGACATTTCGAAGAACGAACTTTCGAAGCTCACGGAGAGGCAAATGGCGGACTTTCTCCGCGGTTGGGCGGAGGAGTTCGGCACCGAGGCGCAGCGCGCTTACTTCAAGGAGGAGGAAAAACTCCTTGCGGCGCTTACGCTCTGCATGGGGATCGGCGGAAAGAAGCGCAGAAAGGACTTTAAGACGGCTTCTCAGGCAATGGAATTTCTCTCTTACTTCTTTGCCGCTCCCGAAAGCTACGACGAGTCGGGCCTCGACCTTAAAACGAGGAAGACGATCGCGGAGGAGTTCCTTGCCGTGTATTCCTATGAGGACGACGCCGCGGCGTGGTTTTCGAAGGTCCGTTCGATCGCCGAAAAGTACGGCTTCGCAACGGATATGAAGGAATATAAACTTAGCCCCGAAAGCTACAAGGGGAGCGTTGCGGACGTCGCGGAGGTGCTTCGGATCGCCACGACGGGCAAGGCAAACACCCCCGATCTTTGGACCATTCAGCACATTTTGGGGGAGAAGGAGACGCGTTCCCGCCTGAAGAACGCCGTTTCCGCATGGGAGAAAGCATGAGCAGAGCCGACGAGATCTTCATTGCAAATTGCAAGGATATCCTCGAAAACGGGGTTTGGGACACGGATCTTTCCGTCCGCCCGCACTGGGAGGACGGGACGCCCGCGCACACCGTCAAGAAGTTCGGGATCATCAACCGCTACAATTTGCAGGAGGAATTTCCCATTCAGACCATCCGCCGCTGCGCCTTCAAGAGCTGCGTCGACGAGATCCTCTGGATCTGGCAGAAAAAGAGCAACAACATCCGCGACCTCCATTCCCACATCTGGGACAGCTGGGCGGACGAGAGCGGAAGCATCGGCAAGGCGTACGGCTATCAGCTTGCGCAGAAGTCCAAATACGCGGAAGGGGAGTTCGATCAGGTCGACCGCGTGCTCTACGACCTCAAGCACAATCCCGCCTCGCGTCGGATCCTTACAAACCTCTACAACTTTTCCGACCTCCACGAGATGCACCTCTATCCCTGCGCATATTCTGTGACCTTCAACGTCTCGGGGGACACGCTGAACGCCATCCTCAACCAGCGTTCGAACGACATGCTCACCGCAAACAACTGGAACGTCGTGCAGTATGCCGTCCTTCTTGTCATGTTTGCGCAAGTTTCGGGGCTGAAGGCGGGGGAGCTCGTGCACGTCATCGCCGACGCCCACCTCTACGACCGCCACATTCCCATTTTGCAAAAAGTGCTTGAAAACGAGCCGAAGAAGGCGCCGAAACTTGTCGTCGACCCGACGGTTACGAACTTCTACGACTTCACGGTGGACAGCTTCCGCCTCGAGGGGTACGAGTATTCTCCGCTCGATGCGAAGATCCCCGTCGCCATTTGAGAGGAAATCATGAAGGCCATTTTCCACGCGGATAAAAACTGGGGGATCGGAAAGGGGAACGGCTTGATGTTCTCCCTTCCCAAGGACATGAAGTTCTTCCGCACGGCGACGACGGGGAAGGTCGTCGTCATGGGGAGGAATACCCTGCGCTCCTTTCCGGGCGGGAGGCCCCTCAAAAACCGCACAAACATCGTGCTCTGCCCCGAAACGGTGGAGGATGTTCTCACCGTTCATTCCCTCGAAGAGCTCTTTGCGGAGGTCAAAAAGTATCCCGAGGAGGACGTCTTTGTCATCGGCGGGGCAAGCGTGTACCGCGAACTTCTTCCCTATTGCAGGGAGGTTTTGGTGACGAAAGTGGACGCGGACGGGGGTGCGGATGTGTTTGTCCCCGACCTCGACAGGGAGAAAAACTTCGAGCTCGTCTCTGAAAGCGCCCCCGAAGAGGACAACGGCTACACGATTCGCTTCTGCACCTATCGCAACAACGCCGTAAAACAGTTTTGAAAGAAAAAAGCACTCTCCGCGCGAATCGCATGGAGAGTGTTTTTCTTTCACGAAGAAAAGCCGCTTAATTCAAGGAAGATCATAAAAGCGGTTGAAAGGGTAGGGAGAGCCGAACTGTTATTTTTCGATCCCGAAGAGAAGATTCGGCTCGATCCCGAAGACTTGACATATTTTGCTCACCTTCTTTTTGGGTCGGATCGGCAGCTTGATCATCAACCAACAAGTCTCAAGCCCAATGGGTGGAGGTCCGGAACTTGCGCGTACTTCTTCCTCAGCATGATAACCTTCGGGATCTACGGTTTGGTTGCTTCGATCTGCAATTTGACCTTCAACCCGGACAACGACCGCAATATCGGCTATTTCGCGGGCTAACACAACAATTTTGCGCAAAAACACCTGAAGCATGAAAACTTCAGGTGTTTTTTCTTTGGAATACCCTTGTTTTTGTTGTCAAAATCGCAAGAAAGTACTATAATCATCTGTGGATTTTAATTAGGACGAACGGTTATGGTAAGAGAAGATTTACGCAACATCGCAATCATCGCGCACGTCGACCACGGCAAGACGACGCTTGTCGACCAAATGCTCAAACAAGCGGGGACCTTCCGCGAAAATCAGGTCGTAGAGGAACGCGTGATGGATTCGGGCGATCTCGAGCGCGAACGCGGGATCACCATCCTCGCAAAGAATACCTCCATTCACTATAACGGCGTAAAGATCAACATCGTCGACACCCCCGGCCACGCCGATTTCTCGGGCGAAGTGGAGCGCAGTCTCAAAATGGTCTCGGGCGTACTTCTTCTTGTCGACGCCGCCGAAGGGCCCATGCCGCAAACGCGCTTTGTCACCCAAAAGGCGCTTGAGCTCGGACTTCGGCTCATCATCGTCGTCAACAAGATCGACCGCCCCGACGCCCGCGTCAACGAGGTCATCGACGAAGTTTTGGAGCTTCTTATGGACCTCAACGCGACGGACGATCAGCTCGAGAGCCCGTTTGTGTTCTGTTCGGGAAGGGAGGGGACGTCGTCTCTCGACGCGTCCGAGACGGGGAGCGACCTTGTTCCGCTCTTCGATACCATTCTCGAACACTTCCCGCCCCTCGAGCTCGACGACACTTCGCCCCTTCAGCTCCTCGTCTCCTCCATCGACTACAACGATTACGTCGGCAGGATCGGCATCGGCAGGATTGAACGCGGCGTCGCGAGGCAAGCGGCGGACGTCGTCGTCTGCAACTACAACCACGGGGAAGTCAACGTCAAGGGAAAACTCGTCAACCTCTATGAGATCGAAGGCCTGGAGCGCGTTCCCTGCGAGAGTGCGAGGGCGGGCGACATCGTCTGCTTCTCGGGGCTTGAGGGCATCAACATCGGCGACACCGTCTGTTCGCCCGACTGCGTGGAGGCCGTTCCCTTCGTCAAGATCTCCGAACCCACCGTCGAGATGATCTTTTCGGTCAACGATTCCCCGTTTGCGGGGAAAGAGGGGAAGTTTGTGACGACACGTCACCTTCGTGAGCGGCTCTATAGGGAGCTCCTCCGCGACGTCTCCCTCCGCGTCGAGGACACCGACTCGACAGACGCCTTCCGCGTGAGCGGCAGAGGGGAGATGCACCTCTCCATTCTCATCGAAACGATGCGCCGCGAGGGCTACGAATTTCAGGTAAGCGCCCCCAAAGTCCTCTATAAAGAAATAGGCGGGGAGCGCTACGAACCCGTCGAACGGCTCATCGTCGACGTCCCCGAGACGATGACGGGCCCCGTCTTTCAGAGTATGGGGACGCGGAAGGGAGAGCTCGTCCACATGAGCGCGATGGGATCGCGCATGCGGCTTGAGTTCCTCGTTCCCGCCCGCGGTCTCTTTGGCTACAAGAGCGAATTCCTCACCGATACCAAGGGCGAAGGGGTCATGAGCTCAGTATTTTACGAATATCAGCCCTATAAGGGAGAGATCCAACGTCGGCTTGCGGGGTCGCTTGTCGCCTTCGAGACGGGGGAGGCCGTCACCTACGGGCTCTTCAATGCGCAGGGAAGAGGGGCGCTCTTCATCGGTGCGGGAACGCAAGTCTATGAGGGAATGGTCATCGGCGTCGCACCCAAAGAGGGGGATATCAACGTCAATGTGTGCAAGCAGAAGCACCTCACGAACACCCGTTCCTCCTCCTCGGACGAGGCCCTCCGCCTCATCACCCCCAAGAAGCTGAGCCTTGAGGAGGCGCTCGAGTTCATCGGCGACGACGAGCTCGTCGAGATCACGCCGCAAAACGTCCGTATCCGCAAGCGCATCCTCGACAACGAACTCCGCGCCAAGGCCCGTGCCAAGGCAAAAGCGGGAATGTAAAAGACGGCCGACCCCATCGGGGTCGGCTTTGCATATCGGGAGTGCTTCTTGCATAGCTTAGAGTATGCAGGAAACAAATAAAAGCGTACTCACCTTGGAAGCGCAGTCGAAGCTCACCCTCTCGGGGGTGACCGCCGTCGACTATTTCGGCGAAAACGAAATCGTTCTCACCGTCGGAGGGAAGAAACTCAAAATTTCGGGCAGCCGCCTCAAAGTGCTCTCCTTTTCGGAGGGAAGCGGGAATTTTGCCGCAAGCGGGGAGTTTGTCACTCTCAAATTTACCTCGAAGCCAAACTTCGGAAAGTTCTTGCGCTCGTGAAGGAACAGATCTTTTGCATCCTCGTCTGTGCGCTGTTCGGCGTTTCGGGCGGGGCGCTCTACGATGTTTTTTCGCTCCCGTATCGGGCTACCCGCCTCCGCGCTTTGCGCTGTATTTCGGATGCGCTCTTTTGCGTCGGATTCGGCATTCTCTTCCTCCTGCTCTCCGTAAGACTGCGCCTTCCCGACCTTCGTGCCTACATGTTTTTTGCGATTTTGGCGGGATTTTTCCTCTATTTGAAAAGTTTCCATAAAATTGTTGCATTTTTCGTCGGAATCGTGTATAATAGGATCGGAAAGATACGAAAGGGAAAACGAGTATGGCGAAACAGTGGGGCATTCCGCAAGAGAAAGCGCGTAGGATCGCGGTAGGGGCAACCGCCGCGGGGATCCTCCTTGTGCTTTTTCTTGTGATCATCCTGATCGTTCAATTCGTTCGGATCGGCGTTTCCAACAGCGAATCGCGCCGCCTCGACGAGGAGATCGAGCATTACAATCGGCTCATCGAAGATCGGAATTCCGATCTTGAGTACTACGAATCGGAGCTCGGGCTGTATCACCTCGCGCTCGAGCAGGGCTGGCGCACGCCCGACAAAAACGCATGAGTTCGGCAATCATCGATATCGGTTCGAATTCCGTCCGCCTGATGCTTCGCGCGGACGGAAAAACTTTATATAAGAAGATCGAGACGACCCGTTTGGGCGCAGGGCTCGCGGCTACGCATGCGCTCTCCGAGGAGGCGATCGAACGGACCGCCCTTGCGGTCCGTGCTTTTTGCGAGGAGGGGAGGGCTTGCGGCGCGGAGGTCTATGCGTTTGCGACGGAGGCTGTCCGCTCGGCGAAAAACGGCGGCGCGTTCTGTAATCGGGTCAAGGAGCTTTGCGGGCTCGAAGTCGACGTCGCATCCGGGGAGGAAGAGGCGCGGCTTGCCGTCCTCGGGGCGCTTTCCGGGCGCGACGGCGGGATCGTCGATATCGGCGGCGCAAGCACGGAAGTCAGCTATGTGAAGGGGGGTGAAAGGGCCTTTTCGACAAGCATCCCCATGGGCTGCGTTCGGCTTTACGACCTCGCCTCCGACAAGAAAGAAATGCTTGAAAAGGTCATTTCGGGCGCGATCTCGCCCCTTTCCGCGGCCGAACCCTTCGGGACGACGTACGTTGTCGGCGGCACCGCTTCGACACTTGCAAGCATTCTTATGGGGCTTGAAACGTACGACGGGGAAAAACTTCAGGACTTCGAGATCGGGATCCGCAGCGCCGAAGAGACGGCGGATATGCTTCTTTCGATGACCGTAGAGGAGAGGAAGAGAGTCCGCGGGATGGACCTTCCCCGTGCGGATATCATCGGCGGAGGGGTGCTTCTCCTTGCGCGGATCATGCGAATGCTCCGCCTTGAGAGCGTGCGCTTTTCCGACCGCGACAATCTCGAAGGATATGCGACCTTGAGGGGGATCTCATGAGCGGCAGGGCAAAAACCGTTCTCTATGCGATCGTTTCCGCGGCGCTGCTTTGCGCCGCGCTTGCGGGCGCCTTTTGCATGTGGTACTTCGGCGGAAGGGAGCTTTCCTTCGACTTCGGCTTTTTCGTTCTCGGCTTCCTTCTTCTGCCTCTCCAGATCCTCATCCATGAGGCGGGGCATCTTCTCGTCGGGTCGATCCTCGGAATGCGCTTTGTCGCGATGCGTATAGGGCACCTTGTATTCCGCCGCGAACGGGGTAAGCTGCAGATGAAACTCTCCTTCGGCGGGGAAGCGGCGGGGCAGAGCGTATTCTATCCGCGCCATCCCCGCGCCATGCGTTCGAGATACGTCGCGACCGCCCTCGGCGGCATCGCCTTTAACTTTCTCTACGCCATCGTCTTTTTCCTTCTGTATTTTCTTCTGCCGCCGCATGCGGGGCTTCTCTTTTTCGAACTCTTTGCGCCGCTCTGCCTTGCGGAGGGGCTGTCTGCGCTCTATCCCGTCGAACTCAGCGCGGGCAAGTCGGACGGCCGCACCGTGCTCGGCGTGATGCGCCGCGAAAACGAGGAGCGCGTCGTTCTCCGCGTTCTGACGGCGCAGGGCATTCTCTGCCGCAAGACCTTCGCCTCGGTGCCCGAATCCCTGCTCTTCGATTCGCCCGTCGTTCGGGAGGACCTTCCCGCGCTGCATGCGCTCCTCCTTCTTCGGGTGCAATACCTTTTGAGCTTCGGCAGGGAGGAGGAGACGCGCGTCGTCCTCTCCCGCCTCAAAGCCGCCGAGGAATACCTCTCGGAGGAGGCGAAAGAGGAGGTCCTTCGCTACGAAGGGTACTTTACGGGGGAGTTCGTGCCCTCGGACTTTGAACCGCTCGAAGGAGTGCGCGTCCTCGAGAGCAAACTCGCCTATTTGGCAAAAAAAAATCTGCCTGAGGCAGATTAAAGTTTATTTTGCGCAAAAAGAAAATTTTCACCGTAATTACGGCGACCAAAGATTCTCCGGCGGTAAGCCGATTTTGATATGAAATTGTAAGACGACTGCTCTTTTAATCGGAAAGACCGAGAAGATAGTCGGAGGTCACGTTGAAATAACGTGCGATCTTTGCAATATTCGATGCCGTAGGGTCGCTTTTGTTGGTTTCCCAATAGCATACGATTCCCAAACTGACGCTCAGATCCCTTGCTACCGTCGCTTGTGAAAGGCCTCGTTCTTTTCTCAGTTCCATGAGTCGTTCAGCAAAAACTTTCATGAATCCATTATACTAAAAAACGACGCAAAATGCAATAGTTTTCATAATAAATTTTTTGTAAAGTTGTAAATAAAAAGAGAAATTTATCGAAAATATCCGCGCCTGCCCACAAAAGGGCGCCAAAAGAGCCAATATCCTTCGTATGATCGAGATTTTATTTGTCTGTCACGGAAATATCTGCCGTTCGCCGATGGCGGAGAGCGTGTTTATGGACCGTGTAAAAAAGCGGGGACTTTCGGGTCGCATCCGTGCCGATTCCGCCGCGGCGCACACCGACGAGATCGGAAATCCGCCGCATTGGGGAACGGTCGAAAAATTAAAACGGGAAGGGATCCCGCTCATTCCGCACAGAGCCCGCCTCATGACAAGGGCCGACGGGGAACGGTACGACCTTCTCATCGGAATGGACGTCTATAACTGCCGCGACATGAAGCGCATCGTCGGCGAAGGAAATGCGAGGAAGGTCAGAATGCTCCTCGACGGCACGCCTTCGCCCCGCGCCATCGCCGATCCGTGGTACACGGGGGACTTCGAGGCGACCTTTTCTGACATTTCGGAAGGGGTCGACGCCCTTCTCGACCGCTTCGTCCGCGGTGACCTTTTGGAAAGTTAGCACGATTTAAGAGGCTGCGGAGCGCTACTTTGCAATGCGGCGGAGCGTCTCGAAGTAGTTCGGGAACGTTTTTTTGACGCAAGCGGGGTCGTCGATCTCGACATTTCCGCAGCGGGTGCCGACGAGCGCAAACGCCATCGCGACGCGGTGATCGCCGAAGGTGCGGATGGTCGCGGGACGCACGGGGGCTGGGAAGATCTCAATTTCCTCCGCCTCTGCCCTGCAGGGCACGCCGAGGGCGGTCAAATTTTCCTCGATCGCCGCGATGCGGTCGCATTCCTGACGGCGGATGTGCCCGATGCCGCGAAGGCGGGAAGGGGTCGTTGCAAACGGCGCAAGCGCCGCAAGCGTGAGCGTCTGGTCGGAATAGTTTGAAAGGTCCTCATCGAATCCCTCGAACTCGGAAACATCTCTGCCGTCGGCGACGATGCCGCTTTGGGTATCGGTCACCTTCACCCCGCGGGAAGAAAGAAGGCGGAGGAAGGCAAGGTCGCCCTGAAGGGATTCGAAACGGACGCCGCGAACGAGCACGCGTGCCCGAAGAAGGAGCGAAAGCGCGTAAAAGTAGCAGGCGGAGGAGACGTCGGGCTCGACCGCAAAGACTTTCGGCGGCGTCTGTATCGGGCGGATGCGGCAGTCTTTTTCCGAAAGAAGGCATTCTCCGCCGAAGGAATTTATGCACGAAGCGGTCATTTTGAGGTATGAATCCCGTCCCGCCGCGGGGAAATGCAGCGCTAAGGGGCGGGAAACCGCGCCCGTGAGCATGAGCGCACTCGCAAACTGGGTGCTTTTTTCGGTCTCGACGCAAATTTCCTCGGCGCGGATCCCCTCGGAGTGCATGCGGCGGGGGAAACCGCTCTCTGCGTACTCGAAAGTTACGCCGAGCGATTCGAGAAGGTCGGTCGGCATCGGACGGGTTTCGAGCTGGCTGGAGCATTTGAACTCGTAGTCGCCGCCGAAAAAGGCAAGCGCCGTCATCAGAAAGCGCGCCGCCGTTCCCGCACTCCGAAAATCCAATGACGCAGTTCTTTTAGGCGTGCCGCCCTTGACCCAAAATCCGTCTCGGAGGGGAGCAATTTCGATCCCGAGCGCGTTCAGACACCCGAGCATGGCCTCCCCGTCCTCTCCGTAGCCGTTTGCAAGGAGATGTACCTCTCCCTTCGTAAAAGCGGAGAGGAAGAGCGCGCGGCTCAAAAGGCTCTTCGAAGAGGGGACGTCGACTTCAAACTCTGTGCCAAACCCGATTTTGTTTACATTCAGTGCCATGACTTCAGTATAATCGCAATTTCAAGGAAAGTCAAGCGGCGGGAGGAAGATGAACTATAAAGTCATAAAATGCAGGCGCAAAACCCTGTGCCTTACCATCGGAAGGGAGGGCGACGTCATCGTGCGGGCGCCGCTTACCGTGAAGGACGGGGAGATCGAAGCGTTCGTCATGCGGCACGCTTCTTGGATCGAAAAACGGCTTATAAGCAGAAGCGCCGACCCGAAGTTCAAAGACGGCGAAATGATTTCGCTTCTTGGGAAGGATTATACGATCGCCCCCGCGCTGAAGCGTGCGCGGATCGTCGGCGATACCCTCTTCCTCCCCGAAGAGGGACGGGAGGAGGCGCTCGCCTTACTTCTGCGTTCGATGACGCGGGAGCGGATGGGGCGGCTCCTCAGAGAAATTTCCGAAACGTACGGCTTCGAATATACTTCGCTCACCGTGACAAGTGCGCGGGGGAGGTGGGGCTCTTGCAGTACGCGGAAGGGGATCTCCTTCTCCTTTCGGACGGCGTTTCTTCCGGACCCGCTTGCGGAGTATCTTGCGGTGCACGAACTCTGCCACACCCGCCATATGGACCACAGCGCCGCTTTTTGGCGGGAAGTGGGGAACATTCTTCCCGACTATGCCGCGCGGCGGCGTGCCTTAAAGGGGTATGATTGGGCGGTCCGCTGTCTGTAATTGGACATATTTTGCAAATTGCGAAGTATTCTGCGTGACATACTATATGCTTCATATGGTAGAAAATGTATGCGCGGAACACAAGATAGCCCGCTTTTTTGAAAAACTCGAATTTTTTTGCAAGAATCGACGAGAATCCTTGCGAAAAGGTCTGCGGAATGATTTACAAATTCCGTGAATTGTATTATAATGGTAAACGATGGATCCTTGTACGGTTTGCATCATACGTCGAAGCGGCAATGACGAGGCGCGCTTTACCTCGGAAGGGACGATGGAACTTTCGGGCGGGAAGCGGCGGGTCGTCTACTCGACGGAGGGCGATAGGTCCGAACTCCTCTTCGATGCGGAGCGACTTTTTATGAAGAGGCGGGGCGATGTCACCCTCGACGCCTGTTTCTGCCGCGACGAACCTAAATTTCTTTTCGGCGGCTTCGGCCGCACGGGGGAGATCCCGCTTTACGATGTAGATCTTGTTTTATCCGAATCGGAAAAGTCGATTCTTATCCGTCTTTCTTATTCACTCGGTCCCACCGGGACCGCGCTTCGGTCCCGTTTGGATATTTCCATAGAATTTTCGGAGGAAAAATGAAAATCAGGTATCTCGGTCATTCGTGCTTTATGTTTACGGAAAGCACGGGGACCAGCATTGTAACCGACCCGTACGGCGACATCGGGTATCGGCTTCCGCAGGTCAGTGCGGATGCCGTAACGGTCAGCCACGGGCATTACGATCACAATAACGTCAAGGCGGTCGGCGGTTCGCCCGTCGTCATTGATAAAGAGGGGAAATACGAGGTCGGCGGCGTCGTCATCAAGGCGATGAAGAGCTATCACGACAACGTTAGCGGCGCCGAACGCGGTGAAAATCTTATTTTCAAGTTCCGCATGGACGGGATCGAGGTCTGCCATATGGGCGACATCGGGGAAGAGTGCTCGTCGTCTCTTCTCGAACTCCTCCTTCCCGTGCACGTTCTGCTTCTCCCAGTCGGCGGAAATTATACGATCGACGCGGAGCAGGCGAAGGAATACGTCGACCGCATCATGCCCTCCGTCGTCATTCCGATGCACTATAAGACGAAGGGGCTCGAGATCGACATCGACAAAGTGGATGAATTCATCGATCTTTTCGACGATGACGAAGTGGAAGAGGAGGAAGTCGAGGAAGCGGGGAGCGAGATCGAACTGCTTCGCGACGATCTTACCGAAGAGAGCACAAAAATCATCGTTATGGAGAGAGCGAAGTAAATGCAATATTCCAAGTTGGAAAGCGAATGCAGGCAGTTCCTCGACGAACTCCCGCTGTCGACACTGCGCGTGCTCGGCAGAAAGTACGGCGTGCAGCATGCCTCGTCGGAGAATAAGGACGATCTTATCACCGACCTCACGGCGATCGTCATGGGGGACCGCGATCCCTTCCCGCCGTCGCGGCGGGGCGCACCCGCAAAACAGACGTATATCGACCCTGCCATCGTCGACAAGATCGAATCGTTCATCCACCGTGCGGAAGAGGGGATGGTTCTCAAGGTCGAATCTCCCGAGCACGAACCCGAGCCGACCATTTTCTACGAACAGCCCGTCAATACGGGGATCCTCGAAATTACCGCGGGCGGATACGGTTTCCTCCGCGCCAAGAACTGTCAGCCCTCGGCGGACGGGGACGTGTTCTTCTCCGCACCCGCCATCCATGCACTCAAACTTCGTGCGGGTGACTACCTCACCTGTATCGCAAAACCTAAACAGAAGAACGATTCGCCCGCACTCGAAGAACTTTTGAGCGTCAACGGGCTTCCCATCGGGAGCTATGAACAGCGCCCGCAATTCGATTTTCTCACCGCAAAATACGCAAACGAGAAGATCGCTCTCTCTGCGGGAAACAGCGACATCGCCCTCCGCATCCTCGACCTCTTCGTGCCCATCGGGAAGGGGCAGCGCGCCCTCATCATCGCGCCGCCCAAGGCGGGGAAAACGACCCTCCTCAAATCGGTTGCGCGGTCCATCTCCGAAAATCATCGGGAGATCGCGCTCATCATTCTTCTCATCGACGAGCGGCCCGAGGAAGTTACGGATATCCGTTCGAGCGTCGACAGCGCGGAGGTCATTTACTCCACCTTCGACGAGGGGGCGGATCATCACATCCGCGCCGCGGAGCTCACCCTCGCCCACGCGAAGAGACTTGCGGAGCAGAAAAAAGACGTCGTTATCCTTCTCGATTCGCTCACCAAGCTCACCCGCGCCTACAACTATGCGGTAGAGAGCACGGGGAAAACGCTCTCGGGCGGGCTCGACGCGGGGGCGCTTGCCGAACCCAAGCGCTTCTTCGGCGCGGCGCGCAATACCGTCGAGGCGGGGAGCATCACCATCCTTGCGACGGCGCTCGTCGATACGGGGAGCCGCATGGACGACATCATCTACGAAGAATTCAAGGGAACGGGCAATGCGGATATCTTCCTCTCGCGCGATCTCGCAGAGCGGAGGATCTTCCCTGCGATCGATATCCGCCGTTCGGGGACGCGGAAGGAGGAGCTTCTCCTTACCGCAGAGGAACTTTCGGCGGTCTACAAGATGCGGGAGCGCGGGATCACGGAGAATGCGGCGGGGCTCATCGATATGATGAAGCGCACGCCGTCGAATGCAGAGTTCGTCGCCCGCCTTCCGGAGTGGCTCAGGATCTACAAAGCAACCTATTAAGGAAGAATTATGATCATCGGGATCGATCTCGGCGGGATGTCGGCAAAGGCCGCCTGCCTGAGTGGAGAAAAACTTTCCGAACGCGTGCGCGTGGAGACCTCTGCGCGGTCCTCGCGTGAGGAGACGGCCTCGGCGCTTGCGGGGCTTGCCCGTGCGGCCGCCGAAAAGGCGGGCGCGGACTTTTCCGAAGTCGAGGCGATCGGGATCGGTTCCCCCGGCGTCATCGACGGTGAGAGCGGGGTCGTCGTCAACTGGTCGAATTTCGGCTGGAAGGACGTTCCGCTTGCCCGCCTCGTCTCGGAAAAGACGGGGAAGCGGGTGTTCGTACTCAACGACGCGAACGCCGCGGCGCTCGGCGAAGCGCGGTTCGGCGCGGGAAAGAAGTATCGTGACTGCGCGATGCTCACGATCGGAACGGGGATCGGGAGCGGCGTCGTCCTCGGCGGCGAGATCTATGAGGGATTCCGCGGCGCGGGGGCGGAGTTCGGCCATACCGTCGTGCGGGCCGGAGGAAGAAAGTGCCCCTGCGGCAGAAAGGGGTGCTTTGAAGTGTATGCCTCGACGAGGGCCCTCATCCGCTTCACGAAGGAGGCGATGCACGCCCATCCCGAAAGCCGCATGTGGAAATTTGCGCCGACCGTTCAAAGGGCGGGCGGAAGAACGGCGTTCCTTGCGGATGCGGAAGGGGACGAAGTCGCCCGCGCCGTCATTTCGAAATTTGTATTCTACCTCGGCGAAGGGATCGTCAACCTCGTCAATCTTCTCCGTCCGCAGGCGGTCATCCTCGGCGGAGGGATTTCGGCGGAGGGGGAAAACCTCCTCTCCCGCGTTCGAGAGTACGTTTTGCCGCGGCTGTACGTCTCGGTCGGATATGCGCCGCTCGAGATCGTCTGCGCCTCCCTCGGCAACGATGCGGGGATCTACGGCGCGGCGGCCTATGCGGCTTCCAAAATTTAAGCATTTCAACAAAAGAAAAAAGCCGACCGCGGTCGGCTTTTTTCTTATCTTTTAGCGGTTGTTCTTGAAGGGACGGGTGAGTTCGTAGTAGCTGAAGGCGAAGATCACGATCCCGAAGAAGAAGATGATGGGGACGACGACGAAGGTCGCAAGCTGCGACATGACTGCAAAGTCGATCTTCACGGCGAGGGCGACGATGAGCGTCACGATCACACAGAGCGAATAGGCGACGATGCCGTTTATGAGCGGTCTGCGCCCGGGCTTGCGAAGGGAACGTTCGCCGTAGTGGTTCGCATAGGCAAGCAAAGTGACAAGGAGAAGGGAGAATCCAGCCGCCCAGATGAAGCAGGGCAAGAAGAGGGGGATGGAGAAGCGGTTCCGCACGGCGAACACGACGATCCCTTCCGCAAGGCAGACAAAGAATACGACGAGTGCGCTGAGGAAAAGCGCCTTCCCCTTGTGCACGACGTTCTCGGCCTGCTCGACGGGGCGGTCGGGACGGAGGGTCGCGCCGCCGGCTGTCGTCAGTTTGATCCCGTCGCGTGCCGCTCTCGCTTCGAGGTCGCGGAAGTCGATGCCGCTGAGCGATTTGGCGCCTTCCGGACGGACGGGCGCATCGCGCTCTGCCTGCACCGTGGAATTATAGATGCGCTGGACGACGGTGCGGTACTGCTCTGCGGGCTGCGGTTCGGGAAGGGGAGCGGGCTCGGGCTTGCGTTCCTCCGCGTAGGGCGCGGCGTAGTAGGTGTAGTCCGCATTCTCGTAGGAAGCCGCGGGGGGAGCGCTCACCAGATCGAGATAGTTCTGATGAAGGAGCTGCTGTTCGCGGCGACGGAAGATGGCTTCCTGTTCCTGACGGATGCGGCGTTCCTGTTCGTCGAGCGCCTGTGCATGGGCACGCCGCTCGGCTTCGATCTGTTCGTCGCGTTGGCGGAGAAGTTCGGCAAAGCGGCCGCGCTCCTCGGTATAGAATGCTTCGCGCTCCCGAAGTTCGTCCTCGCGGGCACGGAGCTTTTCCTCGTTCTGGGCGTCGATCGCCTTTCTGCGCTCGGTCGCCTCTTCGAGAAGGTGCTTTCTCAGCGATTCCTCGTCGTCAAGCGCCTTTCTGCGGGAGGCCTCTTCCTCCTCGAGGGCCTGTTTGCGGCGATCTTCCTCTTCGGTGAGGATGCGTCTGCGCTCCGATTCCTCCGCCTCGATGCGGCGGTGCATGGACTCTTCCTCTTCCGCGAGGATGCGTCTGCGCTCGGCCTCTTCCTCCTCATAGGATTGCTTTCTCGCCGCTTCCTGTTCCTCAAGCTCTTGCATCCGCGCGGCGACTTCCTCTTCGAAGGCCTTTCTGCGCTCCGCTTCTTCCTCTTCGAGGGCACGGCGGCGTTCGCCGATCTCGGCGTCCTCTTCGGCGCGGGCGGCGTCTTTTGCCGCCTGTTCGTCGGCGATGCCGCGGATCTCTTCGGCGCGGAGGGCCTCAAGGCGGGCACGCTCCTCGGCGATGTGCTTCTCGCGCTCGGCAAGTTCGCGTTCGCGCCAGTCGCGCTCGCCCTGCATGGCTTCGGTGCGGACGCGCATCTCTTCCTCGAAATTTCTCTTTTCGGTCTCGAGGGCGGTGCGGTCTGCTTCGAGGGCGCTCGTCTTTTCCGCATAGGCGGCTTCGAGTTCGCTGTTTTTCGCCTCGTATTCGCTTGCGAGGGCGCTCGACTTCTCCTCGTACTGCGCTTCGAGCTCGCTGTTCTTCGTCTCGTATTCGCTTGCGAGAGCGTTCGACTTCTCCTCGTACTGCGCTTCGAGTTCGCTGTTCTTCGTTTCGTATTCGCTTGCAAGAGCGGAGTTTCTCTCCTCGTACTCTGCGGCGATGCGCTCACGCTCGGAGGAATCGTCGAAGGTGGGCTCGTAGTCGAGATCCTCCGCTTCGCCCTCACGCGTCGGGACGCGGGAAGTGGAGCTGCGCAGAACGCGCATATCCACCGCGGTAGGGGCGGGATTGCTGAAATCGAAATCCTTGTCGGAGATGAGCGAGTCGATGACCGTACGGGAATATTCCCATTCCGATTGATTCTGTTCGGAGATGAGCTTGCCTTCGTCGGTGAGGGAGAAATATTTTCGTCTCCCGCCGCTGACGGAACCGCCCCAGTACGACGTGACATAGCCTTCCTTTTCGAGGCGCTTTAAGGCGCTGTACAAAGAGGGCTGCTTGAGGGTATATTGCCCGTGGCTCTTGCGCTCGATCTCCGAGATGATCTCGTAGCCGTAGCGGTCGCCGTCGTACAGGGAGCGAAGAATGATCGTATTGATGTGCCCGCGGATGAGGTCGGAGCTTATCGATTTTTCTTCCTTCTCATCCTTTTCCTCGGGGGTTGCGGCTTCGGCCTCTTCCTCTTCGGGGACGGGACTTGTTTCTTCGTCCATTCATTTCCTCCTGTGTTTTTCTCTATTATAATACATCGCGAAGGTTTTGTCAATAGTTGAAGTAATATGTGTGACATAATTTTCGAAAAAAATGTAAAATTTTTCATGAATTTTCGCGGTAAGGCATAGGATTTAACGATGAAAACGGCACGCGCAATGTTTGTCATCGTCGGCGGCGCAATCGGCGCGGGATTCCTCTCGGGGCAGGAACTCGTGCGGTTTTTCGCGGGGCGCGGCGCCTTTCTTTCCGCGATGCTCTCTTCTGCGCTCTTCTTCCTTTTGACGTGGGCGTTTATGGCGCTCGGAAAAAAGTACGGCGGCTATAGGGAGGCGATGCGGGCGATCTTCGGGAGGGCGGCGCCCGCCGTAAATGGGTTTGTCGCGCTCTCCTCCTTCATTCCGTGTGCGGGGATGCTTGCGGGGCTCGACGCACTCTTTCCCTCCGTAAAGCCGCTTGCCTCTCTCTGCGGGCTCCTTCTTTCGGCGCTTGTCGTCTCCTACGGGGTCGGCGGCGTCTCGGCGTTCAATGCACTCCTTGTTCCCGTCCTTATGCTCTTTATCTTGTGTTTCGGGAAGTTCCCCGCGGCAATTTCCTTTGCCATTTCCGGAAACCTCTTCGGCGGAGCCGTCTATGCGGGGCTCAACGTCTTTTTGGCGGTGCCCGTCCTCATGGACGTCGGGGCGAAAACGCCGAAACCCGCCGCCGCAGCGCTTCTATCCGCGTTTCTAATTTGCTTTAGCGCCTTCTTTATCCTCGGACGCGTCTTTGCGGCGGGGACGGAGGGGGCGGAGATGCCTTTCCTTGCGGCACAGAGCGGGAAGAGCGTTCTCTTTGTTGCGGCGGCGCTTGCGATCATGACGTCGCTTGCCTCCTCCCTATATCCGCTCCTGCGCCTTGCGGAGGGGGCGGGGGCAAAAAAGTACGCCGCGAAGGGGGGGATCCTCTTCGCGGCGTTTGCGCTCTCTCGGGTCGGATTTTCGGAGATCGTATCCGTCCTCTATCCCGTAGAGGGGGCGCTCGGGCTCGTGTTTTCAGTTGTCTGTGTTCTTCACGAGGAACTTTTCGAGAAGCACGACGAGAAAGTACATTCCCGCGGCAAGAAAGCAGAGGATGACGGTCGCGCTCATCACGAGATCGAGCTTGAACACTTGCCCGCCGTACACGATGAGGTAGCCGAGCCCCGCCCTCGACACGATATATTCGCCCATGATCGAGCCGATCCACGCCATTCCGACCGCCACTTTCAGCATGGAAATGAAGGCGGCAAGCGATGAGGGAATGACGAGCTTTCTCAGGATCTGAAACTTGGATGCGCCCATCGAACGCAGGAGCAGGATCTTATTCTTGTCGGTTTCGATGAAGGCCGAAAGCATGTGCAATATGGCGACAATGATCCCGACGAGCACCGTCATGAAGATGATCGCTTTGCTTCCCGTCCCGCACCAGACGATGATGAGCGGCCCGAGGGCGATTTTGGGGAGGGCGTTGAGGACGACGATATACGGTTCGAGCACGCGGCGGAGGGTATCGCTCCACCAGAGGGCAAGCGCGATGAGGCACCCGAGCCCGACTGCGACCGCAAAGCCGAGAAGGGTCTCCCCGAGCGTGACGCCGATATGATAGAAGAGAGTGCCGTCGAGGTAGAGCGCGCCGATCGTCTTTGCGATGCGGGAGGGGGAGCTCATGAGGAAAGGGTCCACCCAGCCGAGGGCGGTGACAAGCTCCCAAAGGCCGAGAAGAAGGACGAGGAGCCCGATGCGGAGCGACCAGATGAGTGCGAGGTTCTTCTTGCGCTTTTTGAGAAATTTTGCGTGTTCCGCAGAATAGAGCTGCTTTTTCATGTGTTGAGTTCCCTCCATAGTACTTCGAACCACCCCGAAAACCCGCTTGCCTCACGGCGCTTCAGCGGGTTTTTCTCTTCGCCGAAGTCGAGTTCGTGGGTGTAGGCGACCCGTGCGGGACGCTTGGTGAGAACGAGGATGCGGTCTGCAAGCGAGATCGCCTCCGAAATATCGTGCGTGATGAGGAGCGTCGTCTTTCCTTCCCGACGGATGATCTCCGCGACGTCGCCCGTCACGTTCAGGCGGGTCTGATAGTCGAGTGCGGAGAAGGGTTCGTCGAGAAGAAGGATGTCGGGCTCCGAGGCAAGGGTGCGGATGAGGGCGGCGCGTTGGCGCATCCCGCCCGAGAGCTCGTGCGGATAGTTTTGCAAAAATCCGCAGAGCCCGTATTTATCGGCAAGGGCGAGGACGCGGGCGCGGTTTCCCAAGGTGTTTTGGTGCTTGATCTCGAGGGGGAGACAGATGTTCTTCTCGATCGTCCGCCACGGGAAGAGCTCATCCTTTTGCAGCATGTACCCGAAGGTGCCGCGGCTTATGACCTTCCCTTCGGAGGGGGAAAGAAGCCCCGCCGCGAGGGAGAGAAGGGTGGTCTTTCCGCACCCCGAAGGGCCGATGATGGCGACAAATTCCCCCTCGTCGACCGAAAAGGTGAGGTGCTCCGCCGCCGTCACTTCGCCGCGGACGGTGTGATAGGTCAGCGCAACGTCGTCGAATCTCAGGATTTCCTTTTTCATAAGCGTACCCGTTTCCTTGGTGAAAGTGCTCAGCGCAAGCTCTTTGCCGCCTCTTGCACATAGTGATTGTCGACGAAGAGGGAGAACTCCGCACGGCGGGGAAGTTCCCCTGCGCTTTCGATGATGTCCTGAAGGCGGTCGAAGCTCTTCTCCGTCATTGCCATGTCGGTGACCCACGCGTCGATCTTCTGATAGCTCTTGATGCTCGTCGTAATGGAGGCGTAGGAAGTGGAGGGGAATTGCTTATAGAGGTAGGTCGCGATCTCGTCGGGCTCTTTCGTCTCGGCGAATTCGACGGCCCGAAGGAGGGCGCGGAGGAAGCCTTTTACCGTCTCTTCGTGCGAATCGATCCAGGAGCGCTTGGCGATGAAGCTCGTGTAGGGGACTTCGCCGCCCGCTTCTCCGACTGCGGCGACGATGTATCCCTTGCCCGCCGCCTGATATTCGGAGGCCGTCGGCTCGAACATCGTGCAGTAGTCCGCGGTGCCCTCCTCGAAGGCCGCCGTCATGAGGTTGAAGGCGACTTCGAAGTTGAGGTCGATGTCCGCATCGGTGAAACCGTGCTCGCGGAGGATATATTCGAAGGTCATTGCGGGAACGCCGCCCCGACGCCCTGCAAGGATCTCCTTCCCCTTGAGGTTTTCCCATTGGAAGTTCTCTTCGGGCTGCCTTCCGACGAGGAAGGAGCCGTCGCGCTTGGTGAGCTGCCCGAACACGGTGGGGACGTCTTTTGTGCCGCCGAGGGCGACGTAGAGGGCGGCTTCGGGGCCGCAGAAGCCGATATCCGTGTCTCCCGAGAGGACGGAAGCCATTACGGCGTCGGCGCCGCCGCCGTTCGTGAGTTCGATTTCGATGCCTTCCTCTTCGAAGTAGCCGAGCGAATCCGCAAGGTACATCGGCGCATAGAAAACGGAATGGGTGACTTCGTTGATCTTGAGAGTGGTTTTATCCGATCCGCCGCAGGCGGAGAGCGGAAGGAGGGCGATGAGCGCCGCTCCGAGAATTGCCATGAGTTTTTTCATAATGTACTCCGTGAAAAATAAGAATAATATATTCTATGTGGAGGGCGGAATTATTGACAACGGCTTGAAAAACGATTATAATGGATAAGTACTACTTTTTGGCGGAACAACTATGAGAGAAATGCAGACAACCTACAACCCGCGCGAATTCGAGGACAAAATTTACGCGGACTGGATGCGGGAAGATTGCTTCCGCGCCGAGATCGACCCCGACAAAGTTCCCTTCACCGTGATGATGCCGCCTCCCAATATCACCGGGCAGCTGCATATGGGTCACGCCATGGATGAGACGATGCAGGATATCGTCGTCCGATTCAAGCGCATGCAGGGCTATTCCGCCCTCTGGATGCCGGGGACCGACCACGCTTCGCTCGCCACCGAGCATAAGATCGTCGAAAAACTCCGCGAGGAGGGGACGACGAAGGAGGAGCTCGGTCGGGAAGAATTTCTCCGCCGCGCCTATGCGTGGAAGGAGGAGTACGGCGGAAGGATCGTCGATCAGCTCAAAAAGCTCGGCTGTTCCTGCGATTGGAAGATGCTCTCCTTCACGATGGACGAAAAGTGCTCCCGCGCGGTGCGCGAAGCCTTCTTCCGTCTCTACCAAAAGGGGCTCATCTACCGCGGCAGCAGGATCATCAACTGGTGCCCCGACTGCAAGACGGCGCTCTCCGACGAGGAGGTCGCCTATCACGAGGACGCAGGGCATTTCTGGTACTTCAACTATCCCGTAAAGGGGAGCGGGGAATCTATCACGATCGCGACGACCCGCCCCGAGACCATGCTCGGCGATACGGCGGTCGCGGTCAATCCCTCGGACAAGCGCTATAGCCGCTTCGTCGGTAAGACGCTTCTCCTTCCTCTCGTCGGGCGGGAGATCCCCGTCGTCGCCGACGACTACGTCGATCCCGAATTCGGAACGGGCGCCGTGAAAATTACGCCCGCGCACGACCCCAACGACTTCGAAGTGGGGCTCCGCCACAACCTTCCGATGATCCGCGTCTTGGGAGACGACGGGAGCGTCAACGAAGAGGGCGGAAAGTTCGCGGGGCTCGACCGCTACGAGGCGAGAAAGCGCATCGTTGCCGAAATGAAGGAGCTCGGGCTCCTCGTCAAGATCGAAAATCACACCCACAACGTCGGACACTGCCACCGCTGCAATGCGACGATCGAGCCGATCGTCTCCAAACAGTGGTTCGTGCGCATGGAGACGCTTGCCAAGCCCGCGATCGACGCCGTCGCCAAGAACAAGACGAAGTTCACGCCCGACCGTTTCGCGAAGATCTATTATAATTGGTTGGAAAATATCCGCGATTGGTGCATTTCCCGTCAGCTTTGGTGGGGGCACCGCATTCCCGTATGGTATTGCGGGGACTGCGGCGCGGAGATCTGCTCCAGAGAGGACGTCACCGTCTGCCCGAAGTGCGGCGGCGTGCACTTAAAACAGGACGAGGACTGCCTCGACACCTGGTTCTCCTCGGCGCTCTGGCCGTTTTCCACCCTCGGCTGGCCCGAAGAGACGCCCGAATTCAAGTATTTCTATCCGACCGACGTACTCGTCACGGGGTACGATATCATTCCATTCTGGGTGATGCGGATGATGTTCTCGGGC
The DNA here is from genome assembly GCA_947626005.1 of uncultured Clostridia bacterium. Taxonomy (GTDB): domain Bacteria; phylum Bacillota; class Clostridia; order Christensenellales; family Borkfalkiaceae; genus Gallimonas. Next base: position 40,122 of record CANQQM010000010.1, read on the forward strand.
ATCGAATATACGAAGAAAGTTCCCTTCCGCGACGTGCTCATCCACGGCCTCGTCCGCGATGAGTTGGGGCGGAAGATGTCCAAATC
>CANQQM010000011.1 GCA_947626005.1 uncultured Clostridia bacterium
GGTGGAAGCTATAGGGATCGAACCTATGACCCCCTGCTTGTAAGGCAGGTGCTCTCCCGGCTGAGCTAAGCTTCCGAACTTGCTTGAATCATATTACCACAATCGCAAAAAGAAAGCAAGCGTTTTTTTGTCGATTTGCAAATTTTTCGCTTTTTATTTTCTTTTGGCCCCAAAAAACGAAAGATCCCGCCTGCGGTCGCAGGCGGGACATGTTTTAATAGACGCTGACTTGCTTCTGATCTCTTCCCTTGCGCTCGAACTTGACGACGCCGTCCTTCAAGGCGAAGAGCGTATCGTCCCCGCCGATGCCGACGTTGTTGCCGGGATGGATCTTCGTGCCGCGCTGGCGCACGATGATGCTCCCCGCGAGCACCTCCTGCCCGTCCTGCCGTTTGACGCCGAGACGCTTCGCGTTCGAGTCGCGGCCGTTGTGGGAGGAGCCGGTCCCCTTCTTGTGGGCGAACAATGAAATAAAAATCATGGTTTTTTCTCCTTACTTGGATTCGGGACGCGTCCCGTGCGGTCAAACGGTGATCGACTTGATCTTCACCGCGGTGAAAGGCTGGCGATGACCCTGCTTCTTGCGCTCGTTCTTCTTGGACTTGTACTTGAAGACGATGATCTTCCGATACTTATCCTGCGCTTCGACAGTTGCGGTCACCTTCGCGGACTTGGCTTCTTCGCCGACTTTGACGCTGCCCCCGTCCACGACCATCATGACGTTGAAGGAGACCTCCGCGCCGATCTCGGCATTGAGCTTTTCCACCTTCAGAACGTCGCCTTCGGAAACCTTGTATTGCTTTCCGCCGTTCTCGATGATTGCGTACATAATTACCTCCTCTTCCCGGTCTCGCAAAGTGCCATAGGCGATCCCCTGTTTCGTGGATGCTTGGTGCCCGTCTTTCGCGGCTCAGCGATAAATGTAACACAGTCAAAGGGAAAAGTCAAGCGGTTTTGCATACGATTCCGACTTTTTTCTCAAACTGCGAAAAAGGAGAAACTATGGATATCAAAAAGAGCGAAGAACTTCTCGCCGAGGTTCACAGAAACTGCGAATATGCAAAACAGTCCATTTCGGACATCCTTCCCGAGACGGACGACGGGGCGCTCAAGGAGGAACTTCTGCGCCAGCACGAGGAGTACGAGCGCATCGGCTCCCGCGCCGCCCTCCTCGCAAAGGAGCGTTCCATCGAACTCAAAAACCCCAATCCCTTCAAAAAGGCGATGATGTGGGGCGGGATCAAGATGAATGCGATGAAAGACGATTCCCGCGCCCATATCGCGGAGATGATGGTGCAGGGGACGGTCATGGGTATAACCGCGCTCCGCACGAGCCTCGGAGAGCTCAGCGACGATTACGGCGATACCGATGTGCGAAATCTCGCCGAAGAGCTCCTTCACACCGAAGAGGAATTCGAAAAGATCTGGAAAAAGATGATCGCGTAAAGCGATGCCCGCCCCTCGGGGCGGGCTTTTCAGTAGAGAAGGCGGGCGCCGCCCGGAAGGGAGAGAACGGGCGCATTGTCGCCGCGGACGAGGAGGCGTTCTTCGTGGAAGTCCGCATGCGGCAGAAGGTAGACCCGCTTCCCCCGCCAAGCCCCCGACGCCTCCTTCGAAAGGTAGTGTTCGTCGAGAACGGTGTGCATAAGCGCCTCGTTGAGGTCGACGAGGACGGAGGCGTAGCCGTCTGCAAAGCAGTCGGACACGGCGGCGCGGATGCGCATCGCCATGAAAGCCTCCGAAAAGACGGACCCCTGCCGCGTGCAGTGAGGACAGGGACGGAAGAGGAAGGAGGCCGTCTCCGAAGAGGTGCGCTTGCGCGTAAAGAGGGAGACGCAGAGTTCGCTCATCGGGAGGACCCTGCACCTCGAACGGTCCCTATTAAGGGCGGCGCGAAGCGCTTCGTCGACGGCTGTGCGGTGTTTTTCCTCCCCCATGTCGATAAAATCGACGGCGACTATGCCGCCGAGGTTGCGAAGGCGCACTTGCCGCGCGATCTCTTCGGCGGCGAGAAGGTTGGTCTCGAACACGGTGCTCTCGAGGTCGCTCTCCCCCGTGTACTTGCCCGTATTGACGTCGATGACCGTCATGGCCTCGGTGCGGTCGATGATGAGATACCCGCCGTTATTAAGCTCCGCGCGGGGGTCGGCAAGGGCGTAGATCTGCTCCGTGAGCCCGAAATGAGAGAACATGGTGCGCGTTCCCTCATAGAGGACGACCTGTTTTTCGGTGAGGTCGGAGCGCAGCCGCACGAGGCGGAGCACGGTCTCGTACAGTTCGCGGTCCCCGACGTAAATTTTATGGACGCCGCCCTCCAAAGAGTCGCGCATGACCTTTACGGCGAGTTCGTACTCCCTGTACACCGCCGCCCCCACGGGCGCGCTTTTCGCCTGTTCGACGGCGGCGCGGTAGATGCGCCTTAAGTACTCCGCCTCGACCTTGAGCCGCCCTTTTTGCACACCGTCTGCCGCCGTTCTTACGATGAACCCCTCTCCCTTTTCCCGAAGTTTCCCCGCCGTAGCAAGGAGCTCTTCCCGCTTCTTTGGGTCGGTGATCTTCCGCGAAATGCCGAGGAAATCGGTCTGCGGGAGGAAGATGAGGTTTTTCCCGACGAAGGAGAGCTCGCAGGTGACCTTCGCCCCCTTGCCGCCGCGGGCGGGCTTTACGAGCTGGACGAGGAGCTCGTCCCCCGCCTTTAAGCGCTTCTCCCGCACCTTCCCCTCTCCGTCGTAGGAGGAAAAGGGCGCCGTGCCCTCCCCCAAGGGGAGGTAGCAATTTTTCTCCATGCCCAAGGAGACGAACGCCGCCTGCATGCCCGCAACGACGTTCTCGACCTTGCCCTTATAGATGTCGCCGATCGCGTGGACGGCGCCGTCTTTTTGTCCGCTCAGCTCGACGATCTTCCCGTCCTCCGTGTAGACGGCAAGCTGTTCGCCGCAGAAGCGGTCGAAAAACCATTCTTTTTTCATACCCTATCGCCCCTTTTCGGGGAGCCGCAAAGAAATTTCACTTGCGCCTCCTTCGCCGAACGACGAAGAAGGTCCCCGCCGCCGCGGCGGCCGCAAAGAGGGCCCCTCCGACCGCAATGAGAGCGATCTCCGCTGCCGCAAGGCCGCCCTTCCCCTCGGAGGGCGCCTCGGGCCCTGTCGGAGCTTCCGGCTCCGTCGGCGTTACGGGCGTTTGGGGCGTTTCGGGCGCTTGGGGCGTCGGGTCCTCGGGGGTGCTTGCCTCGGGGTCCTGTTCGATGTAGACGAGGAGGTCGACGATGGTATCTTCGCCGATCACGATCTCGTCGCCGAGGCGCATGTCGAGGATGACGTCTGCCATCTCGTAGCTGCCGTCCTCCCCCATCACGAGTTCGCGCTTGCCGACGCGGTAGCCGATGAAGTGATAGCGTTCGGGGAGCGATTCGGGCTCCTCGAGGACGAGCTTCGCCCCGTACTCCATGGGGCGGACGTCGAAGGTCTCGCCGTTGTATTGATAGGTGACCGAGTAGATGTTCTTCTCCATCTCGACGTCGAGGATATAGTAGACGCAGTCGACCTCGCGGATGACGAAGCCCTCCACCTCCTCCGGGGTCTCGAAGGAGCGGTCGCCGCCCATGGAGTCGACGAGGCGGATGGAGGTGATGTGGTAGCCGTACGGGAGCAGCCGCATGGAGAGGGTGTAATCCGCGCCGAGGTCCACCGTGTCGAAATCGTCGAGGAGGTACTTCCCGCCGCTTGTCACCGTGTAAACGATGTAGGCGGGTTCCTTGGAGAGGACGGCGTCGAGGACGAGGTCGCGCCGCGCGGTATCGGTGAGGAAGGAGACGGCGGCGCCCGTTTCACGGTCGACATAGCCCGAGATGCGCATGCCCGACGGGACAAATTCGGGGTCGTTGCAATCGACGCGGATAAGTTTTTCGCCGTAGGCGTAGTAGAGGGTGTCGATAAGAAGCTCCCTCTTTTCCTCCGCGGCCTGCACGCGGTATTCGACGGCAAGTTTTTTGGTGAGTTCGGCCGTGTAGACGGCGTCCCCTTCGGCGACGGCCGTCGCATACGGGAAGAACCGCTCCTCCCCGCGCAGCCAAGAATTCAACACATACTTTTCGAGGTTGAGGGCGGGAAGAGAGTACTTCTCCCCGGGAATGACATAGATCTCGAAGTCCTCCCCCGCGTCCGCCGTTCCCATTTGGAAGCGGATGTGCGCCTTGTTTTGAAGGACGGCGGTAAAGACCATGCCCGCCTCGGCGGGGAGGGTATCGCCGACCGCATAGCTTTCGCCTTCAAGCGTCCAGTGCTCGATATACTGTTCGCGAAGGTTCTCCCCCGCGCCGAGGAGGACGGCTTGCCCGGGAAGGTAGCGCTTCGTCTCCGAATTTTCGCCGATGCGGAAGGTGACCTCCACCGTCTCGAAGGCGAGGCAGAGTTCGTTCGAATCGTTCTTGAGGATCTCCCCGCGCGCCGCGGTGAAGTTCTCTGCCGCCGTCTCGGGGAACACAAACCCGCCGCGGGCCGCAAAGAGGACGGTCTCGGGGGTGTCCGTCTCGATCTCGACGGGGATGGGCGACGGGGCGCCGATCATCTCCTCCCGCACGAAGAGGAGGGCACCCGCCCCCTTATAAAGGGCGCCCGTGAGGGTTCCGCCCGTAAATTCCGCCTCCCCGCCCATGGCGGAAACGGCGTAAGCGCAGCCTGTGCCGTCGATCTCGGAGCGGACGAGTTTGGCCTCCCCGAAGAGGAACACGGCGGCCCCGCTCGAGGCCGTCTCCCCGATTCGGGCGTTTTCGAGGACGAGGGTGCGGGCGCTGCCCGTCGAACGGCGGTAGAGGATCGCCCCGCCCTCCTCGGCGGAATTTTTCATGAACCGCGCCCCCGTGAAGGAGCAGGCGCCGTCCGCATAGAGCGCGCCGCCCTCCTCGGCGGAATTTTCCTCAAATGTGCCTACCGTGGGCGTATTTTCGGCGGAAGGAGCCGTCCGCAGCACCCCGCCAGAACGCACGCTGATCGCCCCGCCGCAAGTTTCGGCGCGGTTTTGAAGGAAGGTGCAATTTCCGAGCGCCGCGGCGGCGTTCGAATTGTAGAGGCCTCCCCCTTCCGCGGCGGAATTGCCCTTAAAAGTGCAATTTTCGAATACATGGTCCCCTCCTGCGATGAGGCAGACCGCTCCGCCCGTCCGCGCGGTGTTCCCTTCGAAGCGGGTCCCGTCGCAACGGACGGCCCCGCCCGCGCCCGTGATCGCTCCGCCGACCCTTTCGGCTTTGACGAAGTTGTTTGTAAGAAGGCAGCCCTTCACGGTGAGTTCGCCCTCCGCGCGGAGAAGGGAGGAGGACTGCAAAAAGCCGTTTCCGTCGAGGGTGATTTCCCCCGCCGTGCCGTCGAGGGTGAGCGATGCGCCCTTTTCAACAAAGAAAAGGGGCTCGGAGCCCACCCGACGCAGGGTGACGGGGCTTTCCGCCGTCACGGTGATGCGCTTTTCCGCCCCGACCGTGACGCCGCCCATGTGGTGACTTGTAAGGAGAACGATCGTATCGCCCGTCTTTGCCGCGGCGACCGCCGCCCCGACGGTGGAGAAGCCGCGGGTGCCGATTTTGCATACCGTCCCCGCCTCTTCGGGCGTTTTTTCCGCCGAGGGCGACGTGAAGGAGAGGGATCTGTCGTAGGCGACGGCGGTATATTTCGGCGTATAGTTCGCGGGGTAGTCCGTGTGATCGACGAAGGCGCGTTCGTAGGTGAAGCCGACGACCCGTCCGCTCTCGCGGATCTCGTAGCCGAGGTGGGCCGCTCCCTCCTTGAAGGAGTTCCCGATGAGGATGCTGTACCCGTCCTCCCCCTTTACGACCGCGTCGATCTCGGGTTTCTCGGCGGAGGAGTAGCAATTCGTCTCCGTCTCCTTGCGCGCCCACCATTCGGCGGCGTCGAGGTACCAGATCTTGGGTTTCGTCCCCTCCGCGATGCGCCCTTCCGTCTTGGCCCGTTGCATGAGCGTCTTGAACGCGTCCGATGCGCCCGCCGCGGTGAAGATGGGGTCGGAGGCGCTTAAATTATACCCCCACCTCTCGAAATAATAGGAGAGGTCGTACTTTACGGCAAGGGAGGAGAGGTAGACCTGCTTCTCCGTCGCGTTCATCGTCCCGACGTCCGTCGGGATCTTTTCGTAGCGGTAGAGGTTCTCGAGGGTGGGCCAGTAGCCGATCTCGAAGCTCTCGATGAGCCACCAGATGATGAAGTTCCCGCGGTTGGTGTTCCAATAGGCGGAGGTGTCTCCATCGGGAGAGAGGGCGGCCGTCGTCTTGGCGAAGTCTCCCCGCGTCGCCGCTTTTTCGACGACCGTCTCGTTATATTTGGAGATCATGTTGTTGCTGCATTCGCTGACGGTACGCTCCCCGATGTCCATCATGTGCCCGAGCTCGTGCGTATATCCCCAGCCGAATCCCGACCCGAGGAGAGCGCTGCGCTCCCAGCTCACCTGTATCCCGACGTGCTCGATGTGGGCATACGCCGCGCCGTAGGGCTGAGAGAGACGGATGTTGCAGTTGAGGTACTGTGCCCGCGGGTCGTACACGCCGCCGTGGCGGCCGTTATACTCCTCTTCGAGGATGACGCCGTTGTAGCGGAGGAGTTTCTTTACGTACTCGTCCCAACCCTGCATGGCGGTCTCGGGGCTGTTTCCCTCGGTATTGTAGACGGTATTCGCCGCCGTCGCACGCACGGTGAGGAGGATGTTGTCGGAAAGGAGCTCGGTGACGTCGGCGACACCCACTTCCGAGCGCGGGTTTTCCTCACGGTCGAGGGCGACCTTTTCCGCATAGTCCGCAAGGCGGCTCTTATACAGCCCCTCGTCCTCCCCTTCGCGGAAGAGAGGGATGAGGGTGCCGCCTTCGAAGTACACTTTGACCTTATCCGACTGCTCCTTCTCGGTGTAGGGATTGACAAGGTAGACGGGCCCTCCCGCGGGGATGGGGTCGCCTGCGTTGTCGGTAAAGCCCGGGCGAAGGTAGCTCTGCGGCCGTATGACGTTCTTCCCGGGGCGCAATTTGTATTCGCCGCTCCGCCAACTCGACCAGCTCCCCCAGAACTGGGTCACGACGAGGCGGGGAAGCGGGTCGCCGTCCTCCCCCGTCACATAGACGGTGAGAACGTCGTCTGGAGAGACGCTGATGCCCGTCGGCTGGCGGTTGGTGCCGAACCACGCCATCTTGAGGGTGCTCCGCCCGTACCCCGCGACGTCGCCGCGGCGAAGGAGGGCGTCCGAGGTTCCGATCTCGCGGAGAGGGTCGTAGCGCACGGTGCCCGCAAGCACCTGTTCGGCACGGTTGAGGAGGGCGGAAAGTTCGCTTTCGTAGGTCGAATACCCCTGCACCGCGCCGCGGAGGGCCTCGATGTCGGCGTCCGATTGAACGGAGGGGGCAAGGTGGAGCTGGGCGTAGTCGGTGAACATGTTCTGCACCGCCTCCACCGCATCCGATTCGGGCTGAAGAAAGACGAGTTCCGCCGCCGCCGCGCACGTCCGATGCTTTTTCGTGATCTCCACCCACTCGAAGCGGGCGTGCTTCACCGTCCTCTCCTTTGCAAGACGGAGAAGGACGATGGAGGAAGTGGGTTCGCTCACGAGGTCCTCAAGGACGGTCACCGTCCCCGAGGCGTCGGTGAGAGAAATGCGGAAACGGGTCGGGAATCCGCGGTCGTACCAACCGCTGTCCGCCTCGTAGAGGATGCGGTCGAGGAGGACGGGGTCGGAAAATTCGACGTCGACCGTGTTGGTCTCGGCCCCCGCCGTCATCTGCATTTCCGAACGCCATACCGAGCCGAAGTTGCGGTCGAAGGCGTACTCGAGGGGCGCACCCGCCTCCGCGCCGCCGTTGTTGGTATAGGAAAACTTCTCGGTCGGCACGCCGTACCGCTCGAGATAGCCGTTTTTGAGAAGTTCGCTGTCCTCGGGAAGGACCTCGAGCGCGAGGTCGGCGTTCTCCGCAAGGGCGCCCTTTACGGCGCGTGAAGTGAACAAAACGGCGGCCGCCAAGAGAAACAGCGCCGCTGCCGTAAGGACTGCGATCAAACATTTCCTTCCGATCTTCATACCGTCGCTCCTTATGTATGCCTATTATATCATATTCGAAACCGATATGCAACGCCTGAGCGTAAATTCGCCCAAGACAGAAAAAATCCTCTCCTTTCCCCCTTCGGAAAAACAGAGGATAAAAAGAGGATAATTTAAGAAAAACTCCCTCGCACGATTCTTTTCGAGCACCGCGAGCAAAGAATCGTGCGAAACCTAAATTTTTGTGCGCGAGCAAAGAATCGTGCGAAACTATTCCTTCTCTTCCGAATCGTCATCTTTGGGAATCGTTTTTCTTCGTTTGAAGATCTTTGTGCGGAAGAGAATGAGCGTAAAGATGACAAACGCGACGAGCAAAATCGCAAAGGTGACGACGGATTCGATCAGCCCATTCGGGCAGTACTCGAGGAGAAGGAGCAGGCCTCCGCCGAAGGCGATGGCGGGCAATCCCGAATACACCATGTTGGAGGCGGCGGGCGTTTCGAGCTTGGGGTCGATCTCGCGCAAGAGGATCATGCCGTTGCTTGCCGTCCCCGTCAGCATGCCGAACATGGAGATAAATCCCTCATGACGGTATCCCTTATAGATCTGATTGGAGACAAAGCGGATATAGACGAAGGTCGCCACCGTCCCCACCGTGCAGATGATGACAAGCTGCCACCACATCGAAGAAAACTGGTCCCAATCGATCGCCGCAACGCCGGCGATGATCATCATGTCGAACATGAATCCGCTGATGCGGTCGAGGAGGAAGTTGTTCGTAAGTTCCCGCTTGATGATCTTCTTCTTGCCGAAGAGGTTGAGGAGCTGGCGCGTCAGCAGGGCAAGGAGGGATCCGAGCAAAAAGTTGAATCCCCAGATGAGGTTGGCATTGACGAGCCACATGATCAGATACACGACGCCGTAGATGAGGAACACGAGCCCGAGGTTGATGGTGAACTTGTCCACCGATTCGGTGTCGGGGATCTCGTTTTCGCCCACATAGTCTTTGAGCTCGTTTGTAGGGCCCTCCCCGCGTTCGATCACGCGGAGCTTCCCCTGCCGCCGCAGAATATTGAGATAGACGACGCCGACAATGGACGCCACGAAGAAGCCGATCGCCGCGATGGAGAGGCCGAAGGTCGTTCCGCCCTCGAAGCCGTAACCGCTCTCGAAGCGCTTGCCGTAGTTGAGCGCCTGTCCCGTGCCCTGCCCGAAGCCGAGCGCAAGCAAGACGCCGCCCGCCGCAAAAGAAAATCCGCCCGCAAGATATAAAAGGATGCTGATCCCGATGCCGAGCATCGCTTGCATGGAGTACACACCGCCCTGAAGAACGCTCGATTCGAGCACCGCCTTTACGGTGGTCCGCTTGTTGCCGCCCGTCTTTTTGAGCGCCGTCGCGATGAACCCGAGCGCAAGGCAGTGGTAGGTGATGATCTCCATGAAGTCGTTATTGATGAAGCCGTTGACGGCGGGGATGAGCTTTAGTAGAAGAACGATCGTCCCGCCGATCAGCGCAGACGGAATGAGGCTTTTCCGCAAAAAGGGAATGAGCCGCCGAAGCAAATTTCCCAAAAGCAGCGCCGCAAAGAGGATAAAAATCTGCACCGGTGCGACCCAAACCGTCTCCTCCGCAAAGGAATTCACGGTGAGCAGTGCGGAAATATCAACTCCAGTCCGGGTCAAGTCCATAGTACTTGTCTCCTCCCATTTTCACGATCTGTTCGCAGACGCGGTTGAAAAACAGCAGATATTTGATCCCGTTGAACCGTTCGTCTCCGATGACGATATACGACTTCTCCCCCGCGTTGAAGGAGAATTTGTTGCCGTCGTTTGCGCTTCCGCCGAAGATCTCCGCCGTGGAAATGCTCCATTCCCCCACCGTAAGCCGCTCTTTTTCGAGGAAAATTTCCCCCTCCGAGAGAAGGGTGCGGTCCTCGGAAGTCTTGTCGAAGAGGCGGACGTGTTTGTCCGAGCAGAGCACCTTCCTTTTTTCGAGGTCGAGTTCCCTTACATAGCGGAGCTGATCTTCGTACCAGTCGATAAGCCGCTCGAATTTGAACGCAGGGTCGGCGGAAGTGAAGCGGAGGTCTTCGCCGTAGGAGGCGGTAAGTCCGCACCGTGTGCACGAAATTTCGTTCCCGCGGGAGACGAGAGTGTCCTGCAGGCCGCACTTCGGGCACACGAAGAGTTCGCGCTCGAGATATTCCGCACGCTCCTTCGAACGGTACTTCTCTCCGCTCTCCGAGTCGATGACCCTCAGCCCCGAGACGATTTTTTCGTACAGTTCGTCGTCGTTCATCCCATTCAGGCGCTCGACGGAAAGAATTTCCCTGATCCCGCCCGTGTATTTCCCCTTGCGGATGCTCTTCCCCCAACGGGGCTGCACGCCGTAACCGCCGTGGAAGTTGTATAAAATGACGGGGACTTTGAGGAGCCGAACGAGCTTGACGACCGACCGTTCGATGTGGAAACAGCTGTCGTTCCATTGGCGGTTGCCTTCGGGGAAAATCGCTACCGTCCCCCCTTCTTTCACCGCCGCATACAGTGTTCGGACGCAGGAGATATCCGCCGTGCCCTTGCGGATGCGAATGGGGCCGAAGGCGTAGAGGAGGAGACGGATATACCACTTGCGCGACCAGAGCGCATCGCTTGCCACAAAGTAGATGGGACGCCGTATGGAGATGGCGACGAAGGCGGGGTCGAGGAAACTCTGATGGTTGGACAGAATGAGATAGTTCTGCTTTTTGTCGAGGACTTCTTTCTTGGTTTTGAAGTGATAGCGGCGCGCCAAAAGTCTTGCGATGGGACGCAAGAAGGGAAAGTAAAATTTATGTCGAAACTTTACGTACTTTTTCATCGGTCGCTCCGTGGATATTGTAATTATATCATATTTCTTTTCAAAAAACAATAAAAAAAGACCCCGCTTACGAGAAAGCGCCGCTCTCCCGCACAGAAAAAGGGCTTATCTCTTGAAGAAATAAGCCCCGTTTCTCATTATTCTGTTTTAATTTTCCCGACCCGTTCCCTTATTTTCTCGGATTCTTGATGTTGGCCTGTGCGGCGGCTTAAAGCGAACCCTCCTCATAGAATCCGTGCCCTCCCGTGGGGGAGGGCACTCGTTCTTTCTTTTGCGTTCGTCGGGACGCTTTGTCTTGCCGCTTATTTACTTTCTCGGATTCTTGATGTTGGCCTGTGCCGCGGCTTAAAGCGAACCCTCCTCATAGAAACCGTGCCCCCCCCACGGGGGAGGGCACTCGTTCTTTCTTTTGCGTTCGTCGGGACGCTTTGTCTTGCCGCTTATTTATTTTCTCGGATTCTTGATGTTTGCCTGCGCCGCGGCTTAAAGCGAACCCTCCTCATAGAAACCGTGCCCCCCCACGGGGGAGGGCACTCGTTCTTTCTTTCTTTTACGTTCGTCGGGACGCTTTGTCTTGCCGCTTATTTACTTTCTCGGATTCTTGATATTGGCCTGAGCGGCTGCTTAAAGCGAACCCTCCTCATAGAAACCGCGCCCTCCCGTGGGGGAGGGCACTCGTTCTTTCTTTCTTTTGCGTTCGTCGGGACGCTTTGTCTTGCCGCTTATTTACTTTCTCGGATTCTTGATGTTGGCCTGAGCGGCGGCAAGACGCGCGATCGGGACGCGGTAAGGCGAGCAGGAGACGTAGGTGAGCCCGATGTTGTGGCAGAACTCGATGGACGAAGGATCGCCGCCGTGCTCGCCGCAGATGCCGCAATGGAGATCCTTGCGGGTGCCCTTGCCGAGGTCGACCGCCATCTTCATGAGCTTACCGACGCCGACCGTGTCGAGACGGGCGAACGGATCGCTCTCGTAGATCTTGTTCTTATAGTATGCGGGGAGGAACTTCCCTGCGTCGTCGCGGGAGAACCCGAACGTCATCTGGGTGAGGTCGTTGGTGCCGAAGCAGAAGAATTCGGCTTCCTTTGCGATCTCGTCCGCGGTGAGCGCCGCGCGCGGGATCTCGATCATCGTGCCGACTTCGTACTTGAGCGTTGCGCCCGCCGCCTTGATGACTTCGTCCGCCGTCTTGACGACGATGTCCTTGACGAACTTCATTTCCTTGACTTCGCCCGTGAGCGGGATCATGATCTCGGGATAGACCTTCACGCCCTGCTTCTGGACGGCGATCGCGGCCTTGATGACGGCCTTCGTCTGCATGACGGCGATCTCGGGATAGGTGACGGTGAGACGGCAGCCGCGGTGACCCATCATCGGGTTGAACTCGTGGAGGTCGGAGATGATCTGCTTGATCTGCGCGACCGTCTTGCCCTGCGCCTTTGCAAGCGCTTCGATGTCCCCCTCTTCGGTGGGAACGAACTCATGGAGCGGCGGGTCGAGGAAGCGGATGGTGACGGGATAGCCGTCGAGCGCCGCGAAGAGACCTTCGAAGTCTGCCTGCTGCATGGGCTCGATCTTGGCGAGCGCGCTCTCCCGCTCTTCGACGGTGTCGGCGCAGATCATTTCGCGGAAGGCGCCGATCCTTGCGGGATCGAAGAACATGTGCTCGGTACGGCAGAGGCCGATGCCCTGCGCGCCGAACGCCGCCGCCTGCTTGGCGTCTTTCGGGGTATCCGCGTTGGTGCGGACGCCGAGCGCCTTGTACTTATCCGCAAGCGCCATGATGCGGCCGAAGTAGCCCGAATTCGGGTCTGCGGGAACGGTCGGGATGAGGCAATCGTAGATGTTGCCCGTCGAGCCGTCGAGGGAGAGCACATCGCCCTCCTTATAGAGCTTTCCGGCGAGGGTGAAGCACTTGTTCTCTTCGTCCATCTTGATGTCGCCGCAGCCCGAGACGCAGCACGTTCCCATGCCGCGGGCAACGACTGCCGCGTGCGAGGTCTGCCCGCCGCGCACCGTGAGGATGCCCTGCGCGAACTTCATGCCCTCGATGTCCTCGGGAGAGGTCTCGAGACGGACGAGGACGACTTTCTTGCCCTTCTTGCCCGCCTTGACGGCGTCCTCTGCGGTAAAGACGATGGTGCCCGCCGCCGCGCCGGGGGAAGCCGCAATGCCCTTGCCGACGACATTCTTCTTGTCCGCCTCTTTGAGCGCCTTCGGGTCGAACTGCGGGTGAAGGAGCATGTCGAGGGACTTCGCGTCGATCTGCATGAGCGCTTCCTGCTCCGTGATCATGCCCTCGTCGATGAGGTCGCATGCGATCTTGATCGCCGCCGCCGCCGTGCGCTTGCCGTTACGGGTCTGGAGCATATAGAGCTTCTCGTTCTCGACGGTGAACTCCATATCCTGCATGTCGTGATAGTGATTTTCGAGGATCTCGCACACCTTCTGGAACTGCTCGTATACCTTCGGGAACACTTCCTTCATCTGTGCGATGGGCATCGGGGTACGAACGCCCGCGACGACGTCCTCGCCCTGCGCGTTCGTGAGGAACTCGCCCATGAGCCCCTTCTCGCCCGTGGCGGGGTTGCGGGTGAAGGCAACGCCCGTGCCGCAATTGTCGCCCATGTTGCCGAACGCCATCATCTGCACGTTGACCGCCGTCCCCCAAGAATAAGGGATGTCGTGGTCCATGCGGTAGACGTTTGCGCGGGGGTTGTCCCAGGAACGGAACACGGCTTTTATCGCCTCGAAGAGCTGGACCTTGGGATCGGTCGGGAAGTCGCTCCCGATCTTTTCCTTATATTCCGCCTTGAACTGGTTGGCGAGCGTCTTGAGGTCGTCGGCGCTGAGTTCGACGTCCTGCTTCACGCCCTTCTTCTCCTTCATGTCGTCGATGAGCTTTTCGAAATATTTCTTACCGACTTCCATGACGACGTCGGAGAACATCTGGATGAATCTTCTGTAGCAGTCCCACGCCCAACGGGGATTGCCCGACTTCTTGGCGATGACTTCGACGACTTCCTCGTTGAGGCCGAGGTTCAAGATGGTGTCCATCATGCCGGGCATGGATGCGCGTGCGCCCGAACGCACGGAGACGAGAAGCGGATTCTCCTTGTCGCCGAACTTCTTGCCGGTGATCTTTTCCATCTTGTCGATGTACTCCATGATCTCCGCACGGATCTCGGGGTTGATCTGACGGCCGTCCTCATAGTACTGGGTGCACGCCTCCGTGGAGATGGTGAAGCCCTGCGGGACGGGAAGCCCGATGTTGGTCATTTCCGCAAGATTCGCGCCCTTGCCGCCGAGAAGTTCTCTCATGTTCGCATTGCCCTCGGTGAAGAGGTAGCAATACTTTTTGTTTGCCATGGATTTAATTCCTCCCTGATTGATTTTCCGAAAGCTATTGTACAACATTTCCAAAAGAAAAACAAGCCTTTGGAGGGAAATTTCGCAAATTCTCCCAAAACTTTCCCCCAAAAAACCTTCCGCTTCCCCCCTCGGCGGCGAAAAAAATGCGAAAGCGCGAAGATTGCCGTTGACATTTCCAAAAAAATATGGTAAACTGATGTCATCATTCATCGAGGTGACAGAAAAATGATCGATTATTCCCTGAAGGCGCTGACGGCGGACGAGCTGAGCTTCAAAGTCAATCCCATCCAGATGGCGCCCGATACCAAATTCGAAATCAAACCCTTCTTCTCGCGGCGCATCCAGACCGCAAAGGAGAACCCCGCGATCAATATCGTCGTGCTCGAATGCAAGATCGAGTCGACCGAGGAATCGCCCAAGCCCTTCAACCTCGTCTCGCGGCTCGTCGGCGTGTTCGAAGTGCACAACATGACGACGGACGAGGATCGCCGCATCTTTGCGATCAACGCGACGGAGACGATGTTCCCCTATCTCCGCGCATCGGTGACCCATGTGACCTCCGCGGCGCTCGTCACCCCGCTCAATCTGCCCGTCATCTCCGGCGCGACCCTTTTCCCCGACGACAAGGGGCCCGAGCAGTACACGATCAACTTCGATTCCAAAACGGTGAATTGAAGCGTCCGTGCGCCGCGCCGCCCCGAGGGCGGCGTTTTTTTGCCCGAATGTAAACATGAAACAATAAGGAGGAAAGAGAATATGGAAGAAAACAACCGCCCGCCCGAAGAGGAAGCGCCCGCAGCGCCGTCCTCCGAAGAGGCAACCGCGGCTCCCGAAGGGGAAGTTTCGAAAGAAGCTCCCCTTGCGGCGGAAACCGCACCCGAAACGGCCGAGACAGTCGAAACGGCCGAACCGACCGAAACGGCTGAAACAGTCGAAACGGTCGAGCCTACGGAACCGGAGGCCGCATCGGAAGCCGCGGCGAAGGCGCCCAAAGAGAGCGCATGGCGGCGGCTCAAGAACAGAACGGACGCCTTCTTCGGCGTCACCGCGGCGGGCTCCAACTTCAAGACGGAGATCATCGCGGGGCTCACCACCTTCATGGCGATGGTGTACATCCTCATGGTTAACGCGGAGTTCTTCTCGGCGGACTTTGTCGGGCTCTCCTACGGGGCGGCGTACATCGCGACGGCGATCGGCGCGGTCACGGGGACGATGCTCATGGCCCTCCTCGCGAAGATGCCGCTCGCACAGGCGTCGGGGATGGGCATCAACGCATTCATCGTCTATTCGATCATCGGCGCGGTCCCCGGAATGACCTTTGCGAACAGCATGATCTTCGTCCTTCTCGACGGCGTCGTGTTCCTCATCCTCACCGCGACGGGCCTTCGGAAGAAGATCTTCGAGGCCATTCCCGAGGCGGTCCGCCATGCGATCCCCGTCGGGATCGGGCTGTTCATCGCCTTCATCGGATTCCAGAACGCACGGGTGATCGTCGGGGACGGCAGCACGCTCGTCCGCTTCACCGACGCCTTCAACGTGCTCGCGACGGACGAGACGGGCGCCTCGGTGTGGTCGTACGGGGCGATGCTCTCCCCCCTCATCTGCCTTCTCGGCGTGGCGGCGATCGCCGTCATGAGCAAGAAAAACATCCGCGGGGCCATTCTTTGGGGGATCGTCGGCACCTCCGTCCTCTACTTCGCCCTCGCCGCGATCGGCTGCGCGTGGGGGGACGCGGTGTGCGTCGAATTCTTCAAGAATATCACGATCGCCAATCCCTTCGCCGCCTTCGGCGACTGGGGAAGAGAAGCCGTGGGGCAGGTGTTTATAAACGGCTTCAACTTCAGCGGGTATCTTTCGGTGGAGGGGCAGAACGCGGGCACGCTCGTCCTCGTCCTCTTCACCTCCGCCCTCTCCCTCTGCACGATCGACATGTTCGATACGATCGGCACCCTCTACGGGGCATGCGCCAAGGGAGGCCTTCTCGATGAGAACGGAACGCCCGTCCGCATGGAGAAGATGATGCTCTCCGACGCGATCGCGACCTGTGCGGGGGCGGTCGCGGGGACTTCCACCGTCACGACCTTCGTCGAGTCCTCTTCGGGCGTCGCGGCGGGCGGAAAGACGGGCTTCACGGCGCTCGTGACGGCCGTCCTCTTCTTCCTTGCGATGTTCCTCTCCCCCGTCGCCCAGCTCATCCCCTCCGCGGCGACCGCCGCCGCCCTCATCTGGGTCGGGGTGCTCATGATGACCTCCATCAAGAACATCCGTTGGGAGGACACCGCCGAGGCGATCATCGCCTTCTTGACCTTCATCGTGATGATCCTCGGCTACTCGATCGCAAAGGGCATCGGGATCGGCATCCTCGCCTATATCCTCGTCATGCTCGCAACGGGAAAGGGAAAGAAGATCCGCCCCGCAACGTGGGTGATCGGCGTTCTCTTCCTCGCGATGTTCATCCTCACCTAAAAAGGGATAAGAGAAGGGAGACGGCTGTCCGTCTCCCTTTTTTTACTGTTTTTTCGCCCCCATTGGGGCATTTTTCTAAATCGAGGCAAGGAATGTGCGCACCGCCTCGTAGCCCTTTTCCCGCGTTTTCGCTTCGTTCAGGAACTCGTGGCGGCTGTTTTCGAAGAGGATGAGCTCCACCCGCTTCATCCCCGCCTTGCGGTAGAAGGCGGCAAGTTTTTTGACCCCCTTCCCCATGTCGCCGACGGGATCCTCCGCGCCCGAAAGGAGGAGGATGGGAAGCTCTCTGTTCAGCCCCTTTTTATACTTCTTCGTGTAGAGGTTTTTAAGGCCGCGGAAGAAATCTTTGTAGAAGCGGTTGGAACAGGTGAACCCGCAGAGAGGGTCGGCGCGGTACGCCCCGTTGTTCTCCCCGTCGACGGACAGCCATTCGCGGTCGTCGAATTTCTTCGCATACGCCCCGAAGGAGAGTTTTTCGATGAGCTTGGCGGGCTTTCTCTCCCCCTTGAAGGCGCAGCCGAGGGAGGCGACGAAGGAGCCGAGGTAGACCTCGAAGTCCTTTTTGTAGTTGCTCCCCGCGATGACGGCGGCGTCGATCTTGTCGCCGAAGGCGCCGAGGAAGCTCTGCGTCAGAAAGGAGCCGTAGGAGAACCCGAAGAGGATGTATTTGAGGCCCGGGTACTTCGCGCGGTAGTAATCGGCGATGAACGCTTCGTCGCGCACGGTGGCGCGGAACATGTCTTTCTTCGCATAGCCGAGGGCCTCGGGATGGGTCTTGCCGTGCCCACGGTGGTCGTCCGCGACGACAAGGTAGCCGTTTTCGTTGAGCATGTGCGCAAACTTTTCGTAGCGGCCTGCGTGTTCCGCCATCCCGTGCACGATCTGCACGATCCCGCGGGGGGAAGGGACGTCGAGCCATTCGTATACCCAAACAGGGGTCCCGTCAAAACTTTTGAGCTGCATAATTTCCTCCTTTATCACCATTCTGTTTTGAAGATATTGCGTTTTACAAGCACCCGGGCAAGGGCTTCGAAGCGCTCGGGGGAGAGGATCTCTCCGCGCGCCCCCTCCTCGACGCCCGCCTCGAGGAGCACCGCCTTCGCCTCCTCACGGGAGAGCTGAAAGGCCCCCATGAGGTTGTTTTCGAGCGTCTTTCTGCGGGAGGAGAACGCCGCACGGACGGCGGCGCGGAAGGCGGCGTCGTCCTCGACGGGAAGGTCCTGCCCGAAGTCCACCCGAACGAGAGCGGAATCGACGTTGGGGCGGGGATAGAACACGGTCCGCGGGATCCTCCGCACGATGCGTGCCCTCCCGCGCCGCGCGATCGCGACGGTCACCGCGCCGTAGGCGGCCGTCCCCGGGGAGGCCGTGAAGCGCTCCGCGACCTCCTCCTGCACCATGACGGTGAGCGACGTGCACAGCTCCGCCTCTTCGACGAAGCGCAGCACGATGGGAGTCGTGAGGTAATAGGGAAGGTTGGCAACGACCATATACGGTTCTCTCTGTCTCCGCTCGAAGGCCGCCGTCGCACACCCCATGAAGTCGCCGAAGATGAGCTCTACGTTCTGAAATCCCGCAAGCGTCTCCTCGAGGACGGGACGGAGGGTCTTATCCACCTCGAAGGAGATGACCCGCTTTGCCCGCGCCGCCAAGGCACGGGTGAGCGTCCCCGCGCCCGCGCCGATCTCGAGGACGGTGGAATTTTCCCCGACGCCCGCGTCCGAGACGATCGCCTCGAGCAGGTTTTGGTCGGTGATGAAGTTCTGTCCGTATTTTTTCTTGTAGACGAAGGCGTGCCGCCGTAAAATTTCGTTGCTGTCCATAATTCCTCGGCTAAATTGCGTTTTTTTACACATGCTACCGTCGGAAGATCTTCCGACAAAAGAGAAAACGGGAGTCGGGCGCGCTGCGCTCGGCTCCCGAACCGTCTTATTCGATCATCTCCCGCACGCGGAGGGGAATGTTTCTCTCTTCTGCGAGTTTTTTACATGCCGCGACCGCCTCTTTCCCGATGCAGTCGACAACGGAAAACCACACCGTTATCCCCTCTTCGCGGCAGCGCACCGCAAAATCGAGCATGGCGGAAAAGGCCTCCTCCCCCGCCGACGGACGGCAGAGGCGCACATACGACGCCGCGTCGGGCGCATTCATCGACACGTTGACGGCGTCGATCTTCCCCTTGAGAAGGGGGGCGATGTCCTTCCCGTTATAGAGGGAGCCGTGCCCGTTGGTGTTGAGGCGGGTAGACCCGCCCCGCCGTTTGACCTCTTCGGCGACAGAGAGCATCTCCCGAAGGCGGCAAGTGGGCTCCCCGAAGCCGCAGAATACGATCTCCTTGTAGGCACGGGGATCGCCGATCTCGGAGAGGACCTTCTCCGCCGAGGGTTCGCCCTCCTTCAGCCAGAGGGCATAGCCCTCGTACGTCTCCTTCCCCTCCCGCACGCAGAAGGT
The DNA here is from genome assembly GCA_947626005.1 of uncultured Clostridia bacterium. Lineage (GTDB taxonomy): Bacteria > Bacillota > Clostridia > Christensenellales > Borkfalkiaceae > Gallimonas. The sequence continues at coordinate 19,169 of CANQQM010000011.1, forward strand.
GCAGCGGTTGGTACAGCGGTTGGTGAGGTTGAGATAGAGGTTGTCGCCGATCCGATAGGTATAGGTGTCGCTCATAGTTTCGAAAAGAGGGCGCGGGCGTTGCGCCGAACGGTCTCCCTTAATTCCTCTTCGGGAAGATTTTTGATCCGCGCAAGTTCGCGGAGGATGACGGGGATGTTGGCGGGCGTGTTTTTCTCCCCGCGGAAGGGGGAAAGATAGGGGCTGTCCGTCTCGGTGAGAAGGCGCTCTATAGGGCACGCCACAGCGCTCTTTACGACGTTTTTCGCGTTTTTGAAGCACACGACCCCGCCGAAAGAGAAGTAGGCGCCGAGGGAGAGGAACTTCTCGAGGTTCTCCGCCCCGTAGGAATAGCAGTGCATGACAAACCCCGCCTTGAGGCAGTCACGGGCCTCCGTCAAGAGGGCAAGGGTGTCGGCACAGGCGTCGCGGGAGTGGATCTCGACGGGCAGGGAGAGCTCCTTCGCAAGGCGGAGCTGGCGGGAAAAGACCTCCCGCTGGAGGGCGCGGTCGGGTTCGGGGTAGTGATAGTCGAGCCCGATCTCCCCCACCGCCACGCATTTTTCCTCCGCCGCAAGGGAGGAAAGCTCGAAAAGGGAGGAGGGGAAGCTCTCCGCCTCGGAGGGGTGCACGCCGACCGTGAAGTAGGCGCCCTCGTGCTCCCTTGCAAATTGCGCATGCATCTTCGCATGGGGAAGGTTGTCGGCGGCAAGGATGACGGTATGCACGCCCGCCGCGCGGATCTTCTCCCATTCGGCGGGAAATTCGTACCCCTCCTCCGCAAAATGGGCGTGGATGTCGATCATCGGACTTCCGCCCCGCTCTCCACGGCGCGTTCGGGGGAGACGAGGGAGAGCTTCCCCTCTTTGTCCTCCGCGCACAGCACCATTCCCTCGGAGAGCACGCCGCAGAGCTTTACGGGCTTTAGGTTGGTCACGACGACGACCTTCTTCCCCACCATCTCTTCGGGCGTATAGTATTTTGCGATGCCCGAGACGATCGAGCGCACTTCGTCGCCGAATCTGACCGTCTCATGCAACAGTTTTTCCGATTTTTTCACCCTTTCGCAGGCGACGACCTCCCCGACGCGCAGTTCGATCTTTCCGAAGTCGTCGAAGGCGATCTCGGGCTTTTTCTCCTTTGCGGGCGCTTCGCCTTTCTTTTGTTCCGCCTGTTTGGCGGCGACGAGCTTTTCCGCCTCCGCGATCTCCTTCTTGATGTCGAACCGCGGGAAGATGGGCGGGAGCTTTTCGACGGCCGCCCCCTCCTCAAGCATGCCGAAGGTGAGGGCGTCGAACCCCTCCTCGGGAGAGCGCGAGAGGGAAGAGAGAATGCGGCCGGGCGCGGCGGGCAGGAAGGGACGGAGAAGAACGGCGACGATGCGTACCGTCTCCGCCAAATTGTAGAGGACGGCGCCGAGACGAGCACGCTTTGCGGGGTCCTTTGCGAGCAGCCACGGGGTGGTCTCGTCGATGTATTTGTTGGCGCGGGAGATGACCGCAAAGACGGCGCCGAGCGCTTCGGGCGCGTTGAGGGCGTCCATCGCCCTTTTGACTTTTTCGAAGAGCCCTTCCGCCGCCGCGATGAGTTCCCCGTCGGGGCCCTCCTCTTTGCCGCGGGGCGGGACCTTCCCGCCGAAGTTCTGCACGATCATCGCCTGTGTGCGGGAGACGAGGTTACCGAGGTCGTTCGCAAGGTCGGCGTTGATACGGGTGAGGAATTTTTCGTTGGTGTACTCCCCGTCGCTCCCGAAGGGGATCTCGCGGAGAAGGTAGTAGCGCACGGCGTCCGCGCCGTACCGCTTGACGAGCTCGTAGGGGTCGGTGAGTTCGGGGCGGGCGTTCTCTTTGGACTTGGAGAGTTTCTCCCCGCCGATGAGCAGCCACCCATGCCCGTAGATGCGCTTCGGAAGAGGCTCTCCGAGCGCCATTAAGATTGCGGGCCAGACGATCGCATGGAAGCGGACGATCTCCTTCCCCACGAGGTGGAGCTCCGCAGGCCAGTACTTTCGATAGAGGGAATCGTCCCCGCTCCCGTATCCGAGCGCCGAAATGTAGTTGGAGAGCGCATCGATCCACACATAGGCGGTGTGCCTTTGGTCGAAGGGAAGGGGGATCCCCCACTTGACCGTCGTCCTCGACACGCTGAGGTCCTGAAGTCCCGCCTTTAAGAAGTTATTCACCATCTCGTTGACGCGGGAGGCGGGCTGTAAGAACTCGGGGTCGTCCTCGTAGAGTTTGAGGAGGCGGGGCGCATACTTCGAGAGGCGGAAGAAGTAGCTCTCCTCCTTTTGAAGGGTGACCTCCCTCCCGCAGTCGGGGCATCTTCCCCCTTTCAGCTGATTCTCCGTCCAGAAGGCCTCGCACGGGGTGCAATAGTAGCCGCTGTACTCCGCCTTGTAGATGTCGCCGCTTTCGTAGAGCTTTTGATAGATGCGCTGCACACAGGCAACGTGATCGGCGTCCGTCGTGCGGATGAAGCGGTCGTACTTGACGTCGAGGAGCCGCCACATGTCCTTGAGTTCGGAAACGAGAGGATCGATGAACGCAATGGGTTCGACCCCCCGCTTTGCGGCCTCCTTTTCCACCTTCTGACCGTGTTCGTCCGTCCCCGTGAGGAAGTAAACATCCTCCCCCATGAGCTTGTGGAAGCGCGCAAGGGCGTCGCAGATGACCGTCGTGTAGCAATGCCCGATGTGCCAATTCCCGCTCGGGTAGTAGATGGGCGTCGTGATGTAATATTTCTTTGCCATGCTCTCTTTCTCCGAAACTTTTTCCTGTTTCCCCTATTATAGCGCACTTTCCCCGAAAAGTAAATTTATTTTGCGGGAACTGCTTGCAAAATTCCCACCCCTGTGTTAGAATGAAAACATACAACGGGTAAGGAGGTCGCTATGAGAAAACGGTCGCTGTCGTTCTCTTTGTTTTTCCTTATGGTTTCCGCGTTTGTATTTTTCGGCGCATGCAACGCGGAAATTCAAATACGGGAAGAAAATGATGAAACCATGGTAAAACTCGACAACTGGGGAAACACAGTCGCCGTTTCCACCGTTGAAGTCAATCTGATTACTCTGTTCGGAGAAGAGGATTCGGAGTTCGTATGCTCGACAAGAAGGAACGATCCGAAAAGAGAAGGGGTGTTTTTATCGGATACCCATTCAAGCGGCACTCCCATAACGGTATCGAGCAATTCGACCTTGGCTTGGTCTTGTCTGTACTATGATGATTCAAATAATATGCTGATCGCAAAAAAAGATACGATCTGGCTTAAATTCATCAATCGAAAGGATTCCCGAATTTTAGGTTATGCCGTGGTAAAGGTAAATAAGATCGCCGACTACAACTATGAGGCGACGGTGGTAAAATCGGTAACGTTCCCGAAGGCAGACGGCGCAGATCAAGCGATCACGGAGAAGGAGGTCAATCGTTTGATCGATAACGTGATCGGATGAGTTCGCAGAGGAAATCGGAATTCGGGAGTAGAGATCGGCGCGGGGCTTGCCCCGCGCCGCATTCTTTATCGTGTTGAGCCGCCGCCCTCTTTTCCTCTTGCCCCCTCCGTCGGAGGGGCAGGGGGCGGAAAAAATGAGGTGATACTTCGACACGTGCCTTCGGCACGGCTCGGTATGACGTAATAGTACTCGCGGTTTCGACAAGCTCAACATGACGTGATTCGGAATGGGGAATAACGGGGCGGGAGGGGGCATAAAATAGCGCATGAATTTGATTTTCGCGGCGGTGTTCCTCGCGTCCGCGCTCGTCTTTCTCTTTCTCCGCCCCGACGGGTTCCTTGCGGCGATGCTCACGGGGGCGGAAAAGGCGGCGACGCTCTCTTTGTCCCTCCTCGCCGTCTATTGCGTGTGGTTGGGATTTTTCCGCGTGCTCGAAAAGAGCGGCCTTGAAAAAAAGCTCTCCTCCCTTCTCCGTCCCGCTCTTAAAAAACTCTTCCGCTCGGACGACGAAGAGGCCCTTTCCCTTGCGGGGGAGAATCTCTCCGCCAACTTTTTGGGACTTCCCGGTGCGCCCACCCCGCTCGGCATCCGTGCGACGGGGAAATTCCTCGAAAACAAAGAGGAATACGCCGCCGACCTCCTCTTCGTGCTCAACGCGACAAGTCTCCAGCTCCTCCCGACGACCGTCATCGCCCTCCGCCTTGCGGCGGGCTCTCTTGCCCCCGCGGATATCCTCCTTCCCACCCTCCTTGCGACGGCTTTCACCTCCCTTTCTGGCGTTCTTCTTCTCATGGGGGCGGAATTTTTCCGAAGGCGCAGGAAATGAAGTTCGCCGCCCTCCTCATCCCCCTCCTCTTTGTTGCGCTCTTCATCTTTGCTCTCTTCCGCCGCATCCGCCTCTACGACTGTTTCACGGAGGGGGTGAAGGAAGCCGTGCCCCTCGTCCTCACCCTCTTCCCCTATCTTGCCGCCATTCTCATGCTTTCGGAGCTCTTCTCGGAAAGCGGCCTTGCGGACGCCGCCGCCCGTCTCCTTGCCCGTCCTCTCGAGGCCGTCGGGATCCCCGCCGAGATCGCCCGCCTCGTGCTTATAAAGCCCTTTTCGGGGAGCGGGTCGACCGCCCTTCTTTCCGAACTCCTCTCCGCCTACGGGGCAGACAGCTACATCGGGCGGTGCGCCTGTGTCGCCTACGGCTCGAGCGAGACCGTCTTCTACATCTCCGCCGTCTACTTTGCGGGGAAGCGGAAAAAGCTCTTCCGCCCCATCCTCATCTCCCTTCTTGCAAACTTCTTGGGGGTCGCCTTCGGGTGCTTCCTCTGCCGTTTCCTTTAGCGGTGTAAACAATTTTCCGTTTTGCCATTTTCTTTGAGAATTCCTCACAAGTCTTGAAAGGATAGTCTGGAAAAATATTTTTCTTAAAAATTTCGGCAAAATCGTTTACTTTTCGAGGGAACGGGGTCTATAATATGGGCACAAACAACAAGCGCCGCGGCGCATGAAAGTGCTCATAATTTTTCCCCCTTATCATATAGCGAAACCCCTCGGAGCGCGAGCTTCGGGGGGTTTTGCGTGTTGCTTGGAAAGTTTATTCGGAGAGGACGGGAAGGAACTTCTTCGGCCTCTCCTTTTTGCGGGAGGCGCACTCCGCGAAGGCAAGGAGGATCCCGTAGAGGAGCCCCGGCCCGATGTTGAAGAAGTTGCAGTCGAGAAGGCTCGTCAAAAGAAGGGCAAGGACGGAGAGCGCGGCGAACACCTTCTCCGCCGAGGGGCGGCAAAGGACGAGGCGCAGCGTCTCGATGCGGTGGAAGGCATACGCCGCGAAGGCGACGACGCCCCCCGTCGAAAGCAGCTGCAGCCAAGTGTTGTGCGCACGGGGCGGAATGAACGCCCCCACCGAGTCGTGCGCAAACCCCGGGGTCGCGTAGAAGCCGACGCCGAGGAAGGGATGGCCGAGGAAGGCGTTCCAGCAGTGTTCGTAGATGTCCTGACGGTTGTTGCCGTACAGCTTGACGTCGAGGAGGGAGGCAAAGAGCTTGGTGAGTTTCTCCTCGAAGGCAAGTCCGAAGATGAGAAGCCCGACGCCGAGCGCAATGAAGATGAGGAGGGTGAATTTGAGCTCCTCCGCCGAGCTCTTGAGAAGGATCCACAGGCCGCACAGCCCGTACACGAGCACGCCGAAGATGATCGCGCCGCGGCTTTGGGTGAGCGCCACGCCGAGGAGGAAGATGCTTGCAAGCAGGGCATACGCCCAGCCGTTTTTCGCCGTCACCGCAAAGTAGCAGGGGGCGGCGATGCACATCGCAAGCATACAGCCGATGTTGTTGTACACCCCCCATCCCGTGTAGAGCATGTCGCGGAACACGTCGCCGTCCTCCAAAAATACCCCGGGGTTGGTGTACATTTGCGCGATCTCGAAGAGCAGCCCTACGCCGATCGCCGTCACGAGGGCGGGGATGTACCCCTTGGGGTGTTCCTCCCAATTGACGGAGTAGAGGTAGTAGAAATAGAAGATCGAAATAGAGACGATCTGCACGATGCCCTGAAGGACCGTATCCCATCCGTAGTAGGGGGTAAAGCTCCCGCCGAGGAGGTAGGCGGCGCCGAGGGCGAAGAAGCCGTAAAGGAGCTTCGGCCGCACGGGGGCGGGATGGGTCATGCGGAAGGCAACAAGCCGCCCCGCCATTAAAACGACCGCCGCCGAAATGAGGATGGCGAGCTGGGCGACGAAGGCGTTGTTGTCGAAGATCGTGTTCCCCCCGTGGAAGGCGGTGCTGTTCTCGGGCGCGATGGTCATATACGCACAGGCGATGATGGGAAGGGTCGCAAGCGTGTCCTCCTCGAAGAGAAGGGAGAGCGCTCCGAAAACAAAGTACGCATAAAAGACGGCGAGCTCGATCGCCGTCATTTCGGAGAGCGCCATGAGCGCCGCGATGAGGATGGGATAGACGGGTGAACGGAAAAAGGCGTGGAGCGCCTTGGTCAGCCGTTTCCCTCCGAGTACGGGAAATGCCTGTACGAGCATACCGTGATTATAGCATGTTCCGCATGGGAAAGCAACTCTTTTGCGCGGGGTGCGGACGGAATTCGCGCTTTTCCGTCACAGATCGAGGGTGAGCTTATACAGTTCGCTCTTTGCGATCCCCCGCTCCTTTGCGACCGCTTTGAGCGCTTCCTTCTTCTCCATTCCGAGGGAGAGGTAGGCCGCGACGTGCTCCCGCGGGGAGAGGGCGAGCATGGGGTTCTCCTCCCTCGACCCTTCGACGAGGAGGACGAATTCCCCCCTCGTCTCCCCCTTGTACCCCTCCGAGAGGCGGAAAAATATGCGCTCTTCGTGCAGTTTCGTGATCTCGCGGACGGCGCAGACGTTGCGGTCGCCGAACGCCTCCAGAAGCCAGCCCGCATAGGCGGAAAGGTCCTGCGGGGCGCAGTGGAAGATGAGGGTCTCCCTTGCGCTTTTGTACCGTCCGAGGAGCACCCGCCGCTCCTCCGCCTTCTCGGGGAGAAAACCGAGGAAGGTGAATTTATCCGCGGGGAAGGCGGAAAGGATGAGGGCGGCCGTAAAGGCGCATGCGCCCGGGAGCACGGTGTAGGGCTCCCCCGCCTCCGTCAGGATGCGGCAGACGACGCTCCCCGGGTCGGAGACGACGGGCATGCCCGCGTCCGAGACGACGGCGACCTTCTCCCCCTTTCTCGAGTGCTCGAGGATGCGTTCCGCCGCCTCCCGTTCGTTGTACTTGTGGCAGGAAAAGAGGGGTTTTTTTATCCCGTATGCGGTGAGAAGGGGGAGGGTGTGGCGGGTATCTTCGCAGAAGATGACGTCCGCCTCCCGAAGATATTCGAGGGCGCGGAGGGTGATATCCTTGAGGTTGCCGATGGGCGTTGCGACAAATGCGATCATACGGGCTCCTTTGAATTGACGAGGGTGGGCAAAACGTCGACGCCCGCCTTCCCCCCTTTCGTCGCCATGATGAGGACGGCGTACGGCTTTCGCCCCGCCCGTCCCGCAAGAAATTGCAGTTTTTTGGGCTCCAGCCCCGCGTTTTTGAGGGCCGTAAGGATCTCCGCGACGCGGTCCGCCCGATGCACGAGGGCGAACCTTCCCCCGAATTTCAAACACCGTCTTGCGGCGAATACGAGTTCTTCGAGGGTGAGGGAGAGCTCCTTTCTGCATTCCGCCTTCCCCTTGTCGGCCTTCTCGAAGCCGTCCCGCTCGAAGGGGGGATTGGCAAGGATGAGGGAGAATTTTTCGCAGTAAGAATTGGGGATATCCTGCAGGCGGAGGTTCTCGACAAAGAACTTCCCCTCGAGGCCGTTGAGGGCGACGGTGCGGCGGCTCATCTCGGCAAGATCCTTTTGCATTTCAAAGAGGGTGACGGAGGAGACGCCCTCGTTCTCCGCGAAAAAGTGCAGCCCGACGATGCCGCTCCCCGCGCAAAAATCGGCGACCGTCTCCCACTTTTTCGCTCGGACGAAGCGGGCAAGGCAGACGGAATCGGAGGTGAAGCGGTAGCGCTCGGTGTCCTGCAAAATGCGATATTTTCCGATCAACAGATCTTCGACGACTTCCATATTTTCCATACGAGAAAGGCGCGGTTGTCCCGCGCCTTTTTGGTCCCTTTCGGCTGTTATTCTGCGGTGATCGCACCCGTGGGGCATCCGTCCTCGCAGGCGCCGCAGTCGATGCAGGCATCGGGATCGACAACATAAGGGCTGCCTTCCGAGATCGCGCCGACGGGGCAGGTTGCCGCGCACGCGCCGCAGGAGACGCAAGCGTCGCTGATCGTATGAGCCATGATCCACCTCCCAAAAAATCTTATCCGTATTATATCACATCTTTTTCGATTCGTAAAGGTTTTTCGACAAATTATTTTTATTCGTCGGAATTTTTCCCGTCGGGAGTCTCTTCCTCCCCGCCGCCCGACTTCTTCGTGATGTCCGAGACGGGGAAGTCGCGATAGAACATCGCGCCGTCCTTTTCGATCTTGACGCGCACTTCCATCTTGAGCATGTTCTGCGCGACGACGACCCCCTTCCCTTCGGGCGTGCCGACCTGAGAGCCCATCTTGGGCATCTGTTTATAGGCGACGGCGTAGTAGTCGTCCTCGTACGAAAGGCAGCACATGAGCCGCCCGCACAGCCCGCTTATCTTCCCCGGGTTCAAGGAGAGGCCTTGGTTTTTCGCCATCTTGATGCTGACCTTCCGAAAATCGGGCATCGCCCCCGCACAGCAGCACTCCCTGCCGCAGGGCGCGATCCCGCCGAGGATGCGCGTTTCGTCGCGGAGGCCGACCTGTTTGAGCTCGATGCGCATGCGGAACACCGACGCGAGGTCCTTCACGAGTTCGCGGAAGTCCACCCTTCCGTCGGCGGTGAAGGTGAAGATGACTTTATTCCCCTCGAAGGTGAATTCGCAGTCGATGAGCTTCATTTCCAGCCCGTGGGCGCGGATCTTCTCCTTGCAGACGCGCATGGCGTCGGCGCGGCGCGCCTCGTTGCGGCGCACCGTCTCTTCGTCCCGCTCGGTCGCGATGCGGACAACGGGCTTTAAGGGGGAGACCGTTTTCTCCTCCTCGATCTCGCGTTCGGGTTCGACGACGATGCCGTATTCGAGCCCGCGCGCCGTCTCGACGATGACGCCCTGCCCCTTTTCGAGCGGTTCCTTTCCCGTCGCGAAGTAATAGGGTTTGCTGTTTCCCTTGAATCTGATCACGGCGACCTTTACCATTTTTTTCTCTCCTCCCGCACCCGTACGGAGAGGGTGTAGAGCGCCTGTCCGTAGTTTGCGTTGAATGCGATCTCCCGCTCCGCGTCCCCCGCGAAGCCGATCGCGGACACGAGTGCGCCCGCGGGATAGTTTACGGAAATTTTCTTGACGCCCTCCGTTCGGCGCATACAGTACTTCTCCTGCCCCGTCGCCAAAAAGAGCGCGTCGCGAAGGACGAGTTTGAGGGCGGGAAGGAAGGGACGGCGGACTTTTTCCTCCCCGAGGGTGCGGCAGAGCTTTTCCGCGTCCGAAAGGAGGAAGTTCTCCGCAAGCGCAAATTCCTCCCCTCCGTCCGAAAGGAGGGACTCGGAGACGGAGAGGATCCCTCCCCCCGCCGCCGCGGCCTCGCGGATCCCCTTCTCCCCCGGGTGCAGGCGCTCGAGGGCGCGGACGACTTCGGGTTCGGGGAAGGGCGGCTCGGCGATCTTCTTCGCGCGGGAGAGCACGGTGGGAAGCACGGCGTGCTCGGCGGAGGCGCCGAGGAGGAAATACACGCTCTCGGGCGGCTCCTCGAGGACTTTGAGAAGTTTGTTCTGGACGAGGGGCGTCGCGCCGTCGAGCAAGACGCAGAGGAGCTTCCTCTCCCCCTCGACGGGGCGCAGAAGGCTCTCTTCGACGATTTCCCCCGCACCGTCGGCGGTGAGTTTTCCCCCCGCTTCCGGATAGAAGAGGCAATCGGAATAGCTCTCCTTTTCGAGGAGAAGGGCGGTGCGCGTCCCCTCCTCCGCAAGGAAGAACGCCTTCGCGCAGGAGATGAGGAGCTGCCTGAGATTCGCGGCGTCTGGAAAGAGGACGAGCGTCGTCGAAGCAAGCTCCCCCTTTTCCGCGTCCGAGCGGATGCGGCGATAGGCCTCGGTTGTCGAAAGCAGCTTCTTCACGGCTCCTCCGAATACATGGGGATGCGCCCCTCTCCCATGATCTTCCCCCGCGGGAATCGGCGGAGGAGGGCGCCGAGTTTTTTCAGATCCTCCTCCTTCGTGCAGGGGGAGAGGTAGAAGAGAAGATAGTTCCCGTCGCAAAATTCCGCATACACGCCCTCCTCTTCGAGGGCGACCCCGACGGCGGGGGCATTGGGCCCGATCGGGACGAGGATCTTCGTCCAATCGTCGTTTTTTACGCACCCATGTTGCATTTTGAAGCGTTCCGCCGCCCGTTCGATCGCCTCGTTCCGCGGATACTTCACGGCGTATTCGACGCTCGCCATGATGGGATAGGAGGGCGACGTCGTGCGGAAGAGCTTTACGCTCTTTCCGAGCGCTTCTTCGAACCCCTTCCGCGCGGAGACGACGGCCCCTTGCGTAAGGGCGGGAAGGGATTTATGCACACCGTCTACCCACATATCGGCAAACTTGCCCGCATGTCTTTCCGTAAAATGCAGATGTGACCCGTGTGCGCCGTCGATAAGAAACGGCTTCCCGACGCGAAGGGTGAGTTCCCTTGCAAAGGCAAGGGGCGGGAAGAAGCCGTAGTAGTCGGGCGAAGTGAGAAGGAGGGCGTCGGCATTTGAAAGCGCCCGTTCGATCTCCTCCTCCTTGGGCTGCAGCGGGATCCCGGCCTCCACGCCGCAGGGGATGAGGACGGCCTCCTTTTGCAGGAATCCGAGCGCATGAAACACGCTCGGATGGGAAAACGCGGGGAGGGCGACGCGCCGCCCCGAAATCGCCGCAAGCATCGAAAAGACCCCCGACGTGCTCCCGTCGGTGAGGAGGAAGGAGCGCTCTGCGCCCAAAATTTCCGCGATGTCGCGCTCGGCCCGTGCGATGACCCCCGTCGGAGAGAGGAGGCAATCCGAATAGCTGAGTTCCGTGATGTCCGCCCCTGCGCGTTTGTGCCCGGGGGTGTGGAAGGAAATGTGCGGCTTCTGCCCTTCGAGCATTTCCGCGATGTGCAGTTTCATGCGTCGAACGCTCCGAGGAGATAGGCGAGAAAGGAGACCGTCTCGAATCGAAGGTCGCTCTCGCGGCGGCCGTTGTCGAAGAGGATGACGTTGAGCGTCTCCCCGCTGAGTTTGGTTTCTCCCTCTGTTTCGACGGGATAGTAGAAGAGCTCCTGGATGCGGCCGAGTTTCCCGACGGCAAGCGACGGGGTGTAGGTGTTCCCCTTCTCCGTCGTGTAGTCGGTAAACGAATACTTGCCCCCTTCGATCGCGGCTTCGACGGCGAGGAAATCTTCCTTGAGCTTTTTGAGCCGCTCCGCCTCGAGGCGGACGCCCTCCTCCTTCTTCGCCGCCGAACGGAAGCGCTTATCCTTGCCGTTCCGCTCGGTAAAGAGGGTGCGGACGACCTCCTCTTTGGGTTCCGCCGCCGCGGTAAGGTCGTCGCCGAAGGCGTTTTTGAGGTAGGTTTCGCAGTCCGAGAGGAAGGTGCGGAAGTCGTGCACGCCCGACATCCTCTCCGTGCCCTCTTCCTCGACAAAGAGCCCCGAAACGTAGCTCTTTAAGGAAGAAGCCTGCGTCTCGTTCCCCTCCTCGTCGTAGACCGCATAGTCGGAGAGGAACATGACGTCGCCCTGCCCCGCGGCACGCCGCGCCGCAAAGGCCGAACCGCTGTAATTGTCGTAGCCGTCGAAGGATTCGAGGCGCGTCTCGAGAATGTCGTAGGAAAAGACGTCCGCCTCCTCGAGCGTCTTGTCGAAGTCGAGGGTGACGGACCCCTGTTTGAGCCCCAAATAGCCGTAGATCTCGTAGACCTGATCGCTGCGGGGACGGGTGCGGACGGTCGTAAAGAACACACTGAGACCGAGCACCGCGAACACGATCGCCACGATGATCTTGAGCCAATCGTAGGAGAGGAAGTTCCCCAATCTCGATTTTGTGATCCTTGCGTCCATAGTCCCTTGTTACTTCTTGGGTTTCATCGTGGGGAAGAGGAGAACGTCGCGGATGCTCGCACTGTCGGTGAGAAGCATCACGAGGCGGTCGACCCCCACGCCGAGGCCGCCCGTAGGGGGCATGCCGTGTTCGAGCGCGTCGATGAAGTCGGTGTCGAGCTCGGCGTTTGCGCCCTGCGCGCGCTTGCGCTCCGCCTGTTCCACCATGCGGCGCTTCTGGTCGACGGGGTCGTTGAGCTCGGAGAAGCAGTTCCCGAGTTCCATCCCCATGATGAAGAATTCGAAGCGTTCGCACATCGTGGGATCGTCCGGCTTGCGCTTTGCAAGCGGAGAGATCTCCACGGGGTATTCGTAGATGAAGGTGGGCTGGATGAGCTTGTCCTCGACGAAGGTATCGAAGAACTCCGCAAGGACGTGTCCGCGCGACGTCTTGCCCTTTTCGAGCTCCACGCCGTGCTCCCTTGCCGCCGCCTGCGCCTCCTCATCCGTCTTGATGCGGGAGAAATCGACGCCCGAGTACTTCTCGACGGCCTCCGTCATCGTCAGCTTTTCCCACTTGCCGAAGTCGAGCTCCGTGCCTTGGTAGACGACGCGTTCGCTCCCGCAGGCCGCCGTCGCCGCCGCCCGCACAAGGGCTTCGGTGAAGTTCATCATCTCGCGGTAATCGACGTAGGCCTCGTAGATCTCGACCGTCGTGAACTCGGGGTTGTGCTTCTGGTCCATCCCCTCGTTGCGGAAGATGCGCCCCATCTCGTACACCTTCTCGAACCCGCCGACGATGAGCCGCTTTAAGTACAGCTCCGTCTCGATGCGGAGGTACATATCGAGGTCGAGGGCGTTGTGGTGCGTCCTGAAGGGACGGGCGTCCGCCCCGATCTCGATCGGGAGAAGGATGGGCGTCTCCGCCTCGAGGAAGCCGCGGCTGTCGAGGAATTCACGGATGGCGCGGATGATCTTCGCCCGCTTGAAGAAGGTCTCGCGGACGTCCTGATTCATGATGAGGTCGATGTGGCGAAGGCGGTACTTGGTGTCGATGTTCTGCAGTCCGTTGTGCTTTTCGGGAAGGGGCAGAAGCGCCTTCGAGAGCATCTCGAGAGAGGTCGCGTGGACGGTGACCTCCCCCGTCTGCGTGCGGAATACATACCCCTTCACGCCGACGATATCGCCGATATCGAAGTCCTTTTTGTAAGCGGTGTAGACGTCCTCGCCGACGTCCTGCCGCGTGATGTACACCTGCAGCTGACCGTTGCGGTCGGAAATGTGCGAAAAGGACGCCTTCCCCATGATGCGGCGGGACATCAGCCGCCCCGCGACGCACACCTCTTTTCCTTCCCATGCCGAAAAATCGCCCTTCGTGAGCGATGAATCGGCGCTGACGGGATAACTCGTTTTGCGGTAGGGGTCGTTGCCCTCCTCGGTGAGCTTTGCGAGCTTTTCACGGCGCACCCGCGCCTGCTCCAAGAGCTCCTCCTCGGCATTCGTATTCTCTTCCATATTGTCCTCAGTCGATTTTAAGGATCTTGAGCTTATATTCGCCGTCGGGGGCCTTGACGGTGACCGTCTCCCCCTTCTTGTGCTTGAGAAGGGCCGCGCCGACGGGCGATTCGTTGGAAATGACGTTCTTCATCGCGTCGACCTCGGTCGTACCCATGATGGTGTACGTCGCCTCCTCCTCGAAGTCGCAGTCGTAAACGGTGACGGTCGACCCGATGTGGACGACGGAGTTGTCGTCGCTCTCCTCGATGATGACCGCGTTCTTGATGCGGTAGTCGAGCTCGGCGATCTCGCCCTCGTTGGCCGCCTGTTCGTTGCGCGCCGCGTCGTATTCGGCATTCTCCGAAAGGTCGCCGTGCGAACGCGCTTCCTGAATGCGTTCGACGATCTCCGCGCGTTTGACTTTGGTGAGATACTCGAGCTCCTTGACCGCTTCCTCGTATCCCTTTTGCGTCATGTAAAACCGATCTGCCATATTTTACCCCTTCCTGCGCCTTTTTCGCGCAAATCTTCGCATAAAGACGACCGTGATTCCCCTACCCTGCGGAAACCACGGCACCTTTATCCACTCTATTATAGCGCTTTATGGCATGTTTGTCAACTGGTTTCCCGCGCGCGCCCGAGATTTCACGCGGTTTTTGCCCCGAATCGGGCGGAGGCGCCCTTTTCCCCCTTCCCGAAGAAAATTGTTGCTTTTTTCGGCCGCAGCGTGTATAATAGAAGCATGTTCCGCATCTGGGCGAAAGTGCTCCGCGAGGGGCGCATCCAAAAACAGATCACATACTCGCGGGAGGAGAAATTCACCTACGCGGGATTTTTCGGCTACCTTGCGGAGATCTGCGGCGAGCTCGACGTCCCGACGCCCGTCCTCCTCAAGACCCACCTCTTCAACTACGCGAAGTTCAATCACGTCGTCTTTCGTCCCGCCGACTTCATGGAGGCGGTGGATTTCGACAGACTGGTGCTCGAAAACATCCTCTAAGAGAGCGATTTCGTCGGACGGAAGGCGATCAGCCAGAAAACAAGCCACGCCGCCCCCACCCCGCCGAGGGAGAGGAGGGCGCGGAAGAGAACTTCCTTCCCCGCACAGAGGAAGAGGAGAAGGTCGAACCCCGAAAGGGCGTACACGGTAGCGAAAAAACCGAGCGCCGCAAGGTAGGAACAGGCAAGAAGGGTCGTGAGTTTCATACTTCCATTATGCGCACCGAACGGAAAACGTTGCACCTCTCATACAAAAAACCCGCACCGTGTGCGGGTTTTTTAAGAGTTCGGAAAGAGCGGCGTCACCAATCCTGCTTCTTGAGCGTAGGATCTTTGACGTCGTCGTAGTATTCGAAGTATTGCGCCTTCCACTCGAGGGGGGAGAGGGGCCGCTCCTCCCGCTCCCGATAGGCAAGGTATTCCGCCATCTCCTCGGGGGTGAAGTCCCCTTCGTCGAATTCTTCGTATTCGGAAAAAAGCCGCATCATATCGAGATTTCCCATACCGTCCTCCCGCTTCTTAAAAAAGTTATCCACAATTTCACACGTTTCACGTGGAAAAATCGGGATTTATCCACAAAATCTGTGGCTCTCCCCGTCGTAACGGTATCCGATCGCCGACAGCCTTTCCACAATTTCCGAAGCGTCTGCGTCGAGCTCCGCCGCAACGTCCTCGACGCTTTCGCACCCGTCGCGGAGCTTGGTGTTGACATAGCTTAAGAGCACCCAATCGTCCTTCGGCAACATATTCCCCTCCCGATCTGTGAATGAATGAGAAATTTTATCATCAAAGATAAAAGTTGCGTGAAAATACTTGACATTTGCACAGCGGAAACCTATAATACTGTTCAAGAATCGGAGGTTCTGCCATGGAGGATGATTATGAACTCGAAGAGCAGCTGATCGCTGCGTGGATCAGGCTCACCGGTACACTCAAGAATACGCGCATCACGCACGGAATGATCTACAACGAGGCGATCGTGCTCTCGATCGCGTACGCACGCTACAAGAAGGACGGGACGGACACCATCCCCTTCAAGGAAATCGCCTCCGAGACGAGGATGCTCAAATCGCTCGTCAACCGCACGGTGGATTCGCTCGAGAAGAAGGGGCTCGTGGAGCGCATCGACGGACAGGACAAGCGCACGACCAACGTCCGCCTCGTCAAGGAGAAGCTCGACGTCTACCTCGAAATGCACGCGCACACCCTCGAGATGGTGCGCGGGATCGTGCAGATCGTCGGGCGGAAGGACGCGGAAGCGTTCGTCAGGATCGCGCAGAAGATCTCGGAGGCCTCGCAAGCATAGCCCCTTCCCCATTCGGAAAAGGGCAAAAACCCACCCCGTTCCGCAAAAACACAAAGTCGGGACCCGCCTGCATGCGCAGACGGGTCCTTTGTCTTGAAGGTGGCAACTACCTATCCTCCCGGGTCGTTAGACCGAGTACTTTCGGCGTAAGAGAGCTTAACTTCTGTGTTCGG